>CBDUBC010000124.1:0-7047 GCA_965365285.1 uncultured bacterium
GATCTTTTTACCCTCTTCGTAAGTCCTTCCGTAGTAAGAGATGGGTACTTCATAGATACGGATACCTTTCACTTTTGAAATTTTAGCAGTCATTTCTGGTTCAATTCCAAATCTTTTTGATTCAAGAATCATGGATCTTATGAGATCGCCATTGAAAACCTTATAACAAGTTTCCATATCCGAGAGATTGAGATTGGTGAACATATTTGAAAGAAGAGTTAAAAACTGATTTCCAAGATAATGCCAGTAATAAAGCACTCGGGAGGTCTCTCCTTTAAAGCGAGATCCATAAACCACATCCGCTTTGCCTTCAATAAAAGGTTTCAGAAGAATAGGGTATTCAAAGGGATCGTACTCTCTATCAGCATCTTGAATCAGGACAATATCACCAGTGGTCAGGAAGAATCCTTTTGTGATGGCCGCTCCTTTACCTTGATTATAGGGTTGAAAGAAGGTGGTGATACCAGTTTGATTTGTGAGGTTTTCTTCTATGATTTTCTTGGTTTGATCCTTCGATCCATCTTCAACAATGACAATTTCAGAAGAGGTGATTTGTGAAGGAAGCTTAGTGAGCGCCTCTTGGACGGTCTGCACAAGATCAAGAATAGTCTTTTCTTCATTATAAACGGGTATAACAACACTTAATTTCATAGATTGATACTAGCTTAAATAGAAAAAAAGTTCGAGGGATACTATATCAATTAATGCGACGCAATTTTTGATTAAACGACACTTCATTAAAATTTATGTTATGGTGGGCCTAATTTAAGGAGGTCGTCATGACTTGGATGGTAAAATTACTTTTATTGTTGAGTTTAGTGAGCTGTGGTTTTCAAAGCATTCCAACAGCTAAAAATGAAGTGGAAGCAAAGTTTGCTGAAATTCAAAACCAATATAAAAGAAGAGCAGATCTTATTCCCAATCTTGTGAAGGTGGTTAAAGGATACGCCTCTCATGAAAAAGAAACTCTTGAAGCAGTGGTAAGTGCGCGTGCAAAGGCAACTAGCGTAAATATTGATCCAACTAAACTTAACGCTCAGTCCATGAAACAATTCCAACAGGCCCAAGGAGCTCTCAGTAGCGCTCTTGGAAGACTGATGGTGGTTGTTGAAAGGTATCCAGAGTTAAAGGCCAATCAAAACTTTAGAGATCTTCAAGTTCAACTTGAAGGAACTGAAAATCGAATCACAGTAGCGAGAAATCGATATATTGAAACCATTAAGCAGTTTAATAATCTGGTGACGGTTCCCCCTCAGTCGTGGACGAACTCACTTATTTATAAGTTTGAAAAGATGCCTCAATTTGCTGTTGAAAACCTTCAGGAAATGGAGAAAGCTCCTGAGGTAGATCTATAATGCGTTTTCTTTTTCTCTTTTTATTCTGTGGGGTCCTTTTTGCCAAAGAAGTACCCCCTCTTTATAACCCCGTTGTTGATCAAGCAGGAATTTTGAGTTCTGAAGTTGAGAGTAAGCTTAATGGTCTTCTAAAGAGTGTTAAAAACTTTCAAATGGCGATTTTAACGGTGGAATCTCTCGAAGATGAATCTCTTGAGGGCTATAGCATAAAAGTCGCAGATACCTGGAAGCTAGGTACCAAAGAAAAAGATAATGGATTACTTCTTTTAGTTTCTGTCGCTGATCGAAAGATGCGTCTTGAAGTCGGACAAGGACTTGAAGGTGATATTCCTGATGCCATGGCAGGAAGGATTATTGATGGAATGAAGCCTTATTTTAAGGCGAGTGATTATAATCGAGGAATCCTTTTTGCCGTCAGTACTGTCTTTAATCGGTTGGGGGCAGAGAGTGGTATCAAAGTTTCTAGAAAAAGAGAAAGTCAGGGAGGATTCTTTCCTATTATTATGTTTATCCTTTTCATCTTTCTCTTTCGACGAAACCCTCTTTTAGGTCTTTTGATCCTTAGTGGCTCAGGAAGACGCGGGGGAGGTGGTTTTGGTGGCTTCTCCGGAGGTGGAGGAGGTTTTTCTGGTGGTGGTGCCAGTGGGAGTTGGTAATGAAATTTAGTAGCGAAGATAAAGAGAAAATCAGAAAAGCAGTTCTTGCTGCCGAAAAAAAGACCAGCGGAGAAATCGTTCCCGTCATCGTTGCTATGAGTGATGAATACGGAGTCGCTTTTTTAAGAAGTCTTGTGATCTGGGGTCTGATCTGTGCTATTTGCTGTCAGTTTATCGAGATGCACCTCTTAGGGACCTATATCGGAGCTTTATTTTTAGGGGGATCCCTTTGCTATTTTAAAGGCTATCGAAGACTTCTCATTTCTAAAAAAGAGATGGAAACTGAATTTACTCAAAGAGCTTATGAGGCCTTTCTTATGAATGGGGTGACTCAAACCAAAGAGAGAAATGGTGTGATGCTCTTTATTTCAGACTTTGAACGACGAGCAATGATCGTCTCTGACACTGGCATTCAAAAAGAGCTCAATAACTCTGTCTGGGAAAAGATGATTGGTGAACTCACCGGTTTTATGAAGCGAGGCGAGTACACCGAAGGTATCATTAAGACCGTTGAATCCATTGGTAATGTTTTAAGCGAAAAATTCCCTGATCATAAAGATGACGAGGATGAACTCGCGAATAAGCTGATAATTGAGGTCTAAAAAGGCCTCAGTAAAATCTCTTTATAACCTTCTCAATAAATTAAATCGATCAAGGTCCATACCCGATAAATAGGCCTTGGTATGAAAACTAAATTATTTAAAATCATCATCCTTTTTTCACTTACGTGTTTGTTTCTGCTCACCCTTTTATTTCTAGAAGCAAAAGTCTTTACGGGTTTACGATCCTACGTTCGAGGGGAAGGTCTTTATGCCAAGGGACAAAAAGATGCCGTACTCGCTCTTGAAAGATACGCAAGAACAAAAAAAGATGAAGATTTTAGAGAATATGAAGAAATGATTGCGATCCCCATAGGAGATCGAAAAGCAAGAGAGGCCCTCCAAAGTAGCGATCCTAATTTAAATAATGCCACGGTTGGATTTCTGCTTGGTGGAAACCTCATTTCAGATATACCTCTCATGATCGATATGTTTATTTATTTCAATAAACTACCTTTTTTTAAAAAGGCCATTAGTATTTGGGAGAGAGGAGATCAAGCGATCATCGAATTAGATGGGTATGCCTATAAATTAAAAGAGGCCGTCTTAAATGATGAAAAAAAATTAGTGCAGGATTATCTTAGTAAAATTGATATCCTCAACAAAGAACTCGCTCTACTGGAACTTGATTTTTCCATTACCATAAGTGAAGGGGCCACACTTGTAACCAATGTGTTTCTCTATACGAGTCTCATCTTTTCCTTATTTATTTTTATCGTTTTATTTTTAAAAATTAGATATTTTGTTAATAGAATCGTTCAAATTGAAGAAGATCTAAAGATCAATCAAGAGCAATTAAAAAAAGAGATTGAAACAAAGAATCGCTTCTTCTCCATTCTTGCCCATGATCTTAATAATCCTTTTAATCAAATTTTGGGTCTTACCGAAATGATGGCCGAAGACGCTGAGAATTTTACCTCTGAAGAAATTTCTAAAACAGCAAAACAAGTCTTTGATGCTGCCTCCAAAACATTTAATCTTCAACAAAACTTACTCAGTTGGTCTGAAGTTCAATTTAAAAATGGAGAGTCTAAAAGGGAAGAGACCTCTCTTAAAGAAATTACGGATGAGACTTTTGAGGTTTATGAGATGATAGCTGAAAACAAAGGCGTTCAATTAGTTAATAAAATTGAAAATTGTACCGTTTATGCGGATCCCAATATGGTTCAATTAATCATTAGAAATTTAGTCTCTAATGCCATTAAATTTACCCCAGAAGGTGGTAAAGTCGAAGTCACGAGCATTACAAAAGAAAATCTCATTCAAGTAACGGTCAGTGATAATGGTGTGGGAATGCCTCCAGAAAAGATCAAGACCCTTTTTAATATAAGCACTTCCGTTTCCGAGAAAGGAACAGGCGGAGAAAAAGGGACGGGTCTAGGAATTGGACTCTGCCACGATATGATCATTAAAAACAATGGAAATATGTGGGTCGAGTCCATTGAAGGAATCGGGACCAAGGTTCATTTTACCTTACCTAAAGATTCAAAACTCTAAAGGCTACTGCTCAAAAAGATCCGCGGCCAAAACGCCTCTGCGCATATCCTTTTCGATTCTTTAATATCAAAATGGACTACTGTTGATAATTACACTTTGTCAGAGACCATGCCTTACTTCTTTTAGCGATTTTAGGAAAAGTTTTAGTGAGCCATTTGGGATAGGTGGAAAACTCCACCTCACAACTATTGTAAGCATCAAACTTTTGGGCCTCACTGATTCGGTCCGTTAGGAAGTAAAGCTTTTCACCCGTTTTTATAAGCTCCTCGGCTTCACTCATAGAGTCTAAATGAATCATTTCAATCGGTTCTTTTTGATAGAACTTAAGCTGATCAATGACACGATTCATGGTGTAGATCACCGGCGTCGATTCTTTTTTATTATAGAGATATTTGTAAAATTCAATAGGAGTATGGGCATCCTTCGTGGAGGCGATAAAAAGGAGAATGGTATTTTGAATGAGGAGAATGGTGATAAGCCATTTGGGTAGTTTAAAACGTTCAAGAAACATTCCTATGATCAGTGGTAAAAAAAGAGCGAGCGCAAAGATAAAGCGCACTTCTTTATGACCGATCATAGAGTGAACAACAAAATAGGGTAGAGTGATCCAAGTAAGATAATGCTTAGGATGCTTTATCCAAAGATAGAGCGGAGCTAACAAAAAGAGAAGGCCCAGAGGAGGAATCCCTCGATTAAGCGTTCGAACAATATAGTAATACCAAGGATCAACGCCAAAGCCGGCCGCTACATTTTTAATAATATTTTGATAGTAATAATTCCAAGGGGTGAAGGTCCATTCTCCATAACCCCAGTAATCCACAAAGACCATGAGGATAAGAGCGATCCCAAACCCTATGCAGAGTTTTATAAAGTTTTTAAGATTTATTTTTTTAAAAAGAATAAGCCAAAGAAAATAGGGAGCAATCATAAAGGCCATTTGAAAACGAAAGATAAAAGAGACTCCAGAAAGAAAACCGAGAAGAAAAGAGCTACGGGAGAACATGGCAAAGATAAAAAAGGAAATTCCAAGATTTTCTGCAGTTGTTCTTGCGTGGAAAAAGGGAAGAAACCATAAGCTCATAAATAAAAGAGTTGTGATCTTTTGATTGAAGGGATCTTTTATAAGCTCTGGAATCTTTTTAAGAAGCAGAAGAATAGAAGCAAATCCTAACAAAGAAGAGATGAATCTTAGAATAGTAGTCAGAATAAAAGGGTCTTTAAGTCCTAAAAGAGTAAATGGTTTTAAAAGGGCGACGTAGAAAGCAGGTTGAAGCCAGGGGCGAATCCTTGCAGGATATTCCCAGCTAGAAAGAGCATCCGTAGCATTTAGAATTCCTAGTTTATATCCTACAAAGCGCATAAGACCTAAATGTTCATCGGGTCTATGAAAGCCCTCTGAACATAGGACGGCGAGTAGATGAAAAAGAGCACCCATAATGATGAAATGTTTGGTCTTTAATTTTTGCAGTGAAAAAGAGTCCATGCCTTACTTCTTTTTTGCCAGTTTGCGATATTAATATTGAGAACCCACTCAGGGTAGCTTGAATAGATCAGTTTACAGGAGGGATTCTCTTTTATCTTTAAATAAAACTTACCTCGATTAGAAAAAACATAGGAATCCAAAGGGACCATGGAGTCATCCCTAAGTTTATTAATTTTTGGAACCTCGCTTGAATAATAGCGCACGGGAAGCTGGGCGAGATGATAGGGATCGGTATCTCCATAAATGGAGAGGGTGTCACCAGAAGTGATATTAGTCTTTTTAAAAAAAGAAGTGATGGGGTGGGCCGAAGTAAAGCTATAGATCGGAAGAAGAAAAAGATTCAGAATAAAAATGAACTTGAGCATTTTTGGATATTTAAATAATTTAAGCTCCTCCAAAAAAAGAACAAGGATCACTGGTACAAAATGAACTAGAGGAAAGAGAAATCTGAGCTCTTTATGACCAATAAGGCAGTGAATGAGAAAAAAGGGTAGAGTTAACCAAGTGAGAATATTTTTAGGGTGTTTAATCCACAGATACAAATGCGAGAGAATAATGAGGATCCCAAGGGGAGCAAAGGATTTATTAAAGACCATTTTAAAATAGTCATACCAAGGATTGACTCCAAAAGAGGAGACTTTGTTCTCGAGAAGGTTTTGCCTGACGTACTCCCATGGCGTAAAGACCCACTCCCCGTATCCCCAGTAATCAATAAGGACATTAAAAGCAATAGCAATGAGAATTCCTAAAGTGGAGACCATTAATGTGGATAACTTCTCTTTTTTAAAGATCAGTTGATAGAGATGATAAAAAAGAATCAAAATACCTATATGAAACCTGCAGTAAAAAGCGATTCCCATTAATAGACCGCGAAAAAGAGCAGGTCTCGCGATCAGAGCAATCATGAATAAAGAAGCCCCTACCGCCTCTGCTGAAATCCTTGCGTGGATATAGGGAAAGAACCACAGCGAACAGAGAGCGATGAGGAGATAATTTCTTTTAAAGAGTTTATAGGTGGAGTAGAGAGCGCCTAAACCTAATAGAGCAGAAATCAATCGATAGATTGTGGTCATGATGAAGGGATTGGCAAAATCGATGAGATAATAAAATCCTGGCATGATCCAAGGGCGCATCTTAGCGGAATACTCCCAAGGAAGCTCATTCCCAGTAATCCCGCCCTTTTTGAGATTAATAAATTCAAGGATCTGAAAATGCTCATCCCAGTGATGCATCCCCTCTGAAAATAGGGCCGCTATCAAGTGAAAAACCACACAGATCATTATCCATCGATTCATAAGATTTCATCATAGGGGAACACCCTAGGGTTGGGAATACAAATACTGCTATTACTCATAGCAATAGAGAAAAGATCCCTTAACAAAAGTAGGGTATTTGAAGTAGAGTCAAAGAATGATTAAGACCTGCCTCGTCATTCCGTGTTATAACGAAGAAGGACG
>CBDUBC010000125.1:0-7025 GCA_965365285.1 uncultured bacterium
GGCCAATCACGTTAGCAATCAAATGCCTTTGAAAGGCACTCTTCCTAAAGATCAAAAAAAGCTTTCAAAGCTACTCGAGAACGCCTTTCATAGATGTCCTGAAGGAACCTTCCCAATCCCTCCATATCAAATGTAATTTTTTCTTCGTATTCTAGTCATGAAAATAAATAGAAGCTTTAAATAAAATCAAGACATTCTAAAGAACGAATTCTCACCAACGACCATTAAAAATAATTTTCGAGTTTTAGATAAAGATGATGAGGTTATTACTTAAACACAGAAGGTAAAAAGTCCTTGCCATACATGTAAATCCTTAAGAGAATTCTTGAAGCACAGTTTTCCTATAAAAAATTGTGATTTAAAAATTCAGTACTTTATTTTTATTATTAAAACTCAAGGTATGCAAAAATGAATGTTATCTATGTTAGTCAAGACTATGAAAAATTTAAAAGTTTTCCTACACTAGATGAACCCATAAATCTCCAACACCACTACAATTACCAATTAGAAAACCTGCACGAAAGAAAACCTGATACGGTGATCATTGATCTCTCGAATAGTTTGGTTACTGTAAAAAAACTTAGAAGGGAGCTTCCTTTAGTTCCTCTTCTTATTCATACGGATCACATTGAAGAAGACCAAGTCATAGAAGTTTTAAGTCTTGGAGTAGATGCCCTCATTAAATCTCATTATTCAAAAGATAGAATTTTTGCTCAACTTAATAATACTTTTAATAAATATAAGCGACTTCTTAAATCTCAAGAATCAAATGATTTAAAACTTCAAATTGATTCAGAAAAAAATGAAATTCAGTTAGCAGGGGTGAAATATTCTGTGACACCTCTTGAAATGAGTATATTAAAATTTCTAGATGAAAATAGTGAAAAATTAGTCAAAAAAAGTGTCCTCTATAAGGAACTTTGGAATAATGAAACTCAAAATAATTTCACTCTCAACACTCATATTTATAATCTAAAAAAGAAGGTACCACCACTTAAATACCTAATCCAAACCAAAAAAGGTCTAGGTTACGTATTTACTCGGGAAAGGAAGAATTTACCTTAATCTCTTTTCTTAGAATTAAGAATACAATCAATTGATGGCCAAGAAAAAGCGCTCTCGTTACAAACACGTTGAGGGTAAACCTTGTATTGAGGTTAAAGTAAAGTCCGATCGTCAACTCTTTGATGCTAGAGACCCCTCGCCATTTAGAGAAAGAGACCTTGATGATGATTTTGTTGAATACTATTTATCATCGGCTAAAGAATTTTCCTTTCATACCGATCTTAAACTCATTATTCACATAGATGAAGAGGTCGAAAACTTAAGCAATGATTCCATAAAAGCAGGGATATATGATTTTTTTCAATATAAAATCGATCTCCAAAAAAGAGAGCTTAAAAGTTATATCAAAAGAGCACAATACTTTTTGGTAGTAGGGCTCATCATTCTATTCATATGCCTGTATCTGGCCAATTTGGTACCTGAAGATGGTATTCTAGATATTTTTAAAGAAGGTCTTGTTATTTTTGGATGGGTTTCTTTATGGAAGCCCATTGAGCTTGTTCTCTTCGATTGGGAACCCCTTTATGCTAATTTAAAAATCTTTAGAAAGCTTTTGGGCACAGAGATCGAAATCATTAGAAAGCAAATTTTAAAAAATTAATGATAAATATTTATATAGACCATTTTCTCTAAAAGACAGTCCTTAACTTTTCCATTAAACCTAGCAAAAAAAGATATCTCAGAGCTTTTCCAACTAGCATATAAAAACTAATTCTAAGAGTTCTTTTAGAGATAAGTCCTAAAACGGCAGCAATGAGTTCACCTACAAGAGGTAGCCAGCAAAAGAAGGCCGTCCATTCACTTTTTCCACTTAGCCTTTTTTGCCATAATTCAATCTTTTCATCGGATTGCTTGAGATACTTTTTCATAAGTGGAATTCCACCATAACGAGCGATGGCGTAACATGACAGTCCTCCAAGTGTGTTTCCAAGAGTAGCAAAGAGAATTAGCAACTCATTTGAAATCCCTTTATTCTGTAAAAAGAGAAGGTAGGCCTCTGAGCCAAGAGGGACAAAAGAACCTGCTAAAAAAGCAATAAAAAAGAGGGTGATAAGTTCCACCCTCTTTAAATACGCCATCTTAAGCTTGAATTAAAGAAAAAACTTTTTCGAAACAGAGAGTTTTTCGAACTTTTCTTTGCTGATTTTATAAACCCAAGGCGATAATTCTAAATTAACCCTTTGCGCCTGTCCCTGAACCTTGATAGTATCTTCAATTTTTTGAAGCTCTTCTTTGTCGGCATCTTGATGAACTACGATACTTGATGGTGCCTCATCCACTAATGCCTGAAGTCTTAAAAAATAGTCTGTTTTGGACTTGGCCAAAGCTAATTTGTAAATGAGTTTATTATTCATTTTTAATTCTACTTCTTTCTCAAAATTAAGAGAGCTTACAGTAGAGTCCTTTGGTCTAAAATAGTCTTCGAACGAAAGATGACCAAGATTATTTATAAACTCTTCTATTTTCTCTTCTTTAGCTTTTTTAGAACCGGCCGTTTTTAAAACGAAATTAGAATCTTCTCTTTCAAGCTCGATAGCCTCTTTATCCTTTATAACAACCTTTTGAAGTTTCTCTTTATCAACTTTTAAAAGAACCGTATTAATGAAGTCCTTATAAGATGAATTTAACCAAAGTTCATTGTTCGAAAGGTAGATTTCATCTCTACCTTCTTTATAAAGATAATTCCCTCTTCCTTTAAAGCTTTTTCCAACTCGAAATGCGACTGTTCGTTTACCATCATTATCAAAAATCTCGATTAAATACTTTGAGTTTTTTGGATCTAATCCATACCGACTAAGATCCTCCGGACTGCTCTTATCCACTATCTTTTCTCGAACTTGAACACTAGCAATTTTGTAAATGAGATCATTTACTCTTTCAGTAGCAGCTGGATAGCTTTTATGATTTTCTACAACAAAGCGAGCGCCATCTCTTGTTAAAATAATTTTCTTTTCACCAAACGATAGAGATATCTTTTGGACCTTATTAAGATCAATTCCTTTAACAAAGTCACTCCCTGCGATGAGATCTGTTCCTTTTTTGTTTTCATTTGTATAAACAAAAATAGAAAAAATAAAAAGTATTAAAGTAAGAATACCTAGATTTCTTGTCTTCATACCTTAAGCTCCTTATAATTAGTCGTTTCTTTATTATTTACTTTTTGTCTCAAGACTTGTCCTTTTTGAGACCTTTTCCAATGATAAAATATACCAAAGAGAATGATTAAAGATGGAATCAAAAGTGTATTTATATATCTTAAAGTATTTCCAATTCCTTCAATTTTTTCTCTTCCCTCTCTTTTAACCTCTCTTAACTCTCTTTTTAAAGAAGCGATTTTTTTTGCCAACTCCTTTTTCTTTTTAAGACCTTCATTTTGAATAAGAGCGATATTTCCATCATTAACTTGACGACCAAGTTGATTGAGCTCATTTTGAAATTTAGAGATACTAGCATTAATCTCACTCACTTTTTTGGCCGTTCGTTTTTGGGCCTCTAATTCGATTTCATTAATGAGCTTAAAGCTTCGATTTATTCGCCCCTTGGTTCGCACACTCAAGAGATCGAGGTCTCCACTTAGCGCTTCTACAGAGTTAAGAAATAAGGTGCTATTATCGTTAGCAATAGCAGGTCCTAAAAAGGTATTTTTGAAAGCAAACTGATCAGCAATAAAATCCACATCAGAAAAGATTAATATCGCCGATTCCTTTTGAGACTCAGTAACAATATCTTTTTTAATATCCTTTATTCCATCAGGATATGCAGATTTAAATTTACCTTGAAGTTTTAGTCCAAGGTTCACGGGTTTTGTTCCCTCTTTAAACTTTCTCCACAACGCCTCTGGGTTATTCATCTCATAAGGGAAGGCTTGATATGAATTTCCCGTTTTGGTTGTCGATAGTATCGTGGAGTATTTAACACCTTCTTTCGGTTGATATTCCAGGACACCTGGAAAAACGAAAAGGGCCTGATCAATCCCTGAAGTAACATTATCTTTATAATCAGCAGTACAGGCTTCATTACAGTTCACTAAAGGAAGAAGGCGTCCCGCGGGTTGATTGGGGTTAAATCTCCCTACGCCGCTTAAAATTTTATCACCAGCATAGGTATTTTCTTTAAGCTCCACCCCCCATTTATCCATTAGTTTTTTAAAACCGGCATCAGGAGAGGAAGAGATACCTCTCATACCCTCTGGGTTTAAATCAGAAACAGCATGAGGATCTATAAAGACGAGAAGACTTCCCCCCTTCATAAGATATTGATCTATATAAAAAAGAGTTTTTTCAGAGAACCCTTTCGGATGGATAATGACTAAGGTATCAAGTCCAGTAATTTCCTTATCCTGCTCCATCTTTTTAACTTGGTAAAAGTCTTTTAAAAGCTTGGTTGATATCCAAGAACTTTCTAAATCTCTTCCCTGCATTCTCATTATTTGCGCCATGTAGGGGCTCACATCTTCTTTGAGAACATCAAGAGAGCTTAGAACACCAATATTTTTCTTTTGAGGATTTAGAGTGGTGTATATAAGCTTCGTTAAATCATATTCAAGCTTATCTTTTTGATTTGGATCGAAAAATTCAATAATTTTTTCAGATCCCGATTCACTTTCTGCTACAAGACCAAAAAAATATCTCTCAGTATCAGTGAGATTAAATTTTCTTAGCCCGTACATTAGAGCATCTTCTTCTTCTGGTGTATCTGGCCTTGGGTCAATAACCTCTATATTTAGATTATTTCTTGAATATCTCGTGTATTGCCCTAGAAGGTCTTTTACGTAATTAAAATGATTATTAAATGCTCTTAGTCCCTCAGTTCCCTTATTAGCAGCAGTTTTAGAATAGTAAAGTTTGAGTGTCATTGGGGAATCAATCTTTGATAAAATTGATTTTGTGCCCGGTGATAATGTATAAAGATTTTCTTCCGTGATATCGTAGCGAATCTTTTTAAATAAAGTACTTCCAATATAAATGAGAAAAGTCATCGAAAGAAGACCTAGAACAACTTTAAGATAATTTTCATAACGATTATTCATCCTTCCTCCTAATTCGCCTTATTTTCATTAAGTAAAAAAATATTGGCAGCAATCCAACAAAACATCATCACTGCAAAAAACCAAAGATTACCTAAACCAAGAACACCTCTTTCAATAGACTCAAAATGATTTAATACACTCAAGGATTCGAATAATTGCAGAAAGTAATGAGGAAGGGCCGCAGATATAAAATCAAGAACTGGTGGTGAGCCTGCCATTATTAAAAGAAAGCTGACGCAAACACTTAAAATAAAACTTACGACCTGGTTTTTTGCAAGGGCAGAGAAAAAGCTTCCAACAGCGAGAAGAGTTCCGGCCATAAGAAAAGAGCTAAGATAACCTAAAAAGATCACTCCAAGATCTGGATTACCTAGATAAAGTACAGTTATAATCATAGGAAAGGTTCCTAAAAGACCGACTCCTATGAAGGCCCATGATGCAAAAAACTTTGCCAGAACGGCTTCTCTAACCGTAATTGGCATTGTAAAGAGAAGCTCAATAGTTCCTCCCTTTCTCTCTTCGGCCCAAAGTCTCATACTGACAGCAGGTATAAGAAAAAGAAACATCCATGGGATATAATTAAAAAAGCTCGATAGAGAGGCTTCTCCTAATAGAAAAAAGCTTCCACGACCTGGTTCAAAAGTAAAATATCCAATTCCAAAAAGAAAGATTACAAGAAAAACATATCCAAGAGGAGTTTTAAAATATCCTGTAAATTCCTTTAAAAATAATTGCTTGGCGGTATGGCCGATCATAGTTGAACCCCCTCAAGTTTATTTCCTGTAGTGATTGCTCTAAAGACATCTTGAATTCTACCCTGAGAAGACTTTGCCTTAAGTTCCTCTGGAGTACCCTCAAATAATTTTTGTCCGTGTCCAATAATAATACATCTGTTACAAACCTCTTCAACTTCCTCAAGAATATGAGTCGATATGAGAATACATTTATTTTTAGAAATTTCTCTTATCAATTGTCGAACATCATGTTTTTGATTGGGATCTAAACCATCTGTTGGTTCATCTAAAATTAAGACCTCAGGATCATGAAGAAGAGCTTGGGCTAGAGAAACCCTCCTTTTATAACCCTTGGATAAAGTTTCAATCTTTTGAAATTCAACTTCTTTAAGTGCACACATCTCAATGATTTCATCTATTCTAATTTTACTATTTATCACTTCTCTCATGTTTGCCATAAACTCTAAAAATTCACGTACAAACATCTCTTCGTAGAGTGGTGCATTTTCAGGAACATATCCCATGGATTTTTGCGCTTCTAATTTTTCTGAGAGAATTGATTTACCACAAATTTTTGCTTCTCCAGAGCTAGGACTAAAAAATCCCGTAATCATTTTCATGGTCGTGGATTTTCCTGCACCATTAGGCCCCAGAAAACCAAGAACTTCCCCTTTTGTAGCACTAAAGCTAACATTTTTAACGGCCTCAAAATCTCCAAAATTCTTCGAAATCGAATTCACTTCAAGCATACGACAACTCCTCTTTCTCAAAATGAACTGAATATAATTATTTTTTTAATTTCTTTTGAATAAAGAAATTTTAACCAACTTAAAAACTCCACCTTCCTCTCCATTAAAAGGTTAAATCTCTATTTGATTACTCCGAAATTATTACTACTAAGATAATATTACGCAAAAAAATGTCAAGACTAGGAATTTTAATTTTTTATAAATAATTGAAAATTCGAGGCAGAAAATTTCAATAACTACTAATTTTTTTAGGATTTAATCCTTTAACAAACTTATCAAATTCTTCACCATAGGAAAAACCAAGAACCATTCTAAGACGAAGGTTTACTAGATTTTCCCCATTACTAAAGTCCATTTTTATGTCTTTACGGTACCAAAAGGCATGCCGCTCTTATTAAGATAAAATCTAAATAGTTAGAAATATAGGCTAGCCGCCAAAAACAATAA
>CBDUBC010000126.1:0-6917 GCA_965365285.1 uncultured bacterium
GTCGGCCTCACCGGGCGCCATCAGCTCGTGGGCGGGAACCAGCCGGCCCGTGTCGAACATCGTCTGCGCCGCCAGATCGAAGTTCTGGGTGATGTTCGGCTCGGTGCCAGCCTCGAAGGAAGCGAGCAGGGCGTTGTACGTGTCGTTGGGCGCCACCCAGCGTTCCCCGAGGCGGCCGGCCCGTTCGGCATCGGCCGAGGTGATCGGCTGCTGGAAGATGGTCAGGTAGGTGAACGGGTTGTCCTGCTGGAAGTGCGTCTGTGACCTTATCTCCAGATAGTAAATCTCTCTCAATCCTTTTTGATGAGTACATCGCAGAGGCCGGAGGACGAAAAACTCTGGATCGAAAATCTTGTAATATCGCAGTTCCTGTTCATGTTCCTCAAGGTTTTAGCGTCTCCGTTATAGACGTAGACTATCGAGGCTTTAACTCTCTTCCTCGAGGGGCACGATCACGTTTTAGTGCTGAGTATTTCTTTGCTGGAAAACGAGGACCTAAATTCATTAAAACTTTTAGAGGCGCACTTGATGACGAGTTCATGCTTGAAAGTAACCTCATGGCGTCTGCAATGGTTTGGTCACGATGTGGAGCAGATGTTAACTTAAGAGTAAACACTTCAATGCTCGTTCAAACTAATAGAAGTAGAGATCTTGCTCTTGCTACTGTAGACTCTGCTGATATGAATGCAGGTCTTGTTTATCACCTTAAGTGGAAAAGATGTAACTCAAGCAATTTAGATAATGATTTTGCTCACGATACTCCATCTTATGATGACGATTCAGGATATGGTTATGATCAACCAGTAAGAAATCCATACCCAAGAAGAAGATTTGGCGGATACAGATACTAACAATCTATGGCCCCTTATGGGGGCCATATTTTTCTTTTAAGAAATCATAAAATAGGCCTCTATAATCATTTTTCATAATCGCATAAACCGAGGTCTTTAACTCTTCAATTTCACCTAAACTCACTACATTTTTATTCATACAAAATCTATTCTTTGCCACTTCGGGAACAATAACGAACCCAAACCCTTTATCTACGATAATTTGAAAAAGATCCACATCATCCGCTTCACCAATCATTTTAGGAGTCAGGCCATTTTTACTAAAGTAGAGATCGATTTGATATTTAATACTAGATGAAGAAGTGTAATGAAAAAAAGGAATTTCATTAAGGCTACCTGGAAAGCTTTTCTTTTTTTTTAATTTTTTATGACAAACAGCAAAGGTGCGCTCAAATCCTAGTTCAAATACTTCCCATTGAGGTGAAACTTGTTCGAGGGTATCTGTGAAAACGACATCTAGATTTCCCTCTTCTAAATCGGCCAGAAGGAGGTGTCTTTGATCATCTTTAATTTTGACAGAATATTTATCCTGCTCAAAGAGAGGTTCGATCGTATCAAAAAGATAGTAATGGGAAAGAGATTGAGAAATCCCAATATCTACAGAACTTTTAGGAAGAGAAACTTTATTTCTCAGCCTAGACGTAACCTCTTTAGAAAGATCAAAAATTTTTTCAGCGTATTCGAGCGCCAGCTTACCCTGCCTATTTAAAGATAAAGATCGATTTTTACGATCAAAAAGAGTGCAATCGAAATGCTCTTCTAAAAGTTTTATTTGATCACTAATTGTAGGTTGAGAGACGTGAATCTTAGAGGCGGCTTCTTTAATAGAACCCTCTTTGGCCACAATATAGAAATAGAACAGGTGATTAAAATTTAATCGGTCCATAAAGGCATGAATGCAATTAGCCTTCTTCCTCTTTTAATTTTTCAGTTATTAAAGTTCTAAATTTTTGGAGAGACCCTTTATCAAATAAAAGGATCAGATTCCCCCCCACTTCACTTGACTCTGCTTTCATTTGCGCCTTAATGAGAAGTGACTCTGAAGATCCTAAAAGACGAATCATTTCATTTCGAAGTCTTTCCATACCTTCAAAGACTTCAATTGGTTTGAAAGAGAAATTAAGTTTTAAAATATTAGAAAAGGTTCCTACAAAAGAGCGCAAAATAATATTTGAAAACTCAGAATGGAGGTCTATAAGGTCTTCAACATCATTAAAATGCTCTACCTCACTCATAAAGTTTTGAAAATTATATAGATCAAGAGCAAATAGAACCGAACCACAAAACTCTCCCTCATATTGGAGTTCAAAAATATGAGAACTATTTTCTCGCTCAAAAAAACTAATAAGATTAGAAGTTTTATTAAAGTTTACTTTATCAATCCCAAGATTTATTTTAGCCTGAATGAGCTCAGAAAATTTAGAACTTCCTAGACCTAGGCCAATGGTGCTAATTTCTTTAATAAAGTCGATTTGATATTCAGAAAATTCAAGACCGCTTAAATATATTCTCGCTTCCCAGTTCTCTTTTGCAAGAGCAAGTTCCTCCATAAGCTCTTTTTGCTCAACGGGCTTTGATAGGAAGGAGTCGGCACCTGCTGAAATACACTTATTTTTATCCTCAATCTCCATAGAAACGGTAACGACCACAATTCCTGAGTTGATTCCTCTTAAGCGCAGTTCACTAATAAGATCATGTCCACTCATCCCGGGTAGGCTATAATCAATAATAATTAGATTTGGGATATTTTTCTCACCAAGAGCTTTGAGCATTTGCTCAGCATCTTCAAAAATCGTAAACTTAATTTTTCTGGATTGAAAAATATTTTCATAGTTATAATTTTGGATCTTATCATCTTCTACAATAAATACAACATCATCTTCCGTTATTTTAGTCGTCATAGTTCTATTCTATCTGGGGTCGAGGCAAAAAGGAAACCATTAATATTGGAATTATCAGAAAAGCTGCTCCGATAAAATAAGGTGAAGCTGATCCATATTTCCAGTACATTACGGAAGCAATCAAAGGACCAACGACTCTTGCAAGCGCTCCAAGAGATCTAAAAATACCAATCGATTTTCCTTGCTCTTCCGCCGGAGAATAAAGAGAAACTAAAGATGTGAGACATGGAATGGCCATGGCCGCTCCTACAGCAAGAAAGAAAAGACCCAAGTAAAGTAAACCCGTATTTTCAGTGACTCCAATAAGGAGAAGACCAGGAATAAGGGTTATGAGACCAATCAAGGCCATCTTTTTTTCTCCTACCGTTCTTGCCTTTCTTCTCACCACTCCTCCCTGAACAAAGGCGATCAAAAAGCCGATAAAAATAAACATATAAGCGTTATCAAGTGAACTATAACCTAACCGCTCAACAGCAAGAAAGGTTAGAGTAAATTCCATCCCTGAAAAGGCCATGAGGAAAAGAAAATGTCCAAAGTTAGTGATATTGACCTCTTTAAACGGAAGAGGCTTAAAAAGAACAAGAGGGTTAAAGCTTCTTTGAACTTCACTATGCCCTCTTTTCTCTTCACTTAGGGTCTCATCAAACTTTTTATAAAGATAAATGAAGTTGAACGCAGAAAGGAAGAAAGCAATTAGAGCAGGAACAGAAAAGGGATTGACTCCGTAATTGGCAAGGATGGGGTAGTAAGAAGTTAAGTCTACCATACTAAAAATTCCACCAAGAGCAGGGCCTATGATGAAACCTAAAGCGAAGGCGATTCCAATTGTGGCCATTCCTCTTGATCGGTTTTCTTTTTGAGTTACATCCGCAACAACAGCAGTTGCCGTGGAGATATTTCCTCCCATGATCCCTCCAATAAATCTCGCAATCACAAGAAGAGTAAAGGATCCCGAAAAAAACCAAAGGAGATAACTAAAGGCAAGCCCAGCTACGGAAATAAGAAGAATTGGTCTTCTTCCTATTCGGTCACTAATTCCTCCCCAAATAGGTGAAGCAATAAATTGTAAAAAGGAATAGAGAGCTCCTAAAGCTCCCCCAAACAATACGATGGACTGAGCATAAGTTGCTCCAGTGCCAGAAGTGATTCCTGTAATGGAGTCAAAGATTAGCTTTAAAAAGAAATTGTTACTATCCACTTCGAGATAATGCTTAGCCAAACTTGGAAAGAGAGGAAAGATAATCGAGAATCCAACAAGATCAAGAAAAAGGGTGAGGAATACGATTTTTAGAGAACTTTTGGCCTTATCACTAAGGGGGGGTGCTTCCATTTTTTGTTCTGGCATGGCCATATAATCTTCCTTTTCTAAATTAAGATACGATTCTTCCCGTTCTTCTATCGATCCGCAAGTGTGATCTTTAACAAGATGATAAAACTCTTCACACCAACGATCATCATCATTTAAACATGGAATCAATTTGATTTTGACTCCTCGATCTTTTACATCTTCTTGGAGCTCGTGACCAATCTCATCAATCGTCTCCAAACAATCCGCTACAAAGCTCGGACAATAATAAGCAATCTTCTTATCCCCTTCTTCGATTCGCTCCATCGTAAATTCATCTGTGTAAGGTGTAAGCCACTCTTCCGAACCAAAGCGCGATTGGAAGGTCATAAAGATTTTTTCTTGGGGCACACCTTGAATTCCTTTCTTTAAAAGGACGTAGGTTTCATAGCAGTGCTTATAATAGTCATCCCCTTTATAGATGACTCGTCTTTTGGGAATTCCATGAAATGAGATAATAAGGGAGTCATAGCTCTCACTAGCAAGATTTTCATTGATCTTTTCTACACTACAATTAATGAAGGCCTTGGAACGATGAAAATTAGTAAAGAACTCAAAAGGTGGAATCCGAACTCTATTTTTTAGTTCAGCTGCGAAGAAATCCATTCCGGAGGCGATGGTGCTTTCGCTGTATTGAGGAAACATAGGGATGACGAGAAGTTTAGTGGCCGGATTATTATCTTCCACCACATCTTTTTCCCAGCTATCCCACACTTCGCTAACTCTTGGATCACTTAGAAGATAAGCGTAGTTAAACTCAAGACGAGGGTCTTGATTGATCTTACTAATCTTATCCGTAAAGTTTTTAGTATTGGTTCTTAAAGGAAAGTCACTTCCATCCCAGATTCTGGAGTAGAGCCTCGCTGAGTTTTTTGGTCTAAAAGGGAGGATAAAAAGGTTTAATATGATTTTCCAAAGGGTTGGATTGATATCGACGACCCGAGGATCTCCGAGAAACTCTTTGAGAAAGACCTTAACATCTTTCACGGCAGGTGTTTTTGGGGACCCTAGCTGGACAAAAACCACTTTTGTCTTCGAATTCATGATAATCCCTTCAGCCCGTCTTTACTTGGGCCACGAGTTGTTATATGCGTTATAAAAAAAGATTAACTAGCTAATTTATAAAGACTTAGGGAACATCATGGCAAGGACAAAGAAGGCTCAAAATAAACAATCCAAAAGCGCAAGAGCTCGAAAAGAGTTAGAAAATTTTGCTCTAGGTCAATCTGAGACTCACTACCCTTCAGATTATGATCCAACTGTTCTCGAGGCGTTTGATAATAAAAATCCCAAGGCATTTGCGTGGACAACCTTTCTTTGTACAGAGTTCACAAGCCTTTGCCCAAAGACAAATCAACCTGATTTCGCAAGGATAACCATCAACTATATTGCCAACAAGAAAATGGTAGAGTCGAAGTCACTTAAACTCTATCTTTTCAGCTTTCGAAATCATGGGGACTTTCATGAGGACTGTGTTCAAAAGATCTGTAATGACCTCGTAAAACTCATGAAGCCTTGTTATCTTGAAGTCATTGGAGAATTCACTCCAAGGGGTGGAATTGCAATTTACCCTTTTTCCAGTTATTCCAATGGTAGTGCGACATATGATAAGCTAAAGCAAAAGCGACAAGAGGAGTATTCCCCAGGTCGCTACAGTATGCCTTTTAACAGGATTTACTAGGAGAAAATTATGGGTCTTGGTGGAACAGAAATTATTGTCATTTTAGCTGTTGTGCTTCTTTTTTTTGGTGGAAAAAAGCTTCCCGCCCTTGGAAATGCTATGGGTAAAGCGGTAACGAACTTTAAGAAAGGTCTTAACGATCATGAGGATAAATCAGATTCCTAAAAGAGTCTTTATTTTTTCAAGTACCTCATCTGAATCAAATGGCTTTTCGATCACACCTTCCGCACCTCTGGAGGTTAGATCATTTACATCGATATCAATCTCACCCGTTAGCAAGAAGAACTTCGCATCTTTTTGTTTTTCATCCTCTTTAACCTTGGCAAGAATGTCATCTCCAGTGATTCCTCCAGGAAGATTTTGATCACAAAGAATGACATGAAAAGATTTTTCATCAATAGCAGCGAATGCTTTTTCGCCATTGGATGCGGCAGTAATATTAAAGTCCTCAAGCTCAAAGCTATCAACAATTAGCTCTAGAAGATCCTCTTCATCATCAACAATAAGAATTGAAAAGTCTGATGGCGCCATATAATCTCTCCATTGATTTTTTAGACTACTTAATTTTAGCATAATTTGAAATTTAAGGAAAAAAAACCGCTTTACTTGAAGCGGTTTTTACATCTAAGAATTTTGAAAAATTGATTTACTCAATAATTTCTAGAACTGCACGCTTCTTAAGCTTGGTCGAAGCGGCATTGAGAATAGTTCGAAGAGCTCTGGCCGTTCGACCTTGCTTTCCAATAACTTTCCCTAAATCTGACTTATCTACTTTTAGTTCAACTACAGTCGTTTGCTCGCCAACAATCTCATTGACCTGAACTGCATCAGGCAGATCCACAAGCGATTTACTAACGTAGAGAATAAGCTCTTTTAATTCACTCATAAGGTTTCTCCAAATAATCGTTATCGATTAAGCGACTTGGATATTATGTCTTTTGAGAAGAGTTCTTACTGTATCTGAGAGAAGAGCACCTTTTTGTACATATTCTTTGATTTTATCAGCTTTAACACCGATTAAAACTTCTTTAGAATTTGGATCATACTGTCCTAATCTATCGAGATTTCCACCGTTTCTAGCGCTTCTGCTATCTGTGGCCACAATCGTATAAATTGGGGCGTGAACTCTACCACCTCTT
>CBDUBC010000127.1:0-6832 GCA_965365285.1 uncultured bacterium
CCTTTTGAAAAAAAGAGGTCCTGCCTCAGCCAATAAAAAGAAAAGAGAGAGTAATATTGCTTTAAATAATAAATCTCTTTATTTCGTCACGCTCTATGAGCAGTATAAAAGTCTGCTCTCTTTTACTTCAAAAGATCATAAAGATATTAAAGTCTGTCCTCAATTTCACAGCCTTGTAATTCAGAAACCTACTCTCTTTAATAAAGAGGTTCAAAAAAAGAATTGGAAGCTCTCTTCTACCAAAAATGAATTAGCACATCCGGTTTGGAATCTACCCCTTCATGAAACCGAACTTAATCCAACGGTTAAAGAGGAAGTGACTGAAGGGAGCTCTCTTGAAAAGGTTTCTCAAACGGCAGTGGATATTCATGCTAGTAAAATCTTTAAAGAGCTTTCTGAACTTTGTGAATATGGCTCAAGCGATAATTATTTCATTTTTGAGAACCTTATCGGCCAACTTTCAAGAGATATGGACCAGCTCTCGGCAAAGGATGACATGAAGGTTATGCTCAAAACTTCACTTTATTTTAATATGGTCCTTCTCAAGTCCCTAGAGAAGTCGACGGGAGCTCGTACGATCGCTTCAGAGAAAGCTGATAATACCTTCTACAGCGAGGTGATCAAAAGAAGCGGATCTAAATGGGCCGAGGATTATTTACGATCTTTTTAATGAAAAATAAAAAGTCGGTTTCTTGAGCTCATAAGAGCGAGATGATTCTCCTTACTCTCCATATCCCCATAGACAGTTGAATAAGGGTGCCCTAGAAGTTTCATTTCTACGACCTCCATAAGAAGTGGATCAACGACAAATACCTTTCCATCCGCCGCAGAAACAACCAATTTACCTTTAAACTGAGCGAAGGCCATAAGTGGTGCATCCGACAACTTGATCTTATCAACCTCATTAAAAGACTCTGAAAACTTGACCAATTCCCCTGAAACCGTTGCTATGAAGACATGGTTCTCAAGAGCAACAGGACTTCTTCCAATAGAATAATCTAGTTTTCTAATAATATTTCCTGTTTTAGGATCAAGACCAAACACATCTCCTGCAAGCGAGCTAACAAGAAGTTCGTTATTAAAAAAGAAAGGAGTCGTATCGACATCTATAAACTTGGCACCTGTCGCAAGTTTTCTTTCCCAAAGAACGATCCCCTCTTCTAGTGAAAGACTTACAATAAAGCCATCAGCAAAACCAACATAGACATTGTTATTATTGATCACCGGTCTTGATGCTCGTTGAATGGTGGTGGAAAAAGGAACACTTCGCTTATAGGCCCAAAGAATTTTGCCTGTTTCAGGGTCTAAACAAAAGATTTTATGACTTCGAGTATGAAAAAGAAGTCTCCCGTTTTCAATTTGTCCAACAGACTCAATACTTCCATCGAGATCAATGGCGTATTTCAAATTTCCAGTAAGGTAATGTCTACTAAAAACTCTTCCTTTGGTTGTTCCGTAGATAACTTGATCTTTAAATTGGGCGAAACCACCGTGATAAGTGCTATCGTCCTGAGACTCCCAAACAAGTCTTCCGTTACTTAGTTCATAAGCACGCATTTTTCCTTGGTTATGACCACTAAAAACAATTCCTTCATAAATAAGAGGAGAATGGAGTCCCATGGGTAGATTCCCCGTTTCTTGGGCCGGATCGTGATTTTTAATCCATAAGGTCTTTAGTTGAACCTTTGTTCGAGGAGGTGCCTGCATATAAGAGCAGGAAATCATTAAAATCAAAGGAAGAAGAGTTTTCCAATTCATATATTATACTTCAGATAGATAGAACTTAGCGAGTTTCTTAAGGTTCTCATCAGTTGAGTTATCAATAGCGTATTGAAGATTCGTTTTTGCTTTCTCTTTTTCACCTAAGGCAAGGTGGAGCCTGCCAAGCTCAAAATAAGTCTTAGGCTCAAGGAGTTTTTGATTTGACTTAATCATTCCTTCATAAACCTCAACAGCACCTCTTAGGTTCCCTGAGTCTTCAAGAAATACCGCGAGTCTTACATCAAGGAGGTATTTCATAGCATTATTATCAACATGTCTTTTAAACTCTTTAAATAGAGTTATGCCTTCGGTATACTTTTTATTTTCGAGAAGATAGTCACCTGTTTTGATGACCAAAGGAAAGAGACCTTTAAAGTTATTCACATCTTTTTTGATCGCCTCAAATTTTTCAAGATAAGGAACAATCTCAAGTTTTTTGTCCTTAAGTGAAGCAAAATGAGTTTTTTCAAATTCATAAATTGCTTTTTGATAAGCTTCTTCCTTTTTGGCCTTTTGAGAAGAAAAAACTCCGTACCCAATTACTCCGAGAATAATCAAAGCAATTCCTGCGATAACAGCTGTTTTATTTTTAGCGATAAAGTGGCCAATTCCAGTTTGTTTGAGCATTTCATCAGTTTGACTGGTTGTATCAATCGTCGTTGCCATTATGATTTTCTCCTTATGAGTGACAGCTCGATAGTTTAGTGTTCCTAACTAAAGTTGTCAAAAAAACACCAAGGGATTATGATATATTTAAGATAATAAATTAATGCGATTGCAGCGCACCAGGGAAGGGTTATGCTATCAAAATTTAAATACCTCCTCGTATCATTGGGTCTTTTATTTTCACCAACTATATTTTCCCGGGTTCATATGAATCGGCTTGGCATTGGCTTCTCGAATCAATTGGTCAATGACATCCCTGCCATAAGCTTTAAACTTCAAAAATCACCTGTTATGGCCATAGGGGGACTTCTTGGGTACTCCAATGCATCTGTAGGTGGAGGATATGGTGCAGGACTAAAGATCCATAGAATCATTTTTGATGAACCATTCCTGAACTTTTATGGTTCGATCCTTGGCGCAATCGTCAAACAAAATACTTCGTTAACTCAAAGTTATGCTGGTTTTCAGTTTGATTTTTCTTTCGGTTCTGAGTTTACTTTCAGAGGAATCGAAAGTTTGGGTTTTAGCGTGGAATTTGGTGCATCAGTTAATAAATTAAAAGAGCTTGTTATTGAAACGACAGGAAATAATTTTATTACAGCAGGGGTACATTTTTATCTTTAAAAATAGCTTAATCTTTTTATTCGCCCTTTTTTTCATCACCCCCGTTGGTGTTCATGCTCAATTTAATCCTGATGAGGTCAGTGTTGATGAATTCAATCTCAACGGAGATATCTTTAATGACTTTAATGAAGACCTCGAGGCAACTAAGGTCCTAGAGGATGAGAGGTTCTACCGATACGGAAGATTCTTTTCATTTGAACTCTCGTTTGGGATGACCACTTTTGATGGAAATAGAGGTGCGGCCTATGAAAATGAGCCACCCACTTATGGAATTGGGCTTCATTATTTTTTAAACTTTAATACATCGCTTGGGATTGGTTTTGCTTCCTCTAAACACCATTTTTTCATTGATGAGCCAACTGTTGGATTTGATCCTAATGGTCCAGGATTTGTAAGTGTAAATACCTTAAGATTTTGGCTATCACTTCGGCATTATATAGATACCTCAGATCTTGGAACGGCAATCACCTATTCCAACCCCTATATTGTTGGTCGAATGGAATATTGGTATGTCACCAACAAATACCTCGATCAAGATATTGCTCTAGTTCCCAATGATGCAGGTGGTGGTTTTGGATTTGCAGGGGGATTTGGGCTTGAATTCCCCATTGTCCTGAAAGAATACTACCTAGGGTTTGAGTTTCTCGCTCACCTTATCAATTTTCACGATAAATTTACCCAACGCTACCGTCCGATAGAAGGTAGCACTAATGGGTATGAGGATCTTTCGGGTAATGGCTTTAGTATGATCGTAAGCTTTACCCAAACTTGGTAGTCTAAGACTTTCTTTTTTCTTGATCTGAGTTTGACCTAATGATCAAGTGAACAGGTGTATTCTCAAAATTAAAGTGATTTCTAATTCCATTTCTTAGATAAGTCTTAAAGTGCTCCGGAATATTCTTTGATCGATTAGCGAAAAGAAGAACAGTTGGAGGAGACTTTCTAACCATAGAGGCATATTTCACTTTAAAAGGAGCGGCCTTTGTTCCTTTAATGAGAAGTGGTCGGTGTTCAACCATATCGGTAACTAGGTTATTGAGTTCCGCTGTTGAAATATTTCTATTTCGAATAAAGATAGTCTTTGCTAGGGCCCTCTTAAGTTTTTTAATAGAATCCCCTGTCTTCGCGGAAAGTGGAACAATTTCACAGAACTCAAGCCATGGAATTTTAGCATAAAGATCCGCTAACCACTCTTGTTTCCACCTTGGATCCATTAGCTTATCTTTAAAGAGATCCGACTTGTTCACACAAAGGATAACCGATTTTCCTTTCTCCAAGGCAATATCAATTAG
Source organism: uncultured bacterium (assembly GCA_965365285.1). Classification (GTDB taxonomy): domain Bacteria; phylum Bdellovibrionota; class Bacteriovoracia; order Bacteriovoracales; family Bacteriovoracaceae; genus JAURDE01. Next base: position 4,344 of record CBDUBC010000127.1, read on the forward strand.
CCTTTTATCTTGTTTTCCAAAAGGCTGACTCATTTCAGTCACATAGATAACAATTTCGGCTTCTTGGATACTTCGAAGAGATCGATAAACAGATTGAAGCTCAACGGTATCTTTTACTTTTTTCTGCTTTCGAATACCGGCCGTATCTACAATTTGAATTTTCTTTTTAGGGTTCTCCCCTTCTTCAGTGAGGTATTGTTCATCAAAAAAGATATCCATTTCACAGTGTACGGGATCGACTGTCGTTCCAGCAATATCACTTACAAGAGATCTATTTTGTCTAAGAAGTCTATTCAAAAGAGTAGATTTACCAACATTTGGCATTCCTAAAATGGCGACTTTAGAGACGTACTTTGTATTTTCTTCTTCAGGATCAAACTGCTCTTCTTTAAGAACTCTTTTATGAATTTTGGCCTTAAGTTGTTCAACTCCAATACCATGTGCCGTTGAAGTCATCAGAATTCTATCCTCAGGCACCCCAAGACCATAGAACTCAAGTTCACTTCCTGACTGCTTATGAGAGTCATATTTATTAAGAACAAGATAATACTCTTTTCCTGACTCTCTTAGAAAGTGGAGAATATCGTGATCAATATGAAGAAGACCTTCTCTTAAATCACAAACAAAAAGAACCAAATCAGACTCTTCAACAGCAACGGCTGCTTGGTCTTTCATGATATTAAAAAAGACATCCGTGGTATCAGGCCCTTCAACTCCGTTAGGAAAAAATCCACCTGTATCAACAAGCATAATTTCTCGAGGATTATGAGGATCAAAGGAGTCTATTGTCGAGGTATTATAATTTCTATCTCGGGTAACCCCTGGACGATCGTAGGTCAATGCCTTTTCGTATCGACCAACAAACCAGTTAAAAAGAGAACTCTTTCCAACGTTTGGTCTACCTATGATAGATACCGTGAAAAGTTTTTTCATCTTTTCCTCCAAACGCGAGCCGAGTCTACAGCTCTATGAAGTCCAACTTCTTCAAGGACCATATTGTTTTTAAACCAATTTGGAGAGACCTTAACGTGTAAGTTTAAATTAACCTTCCCACCTGTCATGGCCTCAATTTTAGCACGCGCTCTTGTTCCAATTTCTTTAATCATGGATCCTTTGGATCCTACAACGATTCCTCGCTGACTTGGTTTATTCACAAGAATTGTCGCTGAAATATGGCTAACCATTCCAAACTGCTCTGATTTCTTTTCGGTATATTCATCAATTGTAACCGCAACTTCGTAAGGAATCTCATCTCTTAAAAGGTGAAAGACCTGCTCGCGTACATATTCTGTAACAAAGAATCTTTGGTTCTTATTCGAGATCTCGCCTCCTGTATAGAGGTGTGGACCCGGTAGAGCAGCATCACAAATTTCCCCCGTAAGTAGGTGAACGTTGTGACCTGTTTTATTACTAATAACAAAGTATTTTTCAAGACAAGGAAGAATCTCTTTTGCTTTATCCATAACCATGCTCAATGGCAGCTCATCTGGGCCAGGGATTAGGTCAGCTTTCGTAAAAACAACCCAAGTCCTCGCGAGCTCTTTTTCTTTAACGGACTTTGCAAAGGTCAAAAATTGATCCGACAGCTTTTTTGTAAGATCGATAAGAAGCAGATTAAGATCAGCTCCTTCCATTCCTTCTTTAGCCTGTTGGTTAAGTCTTTTATTGAACTCTTTATTAGAAGCGTGGATACCCGGAGTATCAACAAGAACAACTTCCGTATGATCAATTTGAAACACACAATGAAACTTATTTCTTGTGGTTTGTGGTTTTGGAGTAACAATACTGAGGTCTGTCCCAAGGAAATAATTTACGAGGGAACTTTTTCCTGCATTAGGGACTCCTAAAACGGAACATACAATACTTTTGTTGTGGGGATGCTGGTGGGTTAATAGCATAATTTTAATCCTGTTTATGTAAGTTATTTTTTAATACTTCTTTGGCGAGTTCTCTTTCTGCTTTTTTCTTAGAGTGTGAAATTCTTTCTGCAAGAACCTTTCCTCTCACCAAAAGCTTCACTTTATATTCCTGATTTCCAAATTCTTCACTTTCATAGATGGGAAGCTCTTTATAAAGTGCCATAACCTCTTCTTGAAGAGTTGATTTGGGGTCAAAGTATTTAATTCTTTCTGAGTTTAAAAAATCACTTCCCTTAAGCTCTTTATATTGCTTGAAGAGTTCATTCAGAAACTGGGTTAAGGCATTCCAACCTTGATCAAGATAGATACTTGCAAGAATTGCCTCGAAAACATCGGCCTGTATGGACTCGCCTATTTCAATTTTAGACTCGCCTCGGCCAACGAGAACAAAGTCATAAACTTTTAAGACATGACAGAGTTCAACAAGGGCCTCCATATTAACCAGAGATGCTCTTAACTTTGAAAGCTGTCCTTCATCGAGTTGCTCAAATCTTTCAAAAAGCATTTCAGAAAGTGCATGACCAAGAAGACTATCTCCTAAGAACTCCAATCTTTCATAAGATTTTGGAG
>CBDUBC010000128.1:0-6717 GCA_965365285.1 uncultured bacterium
AAGGAAATTTTATTAATGAAGGGTATTTTATATGGTTTGTGGGGCCAAGTATTTATAGAGCTGAAATAGGAGCAAGCGGACAGTGTAGTCTAAACTCCAATAAAACAGTTGTTTGTTCTCCAGATCTAGCACGATTAGGGCCAGGTTTTTCACAATCGGTTCAATTTCTTAACGCTGGTACTTATGATATTATTGTTTCTGCTAGAGGGGATACGAGTTCTTGTAATCAAGCATTAGGTGATTATTGTGAAGTTCTTTCTGATGGAATTATCTTTTATCCACCACCAACAATTAGTAGTATCTCTCCACCAGCTGCAACTACAGATGAAGAGATTGAAGAAAATAGTAGAATCACAATCAATGGAGCTGATTTTAATGATCCGATCTATGTTCTTATCGGAGGTGAAGAGGCCACTGAATGTAATTTAGACTCAAGCTCTGTGATTTCGAATTGTCTTGTCCCAGACTTTTCAAGCGAAGGTTGGAGATCAGTTCAAGTTTATTCAAAGTACGGTGACTCTATATTAGAACAAACGGTTACACGAACCAATGGCGTTCTCTACCAAGACCCTCCGGTGATTACAACGATTAGTGGGGGAGTAGGTGCATCGAATAATAGTTTTAGTGTGCTTGGTGGTAGCACTCTTGTTATCACGGGGTCAAACCTCAATTTAGGAAATATTAGTACAATTACAATTGGAGAAACAAATTGCCCTATTACCTCGAGATCAAATTCCTCTCTTCGGTGTACCACTCCAGCATTAAGTGAAGGAAACTATGAAGTTACGGTCAGCTCTACCTATCCAGTAGTTCAGCAAGCCGTAGCAAGTACAAGCTATGAAGCCGTTAAGGCAATTCTCACGTTTAACGAAACTTCCTATAGTTTTCCTACACAAACATCAGACGATAGTAAGATTTTTACTGTTACAAATACAGGTCTTGTATCAACGCCTGTGAGTCTTATTTTTAATGGAGATGCAGCTAACGGCTTTACCTTGGGGGCAAACGGGTGTTCAGGCACTTTAGCTCCAAACACTGGCTGTAACGTTTCAATTAATTGGCGTGGAGGTTATGAGGACAGCGATGCTGTTTACGGAAGTCTAAGCGAAGACGTAATCCTAGAAGGTAGCGACGGATCCTCTGCGACGCTAGTGGTGAGTGGGACTCGTGTAGAAAAAATTCGTAAAATTACATTTTCAGATGGAGGAAACTCAGTCGACAAGGATTTTGGTACCATTAATGACTGGGATGGGAGCGCATCAAACTGTACTGAACAATATCGAGATTTTGAAATTAAAAATGAGGGAAATGTTCCCGTTCAGTTAAGATTAAAGACGATCCCCTTTTCAAAAAGAGTTTGGTATTTGGAAGCTAATAATAATGGGTTTAATGGAGAACAATGTATTAATGAAAATGCTTCTTTTGTTCATGACGAAATCCTTGGCTCTCATTTTTTATATCAATCATCAAATTACGTTTACTCGAGAAGAGTCCCTTTTAAAGAGTATGAAAGCCAGTTAGGACGGACCCTCGCTAAAACTCTAGATCCTGGGGCGAGTTGTAAATTTAGAGTCATTTATTCTTATAAAGTTCCTTATTATAAAGAAACTGATGGCAGCTTTTGGTCGCACTCTACTACTAATTTTTGTACTTCTACCTTAAGTGATCATTCTGAGCTAGGCTCGGAAGCAGGAGGAATCGATACGGTTAACGGCCAGCTCTTTATTTATCCTCAAGGAGCTGGTTTTGGAGACGGAGTATCTATGGAGCTAAGAGGCAAGGTTACGGATTAATCAAATAAGTTTTCTTAGTGACGGCCTTTATTCCTGCCTCTAAAAACTTCGGACTAGTATTTTCCATCTCTTGTTCTTTTAAAAGATTAATTTTTTTATTTTTGAAAAGATTATGAATCTCCGCTTCCGTTACGCTAAACGGAGGCCCTTCAAGTTTAGTTTGATCATATTCAAAAGCAATGATGAGGTGATCTGCATCAGGAGCGATCATTTCAAGAGTCTTTACGTACTCAATTCTTAATTCTGGAGGAAGGGCCACGAGAGCAGCTCGATCAAAAACCGTTTTGATTGAGGGAACTGGACACTCTTTTTGGAAATCAAAGATGTCCCCACAGTATAAATTAAGCTTTTCATCACTCGTTTTAAAACACTGATGATGCTCATGCATTTTTATATTATAGAGAAGATTATTTTCCTGAAAAAATTCCATAACCGCAATTGGTGATAGTTCAATTCCGTAAACCTTATACCCTTGCTCATAGAGCCACATCATATCTTTTGTTTTTCCACAAAGGGGAACAAGTACATTACTTCTTTTAGAAGCATTGGTATGTGTAAAAAACTCCAAAAGATCCGGGTTGTAATCACTTTGATGAAAACCTATTTCCTTATCTTCCCATTTCTTATGCCAAAAATCAGCTTCCATTAATATCTCCCTAAAAAGCAACGCAACTTGACCGTGCTCATTCAATTTCATTTAATAATAGATCATTATGAACGTATTGATAACAGGTGGAACAGGTTTTTTAGGGGCCTCTTTGGTCGACTCTCTTTGTCAGAGTGATGCGATTAAAAAGGTTTACGTCCTCTCTAGAGCAGGTGAGCTAGAATCTGCTACGGATCTCTTTAAGGATCTAGGAAAAGTCCAGCTGGTCCATGGCGATGTCACCAAGACGGCCGTAGTTTTTGACCAACAAAAGCTCGAAGAAATCAAAAAGCAGGTCGATACCGTGGTTCATGCTTCTGGTCACCATAATTTAGAAGGGGATTATCAAACTTGTTTTACAGTTAATGTTCTTGGCACTCAAAATGTTCTCAACCTAACTTACCAGCTTCCTCAATGTAAGACTTTTCATTACCTATCCACCTTTGCCGTGGCCGGAGATCACGAAGGAACTCTAAAAGAAGATGAATTGGATGTGGGGCAAGGGCATAAGACCCATTTCAGTAAATCAAAATTTGATGCCGAATTCATGGTTCGAAATTTCGAATTTAAAAATGCGGTTAAAAGAATCTATCGGCTTGGAACTCTTGTTGGGGCCAGAAGAGATGGAAAAACCCCTTCCATCCAGGGACCTCATTCCTTTTGGAATGTGCTGTCAAAATTGACCCCGAAAAAGATACTTATAAACTCCATTAAATACCTACCTATGCCCTATGAAAAAAGCTCGGTCGTGCCTCTTATTCACATCGAGGATGCCGTTAAATACCTCTCTGAGGCCGTTATTTATCCAAAAGGGGTAGGGCGTAGCATTTGCTATCATTTGCTCTCAGAATCGATTCCTTCGGTCGGAGAGTTTCTTCAAGATAGCTTTGATGAGTTTGGCTTTAAAGTGAATGTAGTTCCACTTCCTAAATCACGAATGAATGACATGATTATGGATAAAGTTGGATTATCAAAAGAGCTTCTCAGTTTTCTCTATTCTAAATGCCAGTATGAAAAGTTCAACTTTACAAGAGACTTTCAAGTTACAGATCAAGGCTATCCATTATTTAAGAAAAAGCTATTTGGTGAGCTTCGAGAAAATCTAATTACTCAATAAAAAATAAAAAGAAGGCCTCTTTTGAGGCCTTCTTGATTAACTTCCGCAAGTGAGACAGTCCTCAGCTGAGTCCAAAGAGCAAGTGGTGTCTTCCACAACTTGTTCAACGACTGGCTCGGCCAATTTGACCTGTCTTTGGTGATCCACAGTAAACTTCACTGCATTGACTGCCGCTCTCGATCGAAGATAATACATCCCCGTCTTAAGACCGGCCTTCCAAGCATAAAAATGCATGGAAGTCAGTTTTCCAAAATTAGGATCTTCCATATGGATATTTAAACTCTGAGATTGATCAATATAAGGTGATCGACTCTGACTCATATCGATAATCGATCTCTGCTTAATTTCCCAAACTGTTCTATAGAGGTCTTTAAGCTCTTGAGGAATTTCTTGAATTCCTTGAATAGAACCATTATTAGCAATGATTTCATTTCGAATCCGATCATTCCAGAGATCTCTTTTGATAAGATCTTTGACAAGATACTTATTCACAACCGCAAATTCTCCAGAAAGAACTCGTCTTACATAGATATTGGAAGTGATCGGCTCAAAACACTCATTATTCCCAAGGATTTGAGAAGTTGATGCCGTTGGCATCGGTGCCACAAGTAGAGAGTTTCTTAGACCATTTTTCTTAATTTTCTTTTTGAGCGCATCCCAGTCCCAGTTTCCAGAATCTGGTTTAACACCCCAAAGATCAAATTGAAGAAGACCTTCACTCGATGGCGACCCCTCATAGGTTGAGTAAGGACCTTCTTTTTTGGCCAGATCACAAGAGGCTGTACAGGCCGCAAAATAGATGGTCTCAAAGATTTCTGTATTGAGTTTAAGCGCTTGCGCAGACTCAAATGGATATCTCATAAGGAAAAATGTATCGGCGAGACCTTGAACCCCAATTCCAATAGGTCGATGTCTCAAATTACTATTTTTCGCTTCTTCTACTGGATAGTAATTAATATCGATGATTTTATTGAGGTTGATCGTCATTTGATAAACCACATCATAAAGTTTTTTATGATCGTAGGTCTTATCCTTAGTTACAAATTTATTAAGAGCGACAGAAGCGAGGTTACAAACAGCAACTTCATCAGCAGAGGTGTATTCTACGATTTCTGTGCAAAGGTTTGAACTCTTAATAGTTCCAAGATTTTTTTGATTCGACTTTCTATTTACCGAATCTTTGTAAAGCATATAAGGAGATCCAGTTTCAATTTGTGATTCAAGAACTGCAAACCAAAGGTCTTGAGCTCGAATTACTTTCTTGGCTCTCCCTTCTTCTTCATATTTTTTGTAAAGCTTTTCAAATTCTTCACCATAGCAATCCGCTAGACCTGGACACTCATGCGGACAGAAAAGGGACCACATTCCATCTTCTTCTACTTTTTGCATGAAAAGATCTGGAATCCAAAGAGCATAGAAAAGGTCTCGAGATCGAATTTCATCTTTTCCGGTATTCTTTTTAAGTTCAAGGAAATCAAAAATGTCCGCATGCCATGGCTCAAGATAGATCGCAAAACTGCCCTTTCTCTTTCCACCACCTTGATCCACATAACGAGCGGTATCGTTAAAGACCTTAAGCATAGGAACGATACCATTGCTAGTTCCGTTGGTTCCTCGGATATAACTACCTTTAGCTCTGATATTGTGAATAGAAAGACCAATTCCACCTGCAGATTGTGAGATGAGAGCAGTTTGCTTAAGGGTATCGTAGATTCCTTCAATACTGTCGTCTTTTGTCGTAAGAAGAAAACAGCTAGAAAGCTGAGGCTTATTGGTTCCTGAATTAAAAAGAGTAGGAGTCGCATGAGTAAAAAGCTTTTGACTCATAAGATTGTAAGTTTTTAATGCAGACTTAAGATCATCCAAGTGAATTCCAAGAGATACTCTCATGAGCATTTGCCCTGGTCTTTCTACGATTTTATTACCCATGCGAAGAAGGTAAGACTTCTCAAGTGTTTTAAACCCAAAATAATCGTAGTTAAAATCTCTTTTGTCATTAACGGCCTTATCAAGAGATTGGGCGTTCTCCATAACGACATCGTAAAGTTCCTTTGACACTAGAGGAGAAGCCTCCCCTGTCACAGGATTGACGTAATTATACATCTCTTTGATGTTTTCTGAAAAACATCCACGGGTTTCTTTGTGAAGATTGCTAACAGCAATACGACCCGCAAGAACATTGTAATCTGGATGCTGAGTAGACATATAAGCGGCCGTTTCTGCAGCTAATTGGTCGAGCTCTTTTGTTGAGATTCCGTCATATATACCGTCAATTACTTTTTGGGTTATTTTAACAGGATCAACATTGTTAAGGTCGAGACCAAGACAGAGGGCCTCTATTCTTTCCGTGATTTTATCAAATTTTACAGGCTCTTTTTCGCCACTTCTTGTGTAAACGTACATTCCAACTCCCTAAATTAAAAATCCATGTCAGTGGTAAAAATATTATTCTCTTTTTCTCCCAAAACGCCTGATCTTTGATATTCACTCACTCTTTTCTCGAAGAAATTAGTTTTACCTTCTAGAGAGAGAAGATCCATGAAGTCGAATGGATTTTTTGTTTCATAAATTTTAGCAAAACCTAGACGATCGAGCCAAAAGTCTGCAACAAATTCAATATATTGCTTCATGAGTTCTGCATTCATACCAATGAGACTCACCGGGAGAGCTTCAGTAATAAATTCTTTTTCAATTTCAACAGCTTCCGTAATCAGTTCATGTGCTTTTGCTTCTGAAATTCGATTTTCTGGCTGCAGTGTTTCGTGAAGGAGGCAAGCAAATTCACAGTGAAGACCTTCGTCTCGTGCAATAAATTCATTGCTGGTACCAAGACCAGATTGCATAAGACCTCTTTTCTTTAGCCAGAAAATAGAGCAAAAACTACCTGAAAAAAAGATCCCTTCAACAGCAGCAAAAGCAATAAGACGTTCAGCAAAAGAAGCATTGGAATGGATCCATTTCATGGCCCAGTTGGCTTTCTTTGCCACGCAAGTCAAATTTTGAACAGCATTAAACAGCTTATCTTTTTCTTTTGGGTCTTTGATATAGGTATCAATCATCAGAGAATAGGTTTCACTGTGGATATTTTCCATGGCAATTTGGAATCCATAGAAGCATCGGGCCTCAGGAATTTGCACGTCGTTATAGAATCGCATGGCAAG
>CBDUBC010000129.1:0-6712 GCA_965365285.1 uncultured bacterium
CAAGCGTTGTATATAGGTCCTAAAATCTTCTACCGCCTGATCAAATTCATTTAACTGAAATGCACACCAACCTCTTTTAAAAATTACCTCTTGCAAAATTTCAGGTGGCGGATTTTTTATTTCGTTCAATATATCCGCCGCTGAGATCTCACGACTCCATATGGGCCTAGACGATAAAGAAATGCTGGTCTCACTTGAAGTTCAAACAAAGGATACTGATGCCTTTCATAAAAAGCATAAAGAAAAGTGGCTCACAAAACTCGGCACCTTTCTTAAGTTTGATAAAAAGCTCGGGTGCTCTTTAAAGTCACCTAAGTGGAAGCTTAATAAGAATCTTCTCGAAGCTGAGGTGGAGGTTCAATGTTTAAAGTCCATGAAAGGTAGTGAGCTTGAAATTAAGCTTCAATCTTTTTTTCCAGAGTTAAAGTCTATCAGAGTAAAGCTACTTTCACCTCCAAAAGGTTTAGATGAAACCTTTGAATCAAAAGATATAAAGATTACTCTGTGAACTTTCCCTCCATTAAAATCCTATTTCAAGATGAGTACTATATTGCTGTAGAAAAGCCTAGCGGGGTTTTTGTTCATCCTATGGAAAAAAGAGGATGTGAGGAACGAAATAACCTTTTAAAAAGAGTGAAACTTCAGACTGGTAAATATCTTTATCCGGTAAACCGAATTGATCGACCAGTCTCTGGGATTGTTCTTTTTGCCTTAAGTAAAGAGGCCACTCGAAAAATGAAAGAGGTCTGGTCTTTGCCGACTACGAAAAAATACTATTTAACGACTTGTCGTGGTGTTTTAAGTGAAGAAGGTGAATTCACTTTTCCTCTTAAGGCCGACAATGGAGAAGAAAAGCCATCACGAACCGCCTATTGGCCTTTGGTGAGCTTTGAAGATGCGACCTTTTGTAAGGTTCAGATCTTTTCTGGTCGAAAGCATCAGATTCGAAGACATTTTTCCAGAAGATGTATGAATATTCTTGGCGATACGAACTATGGAAAAGGAAAGGTAAACCATTTCTTTAGAGATCATTATGGTCTAAAAAGAATCTTTCTTCATAGCTGTCAGTTAGAATTCGTTCATCCTTATACGAATGAGACGATCAATATCCGATCTGAGCTCCCTGACGATCTCAAAAAAAGTCTTAAGGATATGTATCTTAACTATGATGGTCTTTTATCGTCACCGGAATTCCAGAAACCGTAAAATAGACTTTATTTGCCCTTCTAGCGACCATCCTATTCGCAATTCCCACAAAGTCTCTATATTTTCTCTGTCTGGCATTTTCTGGCAATGTTCCAAGACCTATTTCGGTTGTAACAAATACAATAGTTCCATCAAAACGTTCCATTGCCTGAAAAGTTTTTTCTAGGAAAGGATTAAGATCCTCTTCTTTAATGGCCGGCATTTTATATATGATATTATCAATCCAAAAGGTAAGACAATCGACCAATATGACATTATGTTCACATCGAGAAAAGATTTCAGCGATACTAATTTGCTCTTCGATCGTATCCCAAATAGCTGGGTCTCGGACTGCTTGATGCTTTCTTACCCTCTCCTCCATTTCTTCATTAAGAACTGGGGCCGTGGCGAGAAATAATTTTTCTCCTGAGATTTTTTCGCAGTACTTTCGGGCCAGTTCACTCTTACCTGAGCGGCACCCTCCTGTATAAAGAACAATATAGGCCATCTCTCCTCCTTAAGAACCAAGCCTGGCATTGTTTAATTATACGCTAAAGCTTTTGCTCTAACCAGTTTTTTAAAGATCCGTTATCCACAAGCTCAAAAACTTTATTGATATCGGCGTCTGCACTCCCTCCCCCTTGAGCAAAATGAGGTTTTCCACCCCCTCTACCATCAATAGGGGCGAGAATTTCTTTAAGAAGATCGCCTGCTTTAACCTTTTTTGTAAGTTCTTTTTTTACCCAAACAAAGGCACGAACACTTCCTTCATCTTGACCAATAAGGGCGAAGACATCTTCACTCCCCTTATCAATTCTTTGATCTCCGTAGTTCTTAAGACTATCTTTATCAGAATCTAATCTTGCTAGAGCGATTTTCTTCCCTTGGACTTCTAATTTTTTTTCAAGAGCAAGCTTAATCTCACCTGCCGCTGGTTTAGAGGCCCCAGCTTTTTTCATTTCATTCATTTTCTTTTGAAGCTTTTGAATATTTTCAGGAAGAGCGGTAATTTTAGAGTTCAAAAGTTTAGAAGCTTCTTTTAAAACATTATTTCTTTCCTGAACTAGTCTAACGGCCTTATCGCCTGTGACAGCTTCAATTCTTCGAACACCTTTAGCAACACTACTTTCTGAGAGAATGAGCATAAGCCCGATCTCACCTGTGGATTGGACGTGGATACCACCACAAAGCTCTTTGGAATCATCACCAAAATTGACCACTCTTACTTTATCTCCGTAGTTTTCACCGAAGAGACCAAGCGCTCCCTCATCAAGGGCCTCATTATAGTTAAGAACTCGTGTGACTCCTGAGTTATTATCGCGAATCCAACCATTCACCATCAGTTCAATTTGCTCGAGCTGCTCATCCGTTAGAGAACCATTATTTTGAAAGTCAAATCGAAGACGATCTGGTCCTACATGACTTCCTTTTTGGAGAGCATGTTTACCCACAACTTCTCTAAGGGCAGCATGAAGAAGGTGAGTTGCCGAGTGATTTCTTCTTGTTTTAAGTCGGCTATCTTGATCGACTTTAATATGAATAGAATCACCTTTTTTAAGCGATCCTTTAGTTAATTTAGCAATATGATAGAATACATCGCCCGCTTTTTGGACATCTCGAATGATTCCGTGAGCAAACTTTGTTTCAAACTCTCCACGATCTCCAACTTGCCCACCAGACTCGGCATAACAAGGAGTTGTTTGAGAAATGAAAAAGAACTCTTCAGAGTTACTAACTTCGTCAACAACTTGATCCTTTACAATGATGGCCTGAACAACAGAGTGATCATCCATCTTTTCATAACCAGTGAAAAGAGTTCCCTCCATACCTGCGGTAAGATCTTCAACAGAGACTCCGTCTGCTCCACTTCCATAGCTAACCACCCGAGAAACTTTTTTATGCTCTTCCTGGCACTTTTCATATTCCTCCTCTAGAAACTCAAATCCGGCTGGCCCAAGTTCGGCCTTAATCACATCAACTGGCACACCGTGAGTGGTATTGAGAAGAAAGGCCTGCCTTCCTGGAAATTTTTTATTTTTAAGAATACTTTCTTCTTCAGAAAGAGTTTCAAAAAGAAGGCCTTGGCCATTATTGGTAATAAGCGCTTTAATATGAGCGATCCCTTTTTTAACCGTAGGAAGAAACTCGTCTGTTTCAAGCTTTACTTGATTAAGAACAAATTCTTTATTTTGTTTAAGAGATGGATAGTATTCCCCCATAAGCTCCTCAACTTTAAGAATGAAAGGAGCGAAGTCAGGATTCTCATAGCCAGCACTCACCACAGCGCCAAGACACTTTCGAAGGAGTCTTCTTGGAATATAGCCCTGTCCTTCATTTCCTGGTGAAACACCTTCAGAAAGAATAAGAGAAGAAGATCTCAAGTGATCCGTCATCATATAAAGAGTGGTTTCAGTTAGCTTTGGATAAGTTTTTGTGATCAATTCAAGAATTGGTCTCAAAAGATCTGTTTGGTATACGCTATCGTACCCATTCATGATCATCTCCATTCTCTCTAATCCTGATCCGGTATCTACACTTTTTAGAGGAAGAGGCGAAAAGTTACCTTCCTTACTCTTATCAAACTCCATGAACACACCTGCATTCCAGATTTCGATATATCTTTTGGTGGTATCAAATTCATCGCCTGGATTCCACTGGGGACCAAATTTTTCTCCACAATCATAAAATACTTCGGTACATGGCCCACAAGGTCCACTATCACCAGCTGGACCCCAGAAATTATCTTCTCCTAGAAAGATAATATGATCTTTCGCGATTCCAACTTTTTCCCACGCCTTAGCTGACACTTCATCAGCTGGAAGACCAATATCTTTATTTCCTTGGTAGCAAGTGACATAAAGCCGATCTTTATCGAACCCTAGTTCGTTAACCAGAAGATTATAAGCGAGCTCAACGGCCTTTTCTTTATAATAATCACCAATGGACCAGCTTCCTAGCATTTCAAACATAGTAAGATGGTGTCGATCTCCAACATCATCAACATCTTTAGTTCGAATACAAGGTTGGTAGTTAGTCAGTCTTGGGCATGGTGGATTTTCTTTTGCTAAAAAATACTTTTTTAAAGGTGCCATACCTGAATTGATAAAAAGAAGAGTTGGGTCATTATGTGGAATGATCGAAGATGCTCCAATCTTTAAGTGGTCGTTATTTTGAAAGAAATCGAGAAATTTTTCTCTAATTTCGCGTGAGCCAAGTGGTTTCATGAACGGTCCTTTTTTAATTATGGGGAATATAAAATATTTTGCACAACTGCAAAAGGGATAGCCCCAATAACTCGGCGCATTTTATTTCAAAATACGTGAAATTTCCAGTAAATTGCCTCAAAAGGAGCCCTTATGTTTGAAAGAATTAACAATGACATTAAAGACGCTATGAAAAATAAGCAGAAAGACCGACTTGAAGTCCTTCGCTATCTAAAGGCCATGCTGATTGAAAATAAGACCTCAAAGTCTCCGAAGGCCGAGCTTGATGTCGTCATAGGTCACCATAAAAAGCTTAAGGACTCCATGGATGCCTATCCTGAAGGGAGCGAGCAAAGAACAAAAATTTCTGCTGAACTTGAATTTTTAAGTCCTTATCTACCTGAACAGATGAATGAAGAGGAAGTGGTAAAGCTCATTGCTGATATCGCCTCTAAGCTTGATAACCCAAATATGGGTGGAATCATGAAAGATCTCTCGCCGGCCATTAAAGGTAAATTTGATGGAAAAAGGGCCTCTCAACTCGTTCAAGAGCACCTTAAGAAATAAAAAAAAAGGCCCCTGTGGGGGCCCTATTTTTAGCTTCGTGAAGGGTAAATACCTTGAAGACAGATAATGTGATTTACCGCTGTGTAAGGCTGCATATTATCTAATCTGTTGTTTCTGGTGTTGTAAGGAACAAGAAGATTAATCGGAGTTGTATTTCCTTTTTGATTAATATCAACAGCCTGAGCTTTCATTGGTAATACAGGAGTAACCGAAACATTCTCCTGACCTGATTTTTGCCCGAGTCTTTTTTGAGAGAGACCAGGACCTCTACCTGCGTGAACGGCCACTCTTCCTCTCAAATCAGGAAGCGCAAAGGTCGTCCTACCGTCCCCACCATAAGTTGTGCCTAGGATAGAAAAGAGCGCCTGATGGGAATTGATGGCCAAAAGTTGACCGTCTGCTAGCGCCCAGTTTCTAGGGGCAAAGTTGCCAGCAAACATCTTCATTTCTCCGATCATACAATCGTTGGCCTGAATTTGAAGGGATAGAGTGAGCAGGATTAAAGAGAATAGTTTTTTCATGGGCTTCCTTTATTCTTTTGTTTTAAGTTCTTCTTCGTTCTGCCCTATGAACTCTAAAATTTCTTCCTTTTTGTCAAGAAGTCTTGTCCACTGCTCTTTGTAAAGAGTTACAGGAAATCGTCCAAGACCGTAAACAGAAAGAGCACCTTTTTGACTAACTTTCATAGAGATGTCTCTAACTTTCTTCTTATCCGCTTTAAGTTGTTGGTTCTCAGCACGAAGTCTTTCTAGTTCTGCTTGCATTTCCATTTCACTCATTTTTTTCTCCTGATTATAAATTGATAAAAAATCGTATCCACATCCAACAAACACAGACAATTCCGATCACATAGGCGAGAAGTCTGTGATTCACATTATTATAGGTTGTATGAATAAGGGAGTGTAGAACTCTTGATCCTACAAATACCCAGGCCAGGTTATGATAAACGGCATCCACTTTCCCTAACATAAAAATAAAAATTGTAATGACATAAAAAAGAACGGGGATCTCAAAGAGGTTGATAAAGTTCCTTGAATGAACTTGAAGCACCTCAGTCGTCTCTCCCATAAAATGTCTATAATAACTCATCTTTACTTCTTTTCTTCGAACAGCACCCACTCGAAAAATAAAAGTTTTAAGAAGCATAAGAATTGTCCAAATAAAAAGGGCAAAACTTGGCATTAAAATTGATTTTGGATCCATATTCTCTACTCCCTTAAGTCTTTTCGAAGGATTTTACCTACATTTGATTTAGGCAGATCTTTTCTAAATTCTATAAATTTGGGTCTTTTATAGCCGGTTAAATTTTCTTTGGAAAATTCAAAAAGTTCTTCTTCTGTAAGGTCTTCTTCTTTTTTAACCACAAAAAGTTTGACGGCTTCACCACTTTTATCATCCGGAACGCCAATCGCAGCACATTCAAAAACTTTGGGATGAGTTACATAGACTTCTTCGATTTCATTAGGATAAACATTGAAGCCTGAAACAAGAATCATATCCTTCTTTCGATCGACGATCTGAAAAAAGCCTTTCTCATCCATAAAACCCATGTCCCCAGTTTTTAAGAATCCATCCTCGGTCATAACCTTGGCCGTCTCTTCTGGCCGATTCCAATAACCTTTCATCACTTGAGGTCCGCGAATACAAATCTCTCCCACTTCACCTGTCGGCAATGCTTTTCCCTCCTCATCACGAATCTCAACTTCCGTATTAGGAATGGGAAGACCTATTTTTCCATTATATTCAGGGAGATCAAT
>CBDUBC010000130.1:0-6642 GCA_965365285.1 uncultured bacterium
GAAGCATTTCCTTTATAGTTTGCAGTGACAAGTTTTTTCTCTGGATAAAACTTTCTAATGGAATAGGAGTGGCTTGATTCTTTTTCTAAAAGGAGTATTTTCTCAGACCCTATACCTGAGTGAAAAGCTTCGGCGGCCAGTGCGATGCCTGCAGGGCCCGCACCTATAATGGCCAGATCGTAGATTTCATTCATCTATTCATTCATCCCTAAAAAAATCTGAGAGATTCATTCCTCTCAGGCTTTATTAAACATAATTTATTACAAAATATAAATAAAAATAGATGACTCGCCTTGCCCAGTATCTCCAAATTGGTGTCTAGTGTTATAATATTAAAAATATTTATTAAATTTTTTTTAGAGAGGACCTCGTGAAGAAAATTAAGACCATATTTACCCTTTTATTTTTACTTCAATTTTTATTTCTTAACAAATCTATGGCCGCGGATATTTGGTTACCGGCTTCCATTGTTGTAACCAATACTGGCTCGCTCGCTCATTCCCTTCCATTTCCATCTCCAGCAGCGACGGGAGGCACCGGTCTTGGACCAGCAGCGGATTTTTCGGCCATTGGAGCAGGTTTTTTTCCCGTCGTTGGAGGGAATTATTCTAATGTCTCAAGGCTCTATGCTCTTACAAATGATAAGGAAGAGCTATCCACTTTTTTTCCTGGACCAGATGGCTTTTTGATTCCTCAGCATCCGGACAGCGGCTATCGATACCTTAAATCTGAAAATGGAAGTTTAACCCTAGGAGCAGGTGTTTCAATTGGGCCAGCGGGTTGGGCCATCCTAAATATTACCTTCACAGTCGCAGGTACTTATTCTCAGGGGTATAGTTCGAATCGATTTGTTCCAAACAAAAAATCTATTGGTTCTCTTAAAAGGGTGAAAATTCCCGCTACCAAAGAAGATATTTTAAGTTTGTGGTCACCGGGAGACTCTCTTGATACCTCTCGATCTGCAACCGCCTCCTTTAATGTATCGGCAGGCGCCGGTGCTCTCGCTGTGGGAGCTGGAGTTTCTTTTACTGGCAATTGGGGAGTCTCGATTATGTTTGAAGGACAAAGTAGTCCTAAAAGAGAGCCTATCGTTCGAGTTACTTACACCAAGGGCGATAGCCAGGAAATTCAAGCAAATGCCAATGCGCTGGTTGCCGGTGTGAGTATAGCCAAGATTTTTGGAAAAAGTAATTCTGTCTCTTATCGATTTAATCTCAATAACACTAAAACTCATGACTTAACTGTTAAGAAGGATAAAAATTCAGCGCTAACAAAAACTTTTACTAATGCCTCCGTAGAAATGCTCTATCAACTAGCCCTCCATGGGAATTTTATCCTAGCGGATATGGTTGCCAGTCAAAAAGATTCTTATAAACGATTTGGGGTTGAAAAGCTTGAAGTCGTCGATACACAAGAACAAAAAGTTCAGCAATCGGCATTTATCACGATTCCAATTCTTTTTTCTGCGAGTAATATTCAAGGCAAATCCGTTACCATGTCCAACTCAAAAATGCTTAGCGAAAATACCATCGCGGAGAGTATCGTTGGAATTTATAGTAGAGAGTTTAAAACAAGTGGTGCTGCAAGTAGAGATCGAGGTAGAAGTGAACTATTTTCTGGTAACTTTCAAGAAATAAGACCACTCAATTATAAAAGTTTTAAAAAAAGAAGAGCTGTTCGTCGTTATAGCGGGAATTATAAATACCTCTTTATTGGTAATAAGATTAAAGGAGAGGATGTTGTCAAAGAACTCGAAAAAATTCGATATAAAATAGGGATGATGAAGTCACTTAAAGGGCAATTAGGCTTTGAGAATATGGAGTCCACTACTTTAGGTTCTGTTAATTTAGAATTGGATGTTTTGCTTTCAAATAAGGCAACAGACGAACTAATGAATATTGCAGGTAAGTTTTCACAAAAGGACCTAGAGTACGAAGTGACTCAATATGTGAAAGGTTTTTTTAAAAATGTTACGGATGCTGCAGATGAAGTACGTTGTAAAATTAAATTAGGGTGTGAATCGAGGACTCTTGAAAAATCTCTTAAGGGGATTCGAAAAATTCATCAATCTCTTTTAAATATGAAAAAATTTAAATCGGATAAAGATTATAAGAGTTTTGTTTCATCCTACTCCGAATTTGGAAGGGCCTTTCTCAAAAATAGATTTATTTTTAAAACGGTTTTAAGACTTCTTCGTTATTCCTGTCTTCCCTCAATATATATGGACCTACAAAATATTACTGATGAAAATAAGCTCAATCAGGTTTGCCCAAATAAAGCGGCGAACTTTCCTTACGAAATAAAATTTAAATTTAAGTCTTCAAATTATAAGCCTCGTGAATTTACTATTTTTAGTAGCGTTCAGGATGCAAAAATGAATGGGCATAAGATTTTTCAATAATCTAGCTGTGCTGAAGTCTCTTTTTTAGCACTGTCGCAGGAGTAAGTGCCAGAAGTAATTTAAGGTCTGGCCCATCACTTCTTCCCGTTAAAAGAGCTCGAACACCTTTAAATAACGGTTTACCTTTGATTTTAAGCTCTTTTTTAAGATGATTTAACCAAGCATCAATCTTTTCGTCCTTAAGATATTCATTATCTTTAAGACCAAGCACTTGTTCTCTTAGATAACTTTTCATGATCATAGTAGAGTCCCATAACATAATCTCTTTCATTTCTTCGGATTCTTCCATTTCCTCAGAAAAAATTAGTTCCAATTTATCTAGGGCCTCGGTCGGTAATTGAATTTTTTCTTTAAAAAGCTGACAAAAAGAATTCTTCCAATCTTTGGGTTTAGAAGTGAAGTCCTCTTCATCTCTCAGACTGGTCGAAATATAGTTAACAAGCTCTTCGTCTGTAAGCGCTCTCATATACTGACCATTAAAATAATTAAGCTTTTCTAAGTCATAGAGTGCAGGTGATTTAGAGAATCGATTAAGGTCAAACATATCTCCTAGATTTTTATAATCAAAGATGTCTTTTTCTTCCGGATGTGACCAACCTAAAAGAAGCAGGTAATTCATCATCGCTGCCGGTAAATAGTTTTGTTCTCTATATAATGAAACAGAAGTTGCCCCATGCCTTTTAGAGAGTTTCTGCCGGTCTTTCCCAACCAACAGAGAGCAATGGGCAAATTCTGGGGCCATGGCGCCGATTGCTTCATAGATCATAAGTTGTCTTAAAGTATTGTTGAGGTGCTCCTCTGCTCTTATGACATGACTGATTTTCATAAGGTGATCATCAATCACACAACAAAAATTATACGTTGGCAGACCATTACTTCGAATAAGAATAAAGTCTCCCACCATATCCTGAGGCCAGCTTACTTCCCCTCGAACGTGATCTTTGAAGCTATATGTTTTATCAGGAACTTTAAATCGAATGGTGTAAGGAAATTCTCTTTTGATTTTTAGTTCAACATCTTCTTTACTAAGCCCTAAACAGTGTCGGTCGTAGTGAGGAGCTTCATTATTTTCTTCTGCTTTTGCTTTGAGGTCTTCGAGTCTTTGTTCGTCACAAAAACAAGGATAGGCTTTCCCTTCTTCGATTAGCTTGTTCGCATACTCCTTGTAAGTATCTAGTCTTTCTGATTGTCGATATGGACCAAATTCGCCACCCTTATCAGGACCTTCATCATATTCGAGACCACACCATTTAAGATCTTCGATTTGACTCTCTTCAAATTCTCTTTTACTTCGCTCAAGATCAGTATCTTCTACCCTCAAAATAAATTTACCACCGTTTGCTTTAGCGTAGAGGTAGCTGTAAAGAGCGGTTCTAGCTCCACCAATATGAAGATGACCCGTAGGTGAGGGTGCAAATCGAACACGGACGGTCATGATTAATTTCCTTTTTCTAATTTTGCCCAGGTGTCTTTAAGAGTAATAATTCGGTTAAAAACAGGCGTTTGATCCGTTGAGGTTTTATCCATTATAAAATAGCCAACTCTCTCTAATTGAAATCTCTTTTCTGCATCAAGACCATCAAGAGCAGGCTCTAAATATCCCTCGCGAGTGATGAGACTATCAGGATTAAGATCCTTGTGAAAGTCTCCCCCGTGTTCTTTACCAGGAGTTGGCGTGGTAAAGAGTCGATCATAAATATTGAATTGGACCTTTTTTGATTTTTCGGCACTAACCCAGTGAATTATTCCTTTCACCTTTTTCATTCCCTCAGGAGTCTGCCCACCAAAAGTATCGGGATGATAAGTACAATGAAGCTCGGTCACTTTTCCCGTTTCATTTTGGATCACTTCATTACAGGTGATGACATAACCATAGCGAAGTCTAACATTGTTACCTGGGCTTAATCTAAAATATTTTTTAGGAGGATCGAGCATAAAATCATCTCGATCAATATAAAGTTCTTTTGTGAAATAAAGAGTTCGGCTACCAAAGCTTTCATTTTTAGGATGTAGGGGAGCATCAATTTCTTGAACCTTTCCTTCTTCCCAATTGGTTAGAACGACTTTTATAGGATCAATGACTCCTAGATATCTTGCTGAAGTTTCTTCAAGATCACTACGAACGGCAGCTTCAAGAGTGCTCATTGATATCGAGCTATCTTTTTTGGTGATTCCAATCACATCACAAAAATTTCGGATGGAAGCCGGACTGTATCCGCGTCTTCTCATTCCTGAGATGGTAGGCATCCTTGGGTCATCCCAGCCTTCAACATGTTTTTCGTTAACGAGTTGAAGAAGCTTTCTTTTACTCATTACGGTGTACTCAAGATTGAGTCTGGCAAATTCAATTTGTTGAGGATGACAAGGTGTTTTAAGGGTATCTAATAACCAATCATAAAAAGGTCTATGATCTTCAAATTCAAGTGTACATAAACTATGTGTGATACCTTCTAGCATATCACTAAGAGGGTGAGTGAAGTCATACATCGGATAGATCGGCCAGACGTCTCCGGTTCTTTGGTGAACGACTTTTCTTATTCGATAAATTACCGGATCTCTCATATTGATATTGGGATGTGCCATATCAATCTTGGCTCTGAGGCAATGAGTACCTTCCTCAAATTCACCTTTTCTCATTTTTTCAAAGAGATCGAGGCTTTCTTCCATAGGACGATTCCGAAAAGGACTCTCTTTTCCTGGTTCCTTGAGGTTTCCCCGGTAACTTCTAATTTCTTCTGGTTTGAGTTCACAGACAAAGGCCTTATCCATTTTGATAAGGTCAACAGCAAATTGATAAAGCTTTTCAAAATAATCAGAAGCATGAAACAGATTTTTTCCCCAATCAAAACCAAGCCATTTAACATCTTCCATAATGGAATCGACGTATTCGGTATCCTCTTTTTCAGGATTCGTGTCATCAAACCTTAAGTGACAAGTTCCTTGGTAGGATTTGGCTATTCCAAAATTGAGACAAATGGACTTAGCATGACCAATATGAAGGTATCCATTGGGTTCGGGAGGGAATCTGGTTACGACTTTTCCATCGTTTTTTCCAGATTTAAGGTCAGTATCAATAATTTGTCGGATGAAGTTTGTTTTTTCTGTGTTCATGTGGCGCTCATTATGCACTTAATAAAATAAATTAACAAGCTGGTTTAGCTCTAGGGAGTTATAAATTTAAACGCAAATGAGGTGGAGCGTTATAGGCTAACTGGCACTCAGCTTACCTTTTACCTGGGTGAGAAGAGAAGCATTGGTAAATGGCTTTTCGATCACATCCGCCGCCCCATATCGTATGGCCTTGGTTTTATTTTCATCAGTTGCATAGCCAGTACAAATAATTAATGGGGTATTCAATTGCATAACTCGATACTTATGAAGGAAATCAAAGCCATTCATGCCCGGCATGTAGAGATCGAGTAAGATAAGATCAAAGTTTTCATTTTGAATAAGCTCTAAGGCCTGCTCAGCTTTTTCAACCAAGATGATATTTTCAAAATCATTTTGGAGTATGGTCTTAAGGATATCTCTAATTTCTTCATCATCATCGATTACTAGGATTCTTGATTTAGAGTCAATATCATAGCTTTGTATGAGATCAGGCAATATGAGAAGGTGCCCAACACCCTTTTTGGCCTTTAAAAACTCAGAAAGTTCAGGGATCTTATTTTTTAAATTATAGACATGAGTGTTGACTGAGTTGCTACGGTCTTCATCAATGCCTGGCCAGAGCGCGGCTTGAAGCTCACTTCTTTTAACAATCTTATTTCTTTTTTGTAGGAGAGTATTAAGTAAGCAGAATTCAATTGGAGTTAGTTCATAAACCTTTCCATTAATCGTAAGAATACGGCTATCCTGATTAAGTTTAAATTCAGGAGATTGCTTAGCTTTTCTACTCATGAGTGTGGTAATTCGATTCAGAGCAGATTTAATTTGGGCCTGAATGATTTCTGCTGACTGGGATGTCAAAAGAATCCCATCACAGTTCAGTCGGTACGCATGAATAACATCGCTTTCAATAAGTTGATCAGTAATAAAAAACAAGGCCGTATCAGGAAAGCTCTCTCTCATCATTTCTAAATATTCAAACGGAGTTTTATTTTTAGTCGTAGAAGAGACAATAATAGTATGGGGGTTCATTTCATTAAGATTAGACAATTGGTCTTCTTCAAGAAGTTTAAATTCCGCCATTTCCTTAAGATGTATGAGATGATCATAAATATCATTACGAGAACTAATTA
>CBDUBC010000131.1:0-6592 GCA_965365285.1 uncultured bacterium
ATTGGGAGCACCTAAAGAGACCAGCTCGCTATCACTTTTAGATGCTTGTTTAAGAAGGGAAAAGAAATAATTGGTATAGATATTAATCATACCAGGGAAGTGAGTAAGGTATCCTCTGTGATCGGTGAGTCTTTTGGTAATTTGAAGAGACGCTTTAGAAGGAAGAAAGCCTCTTGAATTAAGTAATCCTCTCATAAAGAGATCTGTATTGTGGTCAAAGGTTCTTCGAAGTCTGGCAAACGCCATTTTTGAGCTGAGTCCTCTTAGAACTGGTTTGAGTTGAGGATTCTTCCCTAAACGAAAAAGTTCTTTAAGAGAAAACTCACGAATTGAAGGGGAGATAGAATCTTCTAAAGTAGAAAATAGATTTTTATTTTCACATTTTTCTATTAGATGAGAGTCAACTTCAAGCTTTGATAGTTTTTTTAGAGTCTCTTTAAATTCAGGTGAGTAAGGACCATTTACAAATGTTGAGCAAAAGTGTTGATGATAATGGTGAATAAGATAGTTCTTATAGGAATCGAGTCCACTAGTAAGAAGTTCTCCATTTTCATCTTTTTTATCAATAAAATGAATAGGACATTTGTTACGAGTCCTAGAGTTATCAGAACACTCTTCTTGATAACCTACAAGTGGCATAAACTTTCTTCTTACGTTTATGGTCATTAGATTCACTGTAGAGAGAGTCTTTAAAATCTCAAGTTGATTTGGGGTAAACTCACGAACTCTTAGATCTCTTTGCCCAGTGGAATTTGAAGGAAGTTTTGCCCACGGAATACTGTCATAATTACTCGGTTTAAAAGGAACAAGTATTCTATTGTAAACGTCACTTAGAAACTCGTAATTTGGTCCTTTATAAAGAAGAGTTTCCGGAAAGAGTTTTAAAAAGTGACTCCATCTATTTACTCTTGTATCGATAAAAGAGACAAAGTTTTGAGCAATCATGGATCGTCTTCTTTTTCTTTCCCACTCAAATTCATAGCTCTCTTTATCTGATGGTAGCTCAGAAGGAGCATAGAGGAATTGAACGCTATCAAAAAGAAGAAGCTTTCTTACCTCATCCGCTTCATAAGGTGAGGTTTCTACAAAGCGAAGATCAAAGCCTTTAAGACCATTGACTTTATTAGGTGCCGATTGAATCGTATCAATATAACCTTTAAAGAGGGACTCTCGTGCCCATTTCACAAAAGCGTCACTTTGATCACCGTCGACGTTGGCCCCTAAAAAGAGAGAGTCATCCTTAATAATTTTTTTAATTCGAATGAACTCATCTCCAAAGAGATCATTGTTTTGATAGGGAGAAGAAGAAAAAACTAATTTTGAAAACTTATAGGTTCTCCCCTGTCTTTCAAATTCCGCTTCGACATTCTTATTGGGGTCTCCCAGGTATTTAGACTCAAGCGTTTTATCAGCAGGATCTAAATCCTGATTATGAAACAAAACTCCTGGATATTTTAATCTAGCAAGAATTTCTTGGACCTTATTTTCATCAAAAGGGATTTCTCCTACTTTCTCTTTGACCTTTCTAAGATTGAAAAGATCTTTTAATTTTTGTTCATAAGGGCCGTTTGGATAAATACCCGTTAGAATTCTGAGAATTTTTTCATCACTAGCATTATCTTGAATGAAAAGATCGTTAAATTGCTCAAGAGTATAGTCCGCCCATCCTACTCTAAGACTAATAAAGTTTTCTAAGAATTTTGATTTAAAAAATGGACCATAGCTTTCAAGGATCTGATCGTATCTTTTTTCATCAATAACACTAGAAAACCGCTCATCAAATGGAGCCTCTGAAGATATGATTCCATCGACATAGGACAGAAGCTCAGGAGTTAAGGCCCCAAAGCTTTCTATATCCATGATAAGCTCTTCAATTTTTTGAGAAGGTACCTTAGAAGGTGCAAGATTGAGCCAATGAAGATAGAGAGGATCCTCTGCGAGATCATTTTTTAAACTATTCAGTGAGGAAATTAAAAAGTTCTTGATCACAGGAGCATCATTATCGGTAAAACCAGTGGGGTGCTCCCAATTTAATTTTTTAAGCTCTTTAGAGGCAATAGAGATCACTTGATCGATGATACAAGGCTTGTCCTCTCCCCAACCATTTCTCTCAACTCGGCACTGATCATTAAGTTCAAGCTCTTCAGTGAGGATGTCGAGGATATAAGTCGCAACAGGAGCTAGCTCTTCTCGACATCTTGGATTAGGAATAAAGTATTTATTGAGTGTCTCAAAAAAGACTTCTGTATTATCGGATTTACTAAGCAATGTTTGAGCGGGAAGAAAATTTATACCAGGACAGCTTGGAATTTCTCCACCAGCAATAATCTTATCTTCAATCGCCTGGTGAAGTCTTGCCGCTGTTATTTTTTTATACATTGGGGCAAGAATAATTGGTCCACCATTTTGAATCGATTTCTCTACAGAGTTAACAACCTGAGTAAGATCTTTTGCCTTAGTTTTAAAAACATTCCCATTTTTACCAAGAAAAAAATCAATCAAAGCAAGAGCATTCTTAATGGGTTCCTCTTGGTTATGAACGGATTCCCTCATTCCAATAAGATATCTTTGAAGAATTCCTTTTCTCTCAACTGAGTCTAAATTTAGGAATCTTGTCAATACTCCAGATCCAAGGCTTGTAAGTATATCCATTTGAGGGGCGGTTAGCTTCTCAACAAAGTTTCTATATTTTCGATCACCAGAGCTGACGACTTTTTCACCAGATCGATTGCGGCGATGATTTGTCAATTCACATTGAGAACGATTTCCTTTAATTTTAGGATCTAGCCACTCCTTAAGACATTTATTCTTCTGATCAGACTCATATTCATAAGCTTCTTCAAAAGTAAGCATATCCGATAAGGCTTGATAGTAATTATGGTCTTCAATAATCACTCGAATACTATCGACCATTGCTTTTCTATATTTGGGATCTTCTAACTGCGCTCTAAAAAGTGCCATAAGAGAAGCCGAATCGACTTGATCAAAGAGCTTCGCACCAACCTCAAGGAGATTTTTTAAATAATCTTTTTTAACCATCTCAAACATGAGATTCGTCAGCCAGTAAGGGTTCATTTTTTCTTGAAAAGCTTGAAGAGGTCCAAATCTTTTCTCATAAAGATTGGAATCTAAATTACCGTTTGGAAATACCCCTCTTTCCATCATAAACATCGCTGCGCCAATAAGAGGATAGTTTCCAGTTTGAGTAGGATCAAGCTTAGCGAGTTGGATGAGGTGGGTGAGACCATCCATCCCTAGTGATTTCATGAAAGTAATAGAATGAACGAGAGTTTCAACTCCATCGGCACCCTTATTGGAATAACACTGTGGAAAGTGGTAGAGAAATTTTGGTGTAAAATCGATTTCCTGAGGAATCTTGATTTCTTTACACGCTCTCAAGGATTCCGTGGACTTTATTTCATGAATATCATTGTACAGAGGTTGAACTTCTTGACCACAACTTACGAATACAAAACTAAGAAGAAGGATTAATCTAGATTTCAATACTAAATCCTCCTGCTACTCCGAGAATACTTCCGCCAGCACTAATGCTTTGCGTTTGATTACTTTTATTGATGGCAGAGAAAGTCTGTTTTTTCAGGCTTGTATATTGGATACCAAAGTTGAGAACAACAGGTTTAGGTATAAAAGTACCTAAAGAATTAAGCCCTAATTCAAATCCAGTACTGACCCCCCATTTATTGGTATCAATCACTGCAATAGACTCAGGTCCATCTTTACTTGCCCCTTGATGAAATTCTAGACCAAGAAGATGTGTGTATTTTCCTCCAAAGAGTTCGAAAAGATTTTTAAACTGATGTCCTAAACGAATCGACCAGGTGTCTTCAAAACCTGATTTGTTTTCCGCTATTCCTCCATTAGTGAGAGTATCGACATCTCCTTTGAGATCAATAATAGCAGGCTTATATTCAGACCAAAAAATTCTCTCAAGAGAAAGATAGGATTCATAAGTTTCTTTTTGAATCCCAAAACCAAGAGTAACTTGGGCAGGGTCATAAAGCGCGACAAGCTCGGATTCCGCATCGATATTAACCGATCCAGAGGTACTCGATTGTCGAAGTTGAAATCCAAGAGCAGTTTCTGGCTCATTTTCCATCCTATAACTTAGGCCTACGAGAAAACCATTGTTTTGATAAAGACTTCCAATATAAGGAATCAGAACTGGTTTTGCTTCAATCAATGATCGAGTCTCCGCATCATTATTAGAAACACCCATCTGAATGACACCTGTTGCTTTCATAGAAAGATAAATACCGGCCCCTATAGAAAAGTGGTCATTGAGCTCATAACCTCCTGCTAGATAGACCTCTGGCCTTTGAGAACGATCGTTGTAGTGAAGGTAGTTTGATTCATTGGAGGTTTGAGAATAAATACTCAGTAGTTTTTCAGCTGGCATAAAAGCACTCAGACCAAAAACAAGTTTATTTGATAGTGGAAGAGTGAGTCCAATGGAATATTGAGAAACACTTTTTGCTTCAGAAGCTTTGTAGTTATCTCTTGTGATGCCTGAAGCAATTGTTCCTTGAGGATTTCGATCAATGTCTTCAAGATCATAGCTTGTAAGGTTAAGCGTTAATGCTAGTTCCACATTATTGTTAAGCACAAGTCCGGCCGGATTGGTTTTACTTGAGTAAACTTTTCCGTCGGTAGCCGCATTGGCCCTGGCCATAAAAGAGGAGGGACCTTCTTGAAGCAGAATATCACTTGGTCCGGCATAAGCAATGGAAGCACATAGCAAAAGAGCAAAAATTAAGTTTTTCATAAGGGGGAAAATTATACGATTTTAAAGACTTTGAACACCGAAACTCGCAACTTTATCAGAGAAGAGAGGAATATATTTTAATCAAATTCTGCGTTGTATCATCCCAATGAAACCGCTGCACATGAGAATGGCCGCGCTCAATCATTTCAAGGGTCTTTGACTCACAACTCAGAGCGTCAACCAAGGCTTCAACCCCTGAATCAACCCGATTAGGATCAATATAGTAACAACCTGGACCACCGGCTTCTCTCATATTTTCTTGGTCAGAGGCCAATACTGCCCTTTTTAGCCACAGTGCTTCAATTATAGGAAGACCAAATCCTTCATAATGACTTGGAAATATAAATGCCTTGCAGGACTGATAAACGGCCTTAAGAGCAGCGGTTTCTAAATACGGAAAATAATAAATACTCTCTCGTATTCCCTTACTCTCAATATAATCAAAAACTTTTTTCTTATAGGGACCACCATTACCAACCAGTACTAGTTTAAGATCTGGAAAGTGATCAAGAGCTTTTTCAAAGACCTCGACAACATAGAGAGTATTTTTATTTTCTTCAATGGCACCAACGCTTGATACAAAGTTTTCAGGGAGAGAGAGCTGATCTTGAAATGATTTAAGTTCTGAAGCAAGGTATGGCGTTTGAAAAAATTCATTACAGGGCTGATAGTGAACTTTAATTTTATCTTCGTTCACATTCATTACCTCAATGAGATCATTTTTTGTCTGCTCACTAATTGCGAGAATACAGTCTGCTTGGTCGAGCGCCTTTGAAAGTTTTACCTTATAGATATTACGATCAATTATAGAAAAATTTTCTGGAATCTTATGCCAGAGAAGATCGTGAACGGTCACAACCTGCTTTGTTTTGGTTCCAAATGGGAGTTCATGACTGAGTCCATGGAAGATATCGATTTGATCTTGATTGATTGATTTTCCAAGGAAAAAAGATCTCCAAACTGAGGAAGTAAATCCACTTATTGGGCCATAATGAGGATGAATATTTTTGAAATTCTTAATCCATTGATGATTGGAATTTTTTTTAAGCCCTGGAGAATAAAGCTCCAAATCCCATTCTGGTTTTAACCTTGCTAGACCTTGAATAAGACTTCTACTGTAATTTCCTAGACCTCTATGGTTATGAAAGGCTCTTTTTGCATCGAATCCAATACGCATAAATTCTTATATCGGAATATGGATTTTTTGGCGAGGAAAAATGGTTTTCGATTTTAAAGAGTTGAATTTAAGAATTTCTGCGATGGTCACATCAAATTTTCGAGAAATTTTGTGAAGATTATCGCCTTTTTTAACAACATAAACTCGAGTCTTACCAACCTTGAGTTTTTGGTTCACATAGATTCTCTTCTTTCTAAGATTATTAAGGCCCATGAGTTCCCTAATTGAAAGACCATATTTTTTTGAAATGCTGTAGAGTGACTCCCCTCTACGAACTCGGTGAACCTTATCTTTCGTACGAACCCTTCTGCTTGTTCTTGCGACAGACCTTCGAGGAGCCTTTTTAGGAGCTGTCATATATTGAGATATACGAGAGGATCGATCATAGAGAAACTTATCAAGATATAGAACATGTCCCTTTCTATAAACTCTTACATAGTTCGACTTCAAATCAGGATTAAGCTTTAAAATTTTAGATCGGCTAGTGCCTAAGGCCTTAGCGAGACTAGTAACCTTAAAACTCTGTCTAAGATTCAATTCATAGCGGTCTTTCATTTTATGAGGTTTATGATGAAATCCATATTTTCTTGAATTGTTTAAAAGATATTTAGCCGCTGCAAGTTTGGGAACAT
>CBDUBC010000132.1:0-6587 GCA_965365285.1 uncultured bacterium
GTTTAAAATATTCAATCGCTTCAGATCTTCTATTGTTTTTGATCGCTTCACTAAAATGAACGAGATTAGATCCGGCCAGACTAACGCTAAAGACACCCACTGGGAATTGAAAAAGTCTAAAGGCATAAGAAAGCCACGAAACGGCCCCAACCACTGTACCAGTGGCAAGAATAGTGGTGACTAAAAGATTAATTTGAGTGGCCGCAAAACCAATTAAACCGATGCTTACTCTTTTAAGAATTCTTTTGATTGGTTTTGCCTTAAGATTAATGGGACCTGTTGGCCCATAATTTTTCTTCATTAGAAAAGGAAGCTGCACAAGCATCTGAATAATACCGCCCCCGATAACCCCTACTCCAAGCGCGACAATTCCCGAGCCACCATAAGGGAGGAAATACTTCGGAAGAAAATAAATGGAGAGGATCATAATGACGTTAAAGCAAGCCGGAGCAAATGAAGGCATAAAAAAGACCTTCAAGGAATTGAGCACTCCCATAAAGAGAGCGGCCAGTGACACCAAAGTCAGAAAAGGCGCCATGATCCTCACAAGCAAAACAGTGAGATCAAATTTTTCTTTATTCTCCACAAAGGAGGGAGCAAACATGGAAGTCAGTTCAGGCGCAAAAAAGATGGTTAGGGCTGTGATAAATCCTGTAATTAGGAGAAGGACTACAAAAAGACTCCACAGCAGTGATTTTGCGTTGGCATCGCCCTTGGCCTTTTCTTCAGAGAAGATGGGAACGAAGGCAGAGGAAAATGCACCTTCAGCAAAAAGGTCTCTTAGTAGGTTGGGGATTCGGTAAGCTACCAGGAAGGCGTCTGTGTAACCCGAAGCACCAAATACGGCGGCCATACAAAGTTCTCGAACGAGCCCTAGAATCCTACTAGAGAAGGTGGCCAATGCCATTTTTAGAGAAGAGAGAATGATTCCAAGCCGCTCTGCACCCAATACATTGCCCCATTTTAATTGTTTTACGCACTAAGTACCTTATGGTAATTCTCTCCGAGCAAAAAAAGCAAATAGATTAATAGTTTTCTAATATAAACCTTATCTTAAAGGAGATGAATTAAGATGGACTCCATTATGAACTTTTACTCTTACAGTCCAGTCATCGGTGCTATCGGGTTCTTTTTTGCCCTTAGTACTTATGGATGGATCGTTAAACAACCGGCCGGAAACGCCAAGATGACCGAAATTGCTGGTCTTATCGAGGGTGGGTCCATGACCTTTCTTAGAAAAGAATACACTATTCTAGTTGGGTTTCTTGTCATCGTATCTGCCCTGCTTGGTTACAAGCTAGGAACAAATACGGCCATCTGTTACCTAAGTGGTGCACTCGCTTCTATGCTTTGTGGTTTCCTTGGTATGAAAGCTGCGACTAAAGCAAACGTTCGAACAGCTGAAGCTGCTGCTCAATCAGGTCAATCCAAAGCTCTTTCGGTAGCCTTCTTTGGTGGATCGGTAATGGGTATGGCCGTTGCCTCTCTTGGTCTTCTTGGAGTTGCTCTTGCTTATAAATTTCTAACCGACGTTACAACTATAGAAGCTCTTAATGGTTTTGCCATGGGTGCTTCTTCTATCGCTCTTTTCGCAAGAGTTGGTGGTGGTATCTACACAAAAGCTGCTGACGTAGGGGCTGACCTTGTTGGTAAAGTTGAAGCTGGGATTCCTGAAGATGATCCAAGAAACCCTGCGACAATCGCCGATAATGTTGGTGATAACGTTGGGGATACCGCTGGTATGGGTGCAGATATTTTCGAATCCTACTGTGGATCTGTTATTGCTACAATGTTCATTGGTTCTACTCTAAGTAACACCAATGCTATCTTGCTTCCTCTTATCGTTATTACAATAGGTCTTATCGCTTCTGTTCTTGGTATTCTTTCTATGAACCTTCTTAAAAATGGTAACCCTGCAAATGCTCTTAGAGTGGCTCCTATCATAGGTCTTGTAGGTTTATTTGCTGGCTCTTATTTTGCTATTAAGACAATGGCATTCACTATTTTTCCATATGCCATGGGTCCTTTCTATGCAATGGTCATCGGTTCTCTTGCTGGTCTCACGATCGGTTTTGTGACTGAATACTACACTTCAGGTGAATTTGCTCCCGTTCTTAAAATCGCGAAGGCCGCTAAAACTGGTCACGCAACCAACATCATTCAAGGTCTTGCTGTTGGTATGTACTCTACAATTGTTCCAATCCTCATCATCGCTCTTACTATTTACCTAGCTGACAAATTTGCTGGTCTCTATGGAATCGGTATTGCGGCAGTTGGTATGCTTGCTACGACTGGTGTTACTATGACAGTTGATGCTTATGGACCAATTTCTGATAATGCTGGTGGTATTGCTGAGATGAGTGAGCTTGGACCTGCAGTAAGAAAGATTACTGACGGTCTAGACTCTCTTGGAAATACAACAGCTGCAATCGGAAAAGGTTTTGCAATTGGGTCTGCTGCTCTTACAGCACTTGCCCTTTTCTCGGCCTACGCTTCAGCTGTTTCGCTTGAAACCATTAACCTCATGAATCCTCTTGTGGTTATCGGACTTTTCTTAGGTGCGATTCTCCCGTTCTTCGTTGGTGCAAACACAATGAATGCGGTTGGTTCTGCTGCTGGATTGATGGTTGAAGAAGTAAGAAGACAGTTTAGAGAAATTAAAGGAATTATGGATGGATCTGGTAAACCAGATACCGACAGATGTATTGAAATTGCAACAGCTGCTTCTCTTAGAGAAATGGTTCTTCCAGGTGTTGTTGCTATTCTTTCTCCTATTGCTGTAGGTTTCTTCCTCGGAAAAGACGCTCTTGGTGGAATGCTAGCTGGTTCAACCGTAACTGGTGTTCTTCTTGCTCTTTTCATGGCCAACGCTGGTGGTGCTTGGGATAACGCCAAAAAAGCTATCGAACAAGGTCATGTTGAAGGTGAAGCAAAAGGTGGGGAAGCTCACGCTGCTTGTGTTACCGGTGACACTGTTGGTGACCCGTTCAAGGATACTTCAGGACCTGCAATGAACATCCTTGTTAAGCTTATGTCTATTGTTGCCTTGGTTATTGCTCCTCTTTTATAAGAAGAACAATTCAATCATAATAAAAAGAAGGCCTAGGAATCTAGGCCTTTTTTTTGCCTAATTTTCTGGATTTAAACTTTGAAGGTATTGAAGCTCAGCTGATGGATCAACTTTTTTTTCCGTTGAGATCCCACGGTTTACAGAATTTTGAACTTTTTCATCAATATCCTCAAAGCGACCTTGATTCACGCGTTCCTGAAGCTCCATCAGTTGAAGAGGAGTTGCCGTATTCACAACTCGATCATCTTTAGGATAGTAATTTTTTAGATCAATATCTTTTTCTAATTCGGGATCGTAGTCTTGATTGAAAGCATAGATCACATCACCATCTTCTGGATTAATAATCAGCTCCATCTTCCCTCTTGAGCCATCAGGTTGATCAAAGCTCATTTTTACTCTGGCCAAAAAGACATGCTTATCTCCCATGGAGACGGTGAAATCTCTAGACTCTTCAATCTTGATATTTCTTTCAAAGTCCGAACTTTCCTTAAAGAACTGAACCGTCTTTTCTTTCCAGTCCTTAGAAACTTTATTTATTGGTTTTGATTTTGGAGAAAGTTTTTCTTTTTTTTCTAATTTTTCATCTACGATGATTTTTTCTTCGATTTTAAGGGAATCGAGCTTGGCAAAAGACTTACTACGCTCTCTGGGTTGAAAAAGATTGCTCCTTTTTTCCAAAGAAGGCCCTAAATCTTCAGCTCTAAAAAATATAAAGGTCACTATAATAAGAATACCTACTAAAACAATAACTTTTTTCATGGGGTCTCCATCTTAAAAAGCTGATTCTCTCCATACTCACACTTAGAGCTTATCAGGTAAGTATAATTAGCCTCTGCAACCTCTTCATCTCCTGGTATTTGAAGGCAGCTTTCATACATTGAATTGATCAGCTGATAATTGCCCCCTCCCTCGTAATTAATGAGCCATTTTTGGGCCGCACTGTCTTCACACGTTTTTACTTTTATCGGGCTTGAGTTTTCTTGAGAATCATCGCTCTCTTGACCTTCTAGACATCGCCCATTCTCTTTATTTTTAATTGTAAAAATATTCGATCCTTCTGCTCTTTCAAATATCCATATTTGAAAATTTCTCCCCTCATCATGATCTATGTAATTAAACTGTCGAACGGAATCGTCTTTCATGACACCAAGATATTTTAAAGAAATCACTGGTCTAATCGTATAATCTAAATTCGCTTTCTCTTCCTTTATTCCTTCAGGTAGGTTTTCTGGAGTTGAGTAGTTAAGCCAAACCTTTAAGCCTTGAGAGATATCTTTTATTTTTTCATTTTGATAAGGATCCAAGGCCATTGAGTAAAAAAAGGAATCACCAAACTCTTTCCGACAAATGACTTCTCCCAGTTTCCAGGGACCTTTTTCTGAGGTAATCTTCCAATCGTACTGATCATATTGATTAAGACAGGCAAAAGAATGCTCCTCTTCACAAAAAGCACTTTTCCATCTTCCCGAGGGTTGAAAAAGAGCACAATCCTTTCCTCTTCCCCATTCTAAAGGCTCTCCAATATCCCAACTCCAAACTGTGGGAAAGAGTTTAGAAGGTATGATTTTATCCATCCAGACCATGTTGAGATAACAATTGGTAGCCTTTCTTAGAGTATCGGCATTGATTTTCTTTTTATTGGTCTGTTCTTGATCAGAAAACTTTCTATAAATGCGATTAATAAGACCATTTTCATTCATATTTATGATTCCAACATCCTGTTCATCCATTTTGAACATCTTTTGAGAAAGCTTCACATTAAAATTATTCGGAAGCCCTCCCTGGCCAGAAATGGTGCATTCGTTAGAATCAAAATTTTCTGGAAAAGTTCCGGGATATCCTGGCCTTGTTATATTGTTATCAAAAAGTCTAAGAATAGATTCACCTCCAAGACTTGCCATATGAAATTGAGTTTGAACAATCAGTCTTTGACCTCTTAAAATAAAATCCTTTTTCTGATCTAATGGTATTTTAGATCTCTCTATTCCTTCCGGAATCCAATTGAGCTGGTCCTTAAAGAAATGCTTTAAGATATCAATCATAGATTTGACTCTTTCCTGTTTAGCAGAAACCTCTAAGTGAATATGAACTAACTCGTCTATATTCTCTGGTTTATCCATCCAGATCTTAAGCTCTTCGAGCCAACTACTAAAAAATCTTGATCGGATTCCACATCCCCAATGCTCTTCGGTTCCATGACAAACTCGAAATGCACGATTGAGGTAATGAACATCGACAGAAAGACTTCTTATTCCCATATTGAGGAGGTCCGTGATGGAGTAAATTTGATTGATCACTAAGGTTCCAAAACCACTCTTTAAAAAAGAAGTGGTTTGAGAGGGTGCCTGAGTATTGTGGGCCCCTATAAATATATTTCTATACACCGGTCTGTAATTAAGAAGACTTCGTTGAAAGCTTAGAGTTTTTACGAGCCACTCAGGAATATCAGCGGATCTTCTTTTATCGTTATAGCAGTAAGACTTTCCATCTCGCCAATTCCAAACTTTTTTTAATCCGTAGTCACATCCCTTCCAACCTGTTTCCCAATATTCTATATCTCCGACACAGGCCAACTGTCCTTCTTGTCCACAATCAAGGTTTCCAAGAAGAGGAATATCGGTACCATTTTTAAAGATATCGATAGTATTTTTAAATCCGGACCAAAAATCCTGCCAAAAGCTTGTGAAACGACTGGGTTTACTTCCGGCCGTAACCGTAAGCGGTATACAAATTAATAAAAGGAGAATTTTTGTCCTCATGGATAACTTTTTGGAAGATAAAGAAAAAAATTTAAGTTTTCCTGTTTTTTTTCCAATAGGGGTAAAAAGGGATGTATAAAATGAAGGGATGGATCATTTTTGGACTAATTTTTGCCTTAGGAGTGGTATTTTTCTTCTCTAAACCCACTCAAACTAAAAGAAGCTTCTCGAGCTCAGGAAGTGTACCCGAATATATTGATCAAGACCCTATTTTCATCAAAAAAAGAAATCCTCTCGCAGAAAAACTCTAAACTTCCTTATTAAAGGATTCTGGATCAAGATAGATATCTCCAGCCTTTTCTTTTTCCGCGATATATTGAATGAGTTGTTTTTGAGCATCGATGACTTTCGAAAGAGGCTGTTTATGTTCGATTTCAAAAAAGAACTCCTCTCTCATATGATCGGTGATGTCCTTAACGA
The DNA here is from genome assembly GCA_965365285.1 of uncultured bacterium. Taxonomy (GTDB): domain Bacteria; phylum Bdellovibrionota; class Bacteriovoracia; order Bacteriovoracales; family Bacteriovoracaceae; genus JAURDE01. Next base: position 6,250 of record CBDUBC010000132.1, read on the forward strand.
TCGAGATAATCACAAATTTTCGACACAGTCTTAATGCAATCGCAAGTGTACTAATCTTCATGTCCTGAAACAGCTTAGTCTTCATACTGGTTGTAAGATATTCAAGCTGTTCAAGGGACTCAATATTAGATCTTAGTTCCTCAACATTTTTATCTTCCTCTTTAATGAGTTTTTTAAAAAGAGCCTCTTGCTCTCCTACATTCATTCCGTGATATCCCTTAATATTAAGCTCACTTAAGAGGGTCTTAATTTCTATAGAGTGACGTTTTTCTCTTTCTAGTTTTTGACGATTCGTCTCATTGATAGAGTGATATTCAAGCTTTGGAATAAGTTCTCTA
>CBDUBC010000133.1:0-6572 GCA_965365285.1 uncultured bacterium
TGGTAAGAGCAGGAATAGATTCTCTGACCAGTTTAATGAAAGGGCTTGTCTTAAAACAGCAGGCTAATCGAATCCAAGATATTATCAACCGAGTTCCAAACCCTGAAATCAAAAAACCACCTCTCTCCAATATGGAACAAGAGCTGGTTAATAATATCTGTCAAATGGTTCCCGACAGTCAGATTTGTCGAGACTTTCAAAATAGTCAAAAGGGCTGGCACAGTAACCTCATTAATGTAGAGGGAATTGGATCTCAGGGTAGAATCTCAAGAGTGAACTCCGATGATATGGGTAATTTTGCCACCAATGATTCTGGATTCAATTCTGATGACTACGGTGGAATTGCAGATGACAGCAACTTTGGTGGTGACTTCGGCGGCGACATGGCCATGGATGATGCAGGCATGGGCGGCGGCGGAGGCGGCATGGGAGGCGGCGGAATGGACGGCGGAGGCGGTATGCAGCTTGATCAAGTCAGTGCTCCTCAAGATGAAGGAGGAGGTGGTGACATGGGTGGCATGGCCGATGGTGGTGGCGGAGAGGATCCGGGTAACTATCAAGGTGGTCTCCAAGCAAGAAATTTAAGTCCTTCTCAGTCCGGAGGTGGCGGAGGTTTTGGCGGAGGTGGAGGGAACTCTCCTGATCCAACCAATGTGGCACAAAGTGGTGTTATGGGCTTTAGAGAACCAACGGGTGATCTAGCCGATGAAGTCGGTTCTAAAAATGGACTAGGTTTATTTAAAATGATTCATAAGCGTTATCAAGCGAGTGTAGATAAGGATCGATTATTAGAATTTGAGCAAGTTGACCCTCTTGCACAATAGACAGTGGCCATTGTTTTTGCCTAGAATCTAGGCATGATAATTACAAGACATGAACTCAATGAATACCTCAATCAAGTCCTGAAACCTCAGGACTTTGCTGATTATGGACCTAATGGTCTTCAAATTGAAGGACGGGAAGATATTAAAAAGATTGCCTTCGCCGTGTCAGCAACTAGAGACTCCATTACAAAATGTGTAGAACAAAATGCAGATGCTCTCATTGTTCATCATGGACTTTTTTGGAGCTTTCATGGTCCTCGTACTATCACAGGTCCTTTTGCCAGAAGAGTAAAACCCCTGATTGAAAATAATATTAATCTCTGGGGTTATCATCTTCCTCTCGATGCCAATCTTGAAGTTGGAAATGCTCTTGGAATAGCAAAAGAGCTTGAGTTAAAAAATCTAAATTCTTTTGGAGACTATAAAGGCTCCCCTACAGGAGTTTCTGGTGAGTTTGATCAATCAATGGATTCCAAAGAATTAAAATCAAAACTTGAAAAGATTCTCAAGCACACTGTTCTTCATGCAGTTGCGATAAGCGAAAAAAAAGTGAAATCAATTGGAATCATCACAGGTGGTGCCAACGGAGGCTGGAGTGAAGCAGCAAAACGCTCCCTTGACGCATATATCACTGGAGAAATGAGCGAGCATGACTGGCATGAGTCCTCGGAATCAGATATACATATGTATGCAGGTGGACATCATTCAACAGAGCGCTTTGGCGTTCAAGCTTTAATGGAAAAAGTAAGCAAAGATCTTCAATTGGACTGCATCTATATTGAATCGGAAAACCCAGCCTAAGGAATTGCTATGAAATATATTTTGATCCTTCTTCTAACCAGCTGCTCTTTTTTAAGTCCTAAAAAAGAAGTGCCACAAAATGAACTGGCAGATATGAGTTATCCTGAACTAAAAAAATATCTTAAGAAAACAGAGACCATGGCCGGCAAAACCTTTTATATCACGGCCACCCCACTCACTCCCCAGTATATTAAGGGAAGTCTTGAGAATGAAAATATCCTAAAGTTTAACAATGAAGTGGGAACTCTTCTAAGTGAAAAAACTTGTTTTGAGCTTGATCTTGTTATCGATCGACCAGGAAAAGAAGAAGCAGCACGCTTAGAGAATTGGCAAGGGTATGTTCTTGACTCAAAAGGGTCCATCCACTTTCTTGATATGAAACAAACGGCGATGGATATCCAAAAGGTTCCATCTAAAGATTATTTTGGAAAAAGTGTGGCCTATAAAAATGAAGCCTTGGCCTGTACTGATAAATTAGAAATAGAAGATGGTTTGACGATGAATCTTTATCTTGAAAAAAAGATTGCTCCATGGCCATTTTCGGAAAAAGTCAGTCTCAACTGGATTCCCATCCGATTTAAAAAGACGGAGTCAGGAAAAAGGTTTATCGAACCCAAAAAGAAAATTAAGAGAAAATACCGAGGATGGTAAGGTTACAATAGCTCTAGTTTTTCAATAGTAAGAGTAAAGTCAGACATGGTGTCATCTCCATCAGCACTTATCCAAAGTCCTAGGGCCTCTATTTCTTCCTCCAATAAAAATCTCTCATTGAGACTTCCTTCTTTAAAAGAAGCTGCTCTTACTTCAAAAAAATAATCCGATAAAGGATGGAAGCGTTTTTCATATTCAGGGGCTTCGGTGTAAAAGACTAGGTTATAAATTTTAGAAACCCCGCCAAAACCTTTACCTAAATCATTGAGTTGAATGATCCAATCGGCGGCAATGACCTGTTGGAAAAAGTTAAGAGTGGTATCTCCTTTTTCTATAATTCCGATTCGCAAAGGAAAGTCATCAGCGCCTTTTTTTCCAACAATTTTATCGCCATAATTGATTTTTCCATCAAGCTTTGCTTTCACTAAAATACCTTTGATTTTTTTTATTTCAGAAAACTTATAAACAAGTGCAGAGCTTGATTTTTGAACTTCAATTTCTAGATTGTGATCTTTAAGACGAACTTGATTAGGCTTAATTTTTTTTGAATACTTGACTTCATGATAGGTACTGAGGTCCATTCCTTGTAGGGAACCCGAAAGAAGTATGCTTAGTAAGTAGATGAACACGAAGCTCCTCCTAAAACACAAAATTCTGCGCAAAATGGATGATTGAGGTAAATTTTATTTTTAGATTCAGAGAGCTTCTCTCCACAAACAAACCTTTCATCATAAGCAAGAAGAGTACACGGCATAATTCTCGTGTGATCATACGCCTTTGGCTTAACAATCATTCTCTCTGATGCGCACATTTGATCTTCTGCCCTCTTACCCAATTTTTCCCAACAAGAGACACTAATCTCAGGAAGCTTTTTTCCACTTTTCATTTCAGGAAAGATGACGAGATTTTCTTTTAGATCAAGCTTAATCCCTAGTGAACTTAGGAGTTTTTCATGCCCTCTCTCGCAATCTTCAAGGGACTCACCTAGAAGCGATCTTGAAGCTATGGAAATTTTAAATCTATTTTCATAAAGCCATTTTAAGGATTCTAGAGTGCCTTCAAAACTCCCCTCTCCTCGAACTTTGTCATGCTCATCTTTTGTGTAGTGGTCAAGAGATACGCGAATAAAAAGCTTTTCTTTATTAAGTTCCAGTAAAGCATTCTTATGACGATGGAGAACTCGGTAAGCGTTGGTCAAAACGAGTGTTTTAAAACCAGAATCAAGAGAACTTTTTAATAAATTAATAATGGATGGATTAAGAAAAGGTTCTCCTCCTGTAAATCCAATCATCTCCGTAGCAAGTTTATTTTCCTTAATTTCTAAAAGATATTTTTGAACATCTTCAACGTTTAGGTAAGAGAGGCGGTCATTTCTTGGGGAGGAGTCTATATAGCAATTAGTACAATCTAAATTGCAAAGAGAACCCGTATTAAACCAAAGAGTTTTTAGAGTTTTGAGCCTTACAAAAGCACGCTCTTCTCCAGATTCCGTTTTTTCCATATGCTCATATTTCATTTAGCAACAACTCCCTTCTACGATCTTTCTTGATTGATGAAGAGATTCAAAGGGATTTGAGGTACCACAACCTGGAAATATTCCGTAATGCCTTCCAAAATCTCCTATGAAATCAAAATGCTTTTGGTATCTTGAATTTTTTAGCATTAAAAAGGTATTTCCGCAGACACTTTCGACCTTTCCTGTTTGAAAGAGATGACCGTGATCTAACCTAAACTCGCTCGGACAATCAGAAAGAGTTCCCTTATAAATAACGGCCTGCCCATAGTCTTCACAATCTCTTTCAAGACTGTCCAGTTTAAAGAGTCGATAGGTTACGGAGTAGAATTCAAATCCTTGAAGCCTTTCTTGAATCTCAGGGCTCTCAATCGTGATGGGCTCGGCTTCGACCACCCTAGGATCAGTAAATCCAGCTTCTTTAGAAAAATGAAGAAAATCATTCCAATAAAGCGCCCCACCTAAACACTCACCATAAATGATGGAATCTTCAGCTATTTCTTTAGGGATTCTTTTATTCACATAAACATCAGAGAAATACATTTCCCCACCCTGCTTTAAAAAGCGATAGCAATCTCTTAAAACTTTAGGCTTGTCCACAGAGAGGTTAATGACACAATTACTAATTATTAGGTCCTGAGAGTTTTCTTCGATCCCCAGTTCATCCAGTTTTTCGATATGACCTTTTTTAAATTCAACATTTGCTTTAGAATATTTAAATTGGTCCATATGATAATCAACATAGGTATTGGCCACAGCGAGCTGTTCATCTGTCATATCTACGCCGATGACGTATCCATCCGGGCCAACCATTTTACTGGCGATAAAACAATCTCTCCCACTTCCCGAGCCCAGATCGAGCACATTCAGCCCTAGGAGTTCATTGGGAATGGTCATGCCACACCCATAGTATTTTGAAAGTACTTCAGCATGAATTTGAGAAAGAATGTTCTTCATCTCTTTGGTGTAGCTTACATTAGTACAACAGGCGTTAGTCTTTAAATCAGAAGATTTTGTGAGCTCCTTGCCATAATAGTCCTGTACGTTTTTTTGAATATTTTCCATGCTCCATCCTTTATTAAAGGATTTTGCCATGCTTCGCTAGATTGATAACGGAGGACCGCTTCAAATTATTGGTTTCGTGATTCGATGTATTCTTTGAGATAAGAGTTGGTTTCAGGGGTATTTTTAGGAGAATTAGAAGAAGCTGCAAGAACCAGAGTTAGTCCCATGATAATGGATATAGACAAAGCAATGGTTAACTTTTGAAAGTTCATAATACTCTTTCCTACCAATTTTAACTGAGTAGTCTTACTATCGAGAACGGGACAACCTAGCAAGAAATCATAGAGAACCTATATCTTTTACAAGGTATAACCCCTTGTTTTCACATAACTTTTAGAGGCCCTTTATGAAGCCCATAAAATTTTGACGGAAGATGGTAAAGTTCGCTAAATAATAGAAAAAGGGTTAGCTAATGAAATACCTCATATTAATTTTTCTATTTACAAATCCATCACACGCCATGAGAACAAGGCTCGGGACAATTAATGTACCGCGAACGACTTTACCTTCGACAGGAGTCTGTTTAGATTTTATGAAAAAATACTGCTGGACGAGAGAAACTGAGTATAAAAAACACGGTCAGTGTTTGGGGTATGATGTCGTCTTAAAAGAGGCCTGTATCGTTATGGATGGTCCTGATCACTGCCTCTATATGGCAAAGACTTGCAACGAAATTAAACCTAGTTCTCTCTAACTCCAATAAACTTATACAAGGAATAATCATGTTAAAAATTGCATTTATCGCTCTCACCCTTTTTACAACCAACTCTTATGCAATGGGTTCTAAGCGTATGAAAGTCGCTGCTCCTGATTATCAACGTGCAAAAAGAGTTGTCTTCATTGGAATTGACGGGCTTGGAGGGCACAACCTTGAGCACAAAACCCTTGAAGGAAAAACCCCTAATATTTCGGCCCTTAGAAATAAAAGTGCATGGACTCACAAGGCATTTATCGATCTACATGCTTTAAGTGGTCCCAACTGGTCTGGAATGCTAACGGCTAATCGGTCTTCTCGAACCAAAATAAATAGTAACAAATGTACGAGAGGAAAAGGTCTTACAACGATCTTTGATCAAATTAAAAAGTATGCTCCTAAAATGAGCACGGCACTTGTTACCAATTGGAATATTTTAAAGTGTTATCCAAAAGAAGGTTCAATTGATACTTATAGCTTCCTAAAAAGTGATGAAGAAGTTACGGATCGAGCTCTTGAGATTCTAAAAAAGACCCCTCCTAATTTCTTTTTTATCTATCTTGGTGACGTAGATAACTACGGGCACGGAAGTGGGAAAGGAAATACTCCTGAATATAACAAAGCTGTGATCAATGCTGATAAGCAAGTAGGAAGAATTATGAACACTCTTGAAGAGGAAAACCTACTTGAAGATACTCTTGTGATTCTTGCCTCTGACCATGGTCATGGAATAGTTGCCGGTGGTCACTCATGGGGACTTGCTCCTGTACCATTTTATGTCAGTCATCCAGCTGTAAAGATCGGAAAAATGAGATGGAGAATGGTGCCCTCAAAGCAGATTCGAATCCATCTTGTAGCGCCACTATCTGCGTACTTTTTAGGACTTCCTGACGCTCCAGAGTGGCAATACTCAGCAAAAGCGATGTTCCCTTATATCGTTAAATGACCTTACTCTTTTAGAGTCTCTTTAACGATCTTGATGCCATTATTTACGTGATGGGTAACGACTCCGGCCGTTGCCCTC
>CBDUBC010000134.1:0-6372 GCA_965365285.1 uncultured bacterium
CTGCTGCTGCTGATCCAGATGTGGGCGTGCGTATTGTCACGAGTGGCGATGCTAAGGTCAAGGTGCTTCAGGAAAGACTTACTGAAATTGAACATAAATTATGTGATCCAGAACTCGATCCAGACGAAATGAACAAGATCCTTGAAGAAATGGGAGATGTTCAAACTGAGTTTGAAAAAAGAGGCGGATATGATCTTGAGTCTCGAGCAGAAGAAATTTTGACAGGCCTTGGTGTTCATCCAGAAGATCATCGTAAAATGATGGAAGAGTTTAGTGGTGGATGGAAAATGAGAATCGCCCTCGCTAAGGTTCTGGTTATTAAGCCTGATCTTATTATCATGGACGAGCCGACAAACTATCTGGATATGGAGACTATCCTTTGGTTAGAAGAGTGGCTTCAAAATTTTGATGGTGCTATTTTCATGACCACACACGATCGTTATTTTATGAATAATGTTTGTAAAAAGATTGTTGAAGTCGCTCATAAAAGAGTTACTGTCTATACAGGTAACTTTGAATTCTATGAAACTGAAAAAGAAGTTCGACTGAATCAATTAAAATCAGAGTTCAAAAAACAACAAGATAGTATTGCAAAAGATGAGGATTTTATTGCTAAATTTAAAGCAAGGGCCTCCCATGCTGCTCAAGTACAATCGAGAGTCAAAAAGCTCGATAAAATTACCCGAGTGGTAGTACCACAAGAAGAAGAAAAAATAGACTTCGAGTTTCCTGTTCCACCTCGAGGTGGAGATGATGTTGTTGTTCTGAAAAACCTTAAAAAGGTCTGGAAGAAAAAAGATGGAGGTGATCATCTTATTTTTCAAGATCTTAACACAATTATTAAAAGAGGGGATAAGTTAGCAGTCGTGGGTGTCAACGGTGCTGGTAAATCAACTCTTCTGAAAGTTATCGCAGGACAAACTGAGGCAACGGAAGGTGAAGCTGTCGTAGGCCCAAGTATAAAAGTAGGTTATTTTAGCCAATTCTCTTTTGATGTTCTCAATCCAGAGAATACAGTCCTTGATCAAGTTCGAGTAGGTCTTCCTCAAGCGAGTGATGGTTTTTTAAGGAACCTTCTAGCAGCTTTTCTTTTTAGAGGTGATGATGTTAAAAAGAAGGTTAAGTTTTTATCTGGTGGAGAAAAAAGTCGATTAATTTTAGCTGTCCTTCTTTCTCAAAATAATAACTTCCTTATTCTCGACGAACCAACCAACCATCTTGATATTCAATCGAGAGAGGTATTGCTGAGTGCGTTGAAAAAATATGAGGGAACTATTATCTTCGTAAGTCACGATCGGTTCTTTCTCAAGGAACTCGCAGAAAAAGTCTATGAAGTAGATAAAAACTCCGTTAAAATTTTTCCAGGCAACTACGACTATTACCTTTCAAAACAGGCCTAGTACTATGGACTTAAAAAAGATTTTCGAAAGAAATGAAGAATGGATTCAAAAAAAGCTAAATATTGATAAAGACTATTTTACAAAACTGGCCCAAGGTCAAAAACCTGAAATTCTCTACATTGGTTGTTCCGATAGTCGAATTCCTGCTGAGGACATGATGGGGGCCGATCCAGGAGAAGTTTTCGTTCATCGAAATATTGCGAATCAAGTTATTACAACTGATGCCAACGTAAACGCTGTCATTCAATTTGCGGTTGAGGTCCTTAAGGTTAATCATATTGTAGTCTGTGGTCATTACGAGTGTGGAGGTATCAAAGCAGCTCTTAACCCCTCTGATATGGGACAAATTAATAGCTGGCTTCAAAAACTTAGAGATGTCTACAGGCTTCACGCAGATGAGCTTAACGCCATTAAAGATGAAAGAAAGAAATTCGATCGTTTAGTTGAGCTCAACGTTTTAGAGCAGGCGATCAACGTTTTAAAACTTGATCACGTTCAAAAAGTTTGGTCTAAGAATAAGAATTTGAAAATTCATGGCTGGGTATTTGATATCCGCTCAGGAAAAATCATTGATCTTCATCTTGATATGGAAGCTGAGTTTAAAAAGCTGTACAATATCTACGATCTTGGAACAAAGTAATTACTGGCTTTTTTTGATATGCCCGTAATTGAGTAGACCAACGAAAACACTTCCTCCGATGAGATTTCCTAATATCGCTCCAGCGAGAAATCGAAAGGCCCCTACAAAATCTGGGTTTGAAGCGTGAAGCAGCCCTCCAAAGATTTCTGCCGAACCAGCAATTGAGTGATGAAGACCTCCCACGCCAATTATAAAGGTTGCAATAAAAATACAATAGATTTGTCCTATTGGAGTAGCAGTAGCCAGAATTAGCCAACTTGCTTGGGCCATGAGCCATCCCGCAAGGATTGCTGAAATAAAAACTTGGAAAAACGAAAAGTGGACAAGATGATCAAAGACATCAATAAAACCTATCTTTGCACCAATAACAGGCTCAGCAAGAAAGATCAGCAAGGTACTAATAAAAGTTCCGACAAGGTTTCCTGCTAAAACGGTCATCCAAAGATTGTGAAGAGAGCGAAAGGTTACTTTTCCATCAAGAAAAGGATAAACCGCCGTCGCTGTATGTTCTGTAAAGAGCTGCGTACGACTGAGAATACAAATGATAAACCCAAGAGGATAAACCACGGCCATAGCAAGTCGATTATAAAGAGGATTAATAGAAGCAGGTACAGCTTGAGAGGCGAGAGAAACAAGCATGGCCGCAAAACCGAGAATTAGACCAGCAGCTAGAGCACTTAAAAATAATGATCTTTTGGCCCTTCGATGTTGCTCAAGACCTTCTGAAGTCGCCCGTTCTAAAATATCATAGGGGTGCTTAATGGCCTCATCATTTCTTTTAATAATGACAGGAACAAAATTTTTGTCCTCTTCCATTTTTTCTTGAGCACGATTAACACTCTCTTTTTCGGTTCGAGGTGCCTCAGAACCATCGGCCATTACAATTTTTTTTTCATCACTCATAACTTACCAAAATGAAGGGGTTTATCCCATAATACACTGGTCAAGGATTGTTGAAAATATAAGGAAAGCTTGTCCTAAGTAAAATAGTCGGACAAAAAGTTAACTGTTAAGCCCAAGAATGATTTGGATATCTCTCTCACTTAACGACTCAACCTTACTTTTTTTCTCAGCGGATAATGTTGAAAATAGCTTTTTGACTTCCACTGCAATCTCATAAGTCGATTTGTAATAATATTCATTATCTACAGAGATGACTTTAATGAGCTCCTCGATAATTTTTTTTTGTTCATCAGCTAATAGGTTTTCATTTTCCATGATGTTCCTTTAAGTACCTTCTTAGGATTTGAACCATATCAGGGTCCTTGAGAAGACCAATTTTTTCTTCCTCATCTTCATTTGTAAAGATGATTGTTTGAGGACAATAGTCTTCAATTTTAATATAGCAATGCTCTCCTCGAACACGACCTTTAAGCTTAATTGTATCATCCTTTAGCTTTGGAATCTGCTGCATATAAATTTTATGAAGAAGATCATTATAATGATTCAGACCTAGAGTTGAGATCGTATTCTTTTTCGTTTGTTCAAAATGGATGGAGTCGTAATCAACTCCAAGAATACTTCGAATCATTCGATTTCGAGCTTTTTTTGCGGCCTGTATATTATTATATCTGAGAATGCCTATTTCTAATTTGCTTCGAGTGATGTGAATGAAATTTTCACCCTCTTTATCTTCTTTAAGAAGAAGAGTGTAGGGAAATCGAATTCTATTAAGGCTTCGGTTGAATCTTGGTCTATGCTTTTTAATTTCATGGCATTCCATGAGAAGAGAGCTGAGCTCATTGCCCATAGGCCTAACCTCTATTCGAGCAATAGAGGTTTTAAGCTCAATATCTTTCTTACGCTTCATATCCACTCTAAAATGAGAAGCCGCTCGTTTCTTAATGTCGTTGGCCTTCCCAATGTAGAGAAGCTCACCTTCTTTGTCATAAAAATAATATACACCAGGAGTGGAGGGTAGAGATTCGTAGTTGGATCGGTTTAGAAGAGGAGGGAGACTAATTTTTTTAGATTCCTCGGCCATAAAAGAACTAAAGTCTCCATTTTTTTTGAGAAGAAGCCATAATAGCTCGCAAGTCGCCTTGGCATCTCCCATGGCCCTATGGCGATTTTTGAGAGGAATGCCAAGATCATTACATAGCTTTCCAAGGGAATAGGAGGCATGTCCGGGCAGAATTTTTCGACTCATTCGAACTGTGCAGATTTTTTCAGCTTGGAATGAATAACCAAGCTCACTAAATTCATGTTTAATAAAATTAAAATCAAAGAAAACATTGTGAGCGACAAATACATGACCACTTGTCATTTCAACTATTTTTTTGGCAACCTCATAAAACTTAGGTGCGTCTTTAACCATTTCATTGGTAATACCAGTGAGATAAGTGATTTGAGAAGGAATTGATCGCTCTGGATTGATAAGAGTACTAAATTCTTCAATAATCTTTTCTCCATCAGTATTGATGATAGCTATTTCAGTAATTTTATTTTCAGAACTTTGACCGCCAGTTGTTTCAATATCCACTACTGAGTAAACAGTGCTCATTATTCCTCTTTTTTAAAATCGACTTCTATTATATCTGGATCGGAAGGAGGAGGTCTTCGGACAAAAGTATGACTGGTAAAAACTTGAACGTTTCCTTTTTCGATGGCCTTAGAAAGCCACTTTTGAAAAAGGATAACAATGAGATGCCTCGTTCCTGGAATAACCATGGAAAGGCCTAAAATATCTGTAATAAAGCCGGGAGTTAGAAGAAGGAGGCCTCCACCAAAAACTAGAAAACCATGTGAAATTTCTTTTCCAGGAAGAACACCTTTTTGAAGCTGATCTTGTGCTCTGTAGAGAATTTCAAGACCTTCCCTTTTTGCTAGATAAGCACCAACTATCCCCGTAAGTATAATAAGTCCTAAAGTGTTTAACGCTCCAATATTGCCTCCAATCTTGAAAAGGAGGTAGAATTCTAGAGCAGGTAAGGCAGTGAATAAGAGTACAAGTATTCCAAACATGGAAACTTATTATCAATTTTTGAGGTGGCCGTCGAATAAACGTGGCTTTATGCATTATGATAGAAAAACTCATAACCCTTAAAGTATCTGAAACTAAAGAGCTTAACGCCCTTCTTTATGATGGAGGAGACCAGGGATCGATTTTTGTTGCCCCGGCAATGGCCACTCCTGCGAGATTTTACGCTAGGTTTGCAAATTATTTTGCTGAGAGAGGATTTAAGGTCCTTCTTATGGATTATAGTGGAGTGGATAGTAACGATCATCTCCTAAATGCCACTTTAGAAAAGTGGATAGGTGAAGATATTAAGGTCGCTCTTGATTATCTTTATGAACTCAACCCAAAGCTTATCTACGTTGGTCATAGTGTGGGAGGGCAAGTTTTAGGTCTTCTTCCTAATAGTAACAAAATTCACCGTTCCGTTTTTGCCTCTGTTTCTACGGGTACATGGTGGAAGCATAAAAAGCTCCCTATGGTTCTAAAATCATTTTTCTTTTTAAATATTTTTATTCCTCTTTCATTGAAAATTTTTGGAAATGCAAACGCAGAAATTATTAGGATGGGAGTCAACATCCCCTATGAAGTCGCTAAGGAATGGGCCTTATGGTGTCGCTCTTCAAATTATCTGGGAGATCATAAAAAAAAGTATCCAAGCTACCATTGTGATGAATTAGAGATGAGGATTCTCAATGTCCTTTCTTCAGATGATCCCATTGCCACAAGCGGTTCAAATCAAGCGCTAAAAGATCTTTATCCAAAAGCTAAATTTAAGGACTATATCCTTTATTCAAAAAAGAATCTTGGTCATCATGGCATTTTTAAGTCCGGTCAGAGCGAGGAGTCATGGCCGAAAATTCTTGAATGGATTACAATAGAAAATCAATAGTTTAACTTATCCTTTGGTGCCATATTGAATCCGTTGAATTTGTAAGAACCTCAAGAAAGCTTACAATCTGCCAAAAATCATGGATTTATTTGATCGAGGGAATGCAAATTTAAAATTCAAGATTTATAAGAAAAGTGTGTGAACTAAAGGAGTAAAATATGAAAAAATTATTTATCACAACTTTTCTTTTGGCCTCTGTTTTGGCAGCAACAGATGCTTTCGCTAGAGACAACGATCGAAGATTTAATGATAATAACAATGAATGGGACCGAGTAGAGTCACCATATGAAAGAAGAAATGATCGCTGGGACAATGACCGGTGGGATCATGATCGATGGCATCGAAATCGGGGTGAGTGTTTTAATGATCGAGCGATTCAACACGCAGCTTATGATTTCGATAGAGCTGTAGATGACTTTAGACATGTTGTTATGAGAGGGCGAAGAGCTAGAAGACTTATGGATGAAGTTAGAAGACTTTCTTT
>CBDUBC010000135.1:0-6218 GCA_965365285.1 uncultured bacterium
CCATCGGGTCCGCCTCGTGGAACGAACTTTTCCCTGCGAAAGCCAACGCAACCATCGCCTCCGCGACCAGAATGTACTGTAATTTTAACTTCATCGACGAATTTCATAGGATTTCTTTTTAATACGGATCGTTAGGTTTGAAAAAGACATAAAAAAAGGGGTGTAATAATAACACCCCTTCCATATAAACTACTCGTTCAAATTGGATTAGATAATAGAAACGATTTGTCTCTTCTTATTCCACCAAGAAAATTTAACTTTTCCTTCTTTAAGTGCAAAAAGAGTAAAATCTTTTCCTGTTCCAACACCTGGTCCAGCATGAAATTTAGAACCAGCTTGTCTTACAATAATATTTCCAGTGACCACTGCTTCACCACCGAATTTTTTAACCCCATACATGTTTGGGTTTGAGTCTCTACCGTTACTTGTGGAACCTGCCGCTTTTTTATGTGCCATTTTCTAGTCTCCTACTTCTTACTTAAGAAATCTTTGGGCGTTTTTTGATTTAGCATCAATTTTTTCACTATTACCTTGTCCATCATTGATTTCAGTAATCAATAGGGAGGTAAAGTGAGTTCTATGCCCTTTCTTCTTTTGATATTGTCCTGGTCTTCTTTTGAAAACGAGAATCTTTCTGGCCTTATCTTGCTTAACAACTTTAGCGCTAATTTTTGCACCTTGAACAACTGGCTTTCCAACAACTGGATTTTTTCCACCTACGAAAAGAACAGAATCAAAGTTCACATCAGAGCCTGTTTCTTGAGCAAGTTTATCTACGTCGATAACATCTCCAGCTCTAACGAGGTATTGATGTCCTGCAATTTCTACTACACCGTACATGCGTATCTCCTTCAGAATGACAAACTTGGGGGCCCTAATAGCGAGACTTTTTACCCCAAAATTTGGTCTATGAAACGTGATTTTTAGGACTTTTGCCGGCTTTTGTCAACATTAGCTAGGCAAAAAGGTCTTCTTTTCCGGCCACACGTCAACTTTTTACAGGGTGTCCCCGAAAAGCCCATAGGAGGCTGGATGAGCACATTACAATTCAAAAAAGATTTAGGGTACCCCATTTATATCAAATTGGATGAAGAGGGGTTTTATCCTGAGATTCTTAAGAATTTAGAGTACTTAGGCTTTGAAAAATTGGAAGATGATTTACATAGTAAAGATTTAATATCAATTCCGAACGCTAGGCTTCTTCATATAAAGGAAGCATCTAACATAGTCGCGCGTCAAATTGATCAAGCTACTGACTCGGATCGCTATGGGTATGAATCCCTCATCCAACAGGAAGGATATAAGGTCTATCGCTTCAGCCGACAGGCCATGATGATCTACTCCTACGCCGTTATCGATTGGGAAATGGCCTGTTTTAGTGATTTTGGAATGAATGAAGCCGATATCACAGATTTTAATATCATTATGAACCGATTCCTCGCTTTTGCTCTTGCCCCACTAGGGGTGGTCGGCTTTTGGGGATCTCTTCAAAAAGATGAGCTGATTCTTTCTAAAAAAGAAGACAGTATTGGAGAAGTCGTTCACTTTGATGTCTATAAAATGATTCTCATTGATCAAAATGGAGTTCATAAACTTAGACCACGATTTAAAGTCGTTAAGCCAGATCGATTTCTCAAAACAGAAAAAATTATTCGAAGCAGAGAAGAATTTCTAAGCCTTCTTAACTTCAATACCTCTTATATGGACCTAAGCAATAACATGCCCATCCGCCAAATTCTAAGAAGACTTGTTCAAGATGTGCATGGTGTTCTCAGACCCATCGAGACTTCTGAAAAGCTTGCTTCCATTTAAGCTTCTTTAAATGTAACCTCAGTCTATGAATGCACATTTTATTGATCCCGTTATATTTAATTTAGGCCCTCTTCAAATCCGTTGGTACGGACTGATGTACGTTATTGGTTTTGCTCTCGGAACTCTTCTTTTAAGAAAGCTTTCTAAAGAAGGATTTCTTCACGTGGTTAAAAAAGAAGTGGATAACTTTATAACCTATACTATTGTGGGAGTCTTTATTGGTGCAAGGCTCGCTTACGTCTTTATATACAATTGGGACTACTACCAAAATAATCTAGGCGATATCTTTGCAGTATGGAAAGGAGGACTCTCTTACCATGGTGCGATTACCGGGATGATCATTGCCCTTTATCTCTTTTCTAAAAAGAATAAGATTCCTTTTCTTCAAGTACTAGACTCTGCAGTCTTAGCAGGGGCCATTGGAGTTTTCTTTGGAAGAGTTGGAAATTTTATTAATGGAGAGTTATTTGGTCGAATCACCGATGTTCCATGGGGAATGGTGTTTAAAGATGGAGGACCCTATCCTCGTCATCCGTCTCAGCTTTATGAGGCCTTTGGTGAAGGGGTCCTTGTTTTTCTTGTTCTTTGGTTCCTTAAACCTAAAATGAAACAGCACGGCCTTCTTTTTTCGATTTATTTTATCCTCTATGGAATCGCTCGTTTTGTGGTTGAGTACTTTAGAGAAGCCGATAGTCAATTAGGTTATTACCTTGGTGGCACTACTACTATGGGTCAGATTCTATGTCTGATTATGATTGCTTTTGGGATCAGCTCTTTTTTCATTTGTAAGAAAAAGAATGTGCCTATTGTTTATCGGCCGATGGAGCAGGATTAAATTTTCTAAATAGACTCGCTTCATCAGCCTCGGCCTTAAAAACCGCGAAAAAGACCGGAAAGCAAGTAATGGTGCAACTGGCGTTATAAACTAGTTTATTACCCTCCTTATTATTCCAAATATAAACGGCCGAGTTTTCTTTCTTAAAATATTTATCTTGTTTACCAAACTTATTAATAAGGGATTGATGGAAGACATCATGAAGAAAATAGGTAGGAAGTTTAGCGTAAAAGTCGGAAACTTGATCACCTTCAAATCTAACAAAGATCGGAAAAAGAAACTTTTGGTGCTCAATTCCATATCTTCTTACTCCTTCCTCAATATCCGTTCCATTTTTATACTTCTCTTCAATCGGTGCCTTATTAGAA
Source organism: uncultured bacterium (assembly GCA_965365285.1). Taxonomy (GTDB): domain Bacteria; phylum Bdellovibrionota; class Bacteriovoracia; order Bacteriovoracales; family Bacteriovoracaceae; genus JAURDE01. The sequence continues at coordinate 3,016 of CBDUBC010000135.1, forward strand.
CCCGGCATAAAAATATCCAGTTGTTCTAGCTTAAAGTCATAATTGGGGGGAGTGACTTCGGCAAAAAGGGAGAGGCTAAAGAATAAAATAAGATAGCGCATAGAGCTAATTATACCCTACTAAAAAAATTTTATGAATTGGGCAATCAACTCCATTTGAAGTTGTAGTAGGCAATTGTTAGAATGCCTCTTAGACCTCATAACTAAAGGTGTCCGAAATATGCTAAGAATCATCGGGTTATCTCTACTCCTTACCTCCTGTTCAACAGCAAAACTTTTTACCAAAAATCAAAATGAAGAGCAGGTTCAGAAAGATTCCCAAGAGATTCAAAAACTCTTTAAAGAAAATAAGGGGGTTTCTGAAATTATTGGAAGCTCTGATATTGATAAAAATGGTAATTCTAAGCAAAAAAGCTATTACCTTTTTGGTGCTGAACACCTCAATCTCGATAACTATTATTTTGATATCCCCGTCGTTTATAATGACCAGGTTAAAAAATGGATGAATTATTTCTTAAACCGTGGTCGAGGCTTTTTTGAAAGATACTCCCAAAGAGCGGGACGATACGCACCTCTCCTCTCAGAGATCCTAGCAGAATATGGCCTTCCCCGAGATCTGATTTTTTTAGCTATGGCAGAAAGTGGATTTCAAAACACAGCGAAGTCTTGGGCAAAAGCAGTAGGGCCATGGCAGTTTATGCCTTACACTGGAAAACGATACGGTCTTCATATTGACTGGTATGTCGATGAAAGACGAGATCCAATTAAAGCAACCATTGCTGCCGCTAAGTACCTCACAAAACTCTATAAAGATTTCGAATCCTGGGAGCTTGCCGCTGCTGCTTATAATGCAGGTGAAGGAAAAATCTCTCGAGCGATCTCTCGATATAAAACAGAAAACTTCTGGCGCTTAACTCACGGTAGATATCTGAAGCGAGAAACTAAAAACTATGTTCCAAAAATCATGGCCCTCGCAATCATCGGCAAAAACCTTAAATCCTTTGGTTTTGGTGATATTGATTTTCATGAGCCCCTTGATTTTGAAGAAATTCAAGTGGCAGGTGGGACCGATCTTATGGAACTCGCTAAAGAAATCAATGTTCCTTATGAAGAAATCCACAGACTCAATCCAGAAGTCATGCGTTGGTTTGTTTCTCCAAAAGTCGATAAGTACTATCTTCGAGTTCCTAAAGGGATGAAACAAAAATACACGGAATGCTGTCTGAATAAGGATTTAAAGGCCACGCAGTTTCAAAGCTATGTCGTAAAGGGGAGACGATCAAGGCTTCGTGATGTCGCTAAAAAGTTTAAAATTAAGTCTTATGTTTTAGAGGATCTCAATAGCACTTCTTCTCATTCGAGACTTAAAAGGGGACAGGCAGTTGTTCTCCCTTTTAGAATTGGTCAAAGTCATAGAGCAAAGATGTATGCTGATCTTTATGAAAAGCCGCGAAGAAGTGTCGTTCGAAAAAGAAAATACCGATCGAGAATTCGCCTTGCTCAAAAAAGAGGTAGGCTCATCAGACAACCCTCTGCGTATTACACAGTACAAAAAGGGGATACGCTATGGGATGTTTCAAGAAAAACGGGGACAAATCTAGATACTTTGATTAGAAGTAATCTTTCGCTTGTGAAAAATAGAATGATTCGTGCCGGAGATAAACTGGTTATTAAATAAGGTGAGTTATGTCATTTAGTGCTTTAAGAGGACTTAAAAAAGTAGAAAAGATCAGTAAAACGAAGGTTTTTAAGGACACCGTTGTTGTTGGTGATGATGTCTTCTCTCTTGCTCTTTTTTATCAGCTTAAAAATAAGTTTGGCGCTGATTCTGTAACTCTTATTTCTGAGCGTGATATTGAACAAAGCTCTCTTGTTCTCGATGGCCCATCGACTCTTCGCGGAGAGGCCAATATTTCTCTTTTTAAAAACTTTTTTCCTGAAAAAGTAAAAAATATCAAAACTGGTGCAGAATTTTTTAAAGATCTTAGATTTAAAAAATTTGATGGAAGATCTAAATCAGAAAAACTGTTATGGGGTGAGGAGTTTTTTACTCAAGACCATGTTGAGATTTCAGAAAGTGAGATTTTTCCTTTTTTAAACAGTTCAGACTTTATTGAATCTCTTAAACCGTGTCATATAAAGAAAAGACTTACTGAAATTAAAAAATCAGATGAAGAAAACTCTAATTGGGAACTTTACACTTCAGATGGAGAGTCCCTATGTGTAAAAAGTCTTTATTGGGGATTAGGTCCAAAAGAATTTTTAAATCTCTTTTCTCAAAAATCTCAACTTTCTAATGAATTTATTGAATTTTGTGATGGGGCCGGAACTCATATGTCTCTTATTGTTAAATTCATCTTTGAAAGACCGCTTACAGATAAGGAAGAAACGATTTTTATTCCTTTAAGTTACACTCATGAATGGGGGCATTTTGTAGGGGAGTTTAAAGAAAACTCGGCGCAATTTCTTGCATTCATTGATAAAAACCACACTTCAGAAGAGGAAGTTTCAAAAAAAATAAGAATTTTGAAAAAAAATTTAGAAAAAATTTTTCCTGATTTTAAAACGATTTCGTATCAAGAATACGTCTCACTTACGCCTAAATCGCCTTGCCAAAATATTGACGACTCTCTTTTTCCAAAACAAGAGTTTAGTGAAAGAGGTTTATTCTTTTTCGGAGTAAATGCGCCTTTAAATGAAGAGGAAATAAAAACGGACAGCTTCGCATATCCCACAAATAACATCTCGCACTTTATGCGAGGCTATGTTACGCACCAAGAAATTTTAAAAACAATTTCTATCAACTAACCTCTATTTTATCTTTACACCTTTAAATTCTAGCGTTTAACTAATTGACAAAATTCCACTCTTACTAAAAACTAATAACTAAGTTTTTAGTTTGAGAAACATTTTTATTAATATCCGTTTACGGAACAAAAGTAATTTACCTTTTAAAGGAGACAGAAATGAAAAAAACCGCACTAATCGTATCTGGTTTAGCACTACTCTCAACAAGTGCTTATGCCACAAAAGCAAGAATGTCCGCTCTTGGACAAGACACTGGTTATGGATCTTATTACATGGCCGACACGAGAAACGTTTTCTCTAACCCAGCTGAGCTGAACAACACAAAAAACTACATGGTAGTTGAGTGGGGTGATGAAACTCCTGCTGGAGGTCAACCAAATGCTGAAGGTGGATTCT
>CBDUBC010000136.1:0-6131 GCA_965365285.1 uncultured bacterium
GCTAACTATAAGATAAGCACTAAACTTGGTTCGCTCTGCGACCGCACCTGATACAATTGTTGAGGCAGTAGCAGCAAAAACGGTTTGAAAGATAAGAAAACTGTACATCCAATTCGCTTCCTCTCCGAATGAATTTGTATCTGGATTAGGGAAAAACTCGAATTGAGTGCCACTAAACATGATTCCAAAACCTATTGCCCAGAAGGCAAGACTACCAATACTTAGATCAGCTACATTTTTCATCATAATATTGACAACATTTTTAGACCGAACAAAGCCTGCCTCTACAAAAGCAAAGCCGGCTTGCATAAGAAATACAAGAAAGGCCGCGACCACTGTCCAATACCAATTTACATGCTTAGTTAGATTGGAAATGTTTGTTACGACTTCTTGTTGTCCCTCATTACCAAAGGTAATTAAGGGTGTAAAAAACATAAATAACAAAAATAGATTTTTCATAATAAATCCTTATTTAAAATATTAGAGATTTCAATTGTATAACTATGAAGACCCATTAATAAAATACTTTTTATTAATTACTTAAAATCTTTAGAATTTTTTTTATTAAATTCAAATCTGTCCCAGCAATGAAGACACCCCTATAGTTCATAAAACTAATAGGATTACCTTCTAAGTCAAGAATAAATCCGCCAGCTTGTTTGATCACGATATAGGCCGCAGCTAAATCATAGGGCTCCGTTGCGCGTGACTCCCAATTGCAAACGTATATAAAGGCTCCTTTAGCAGCTTCGCAAATAGCTAAAGCAGGTGAGCCTCCAGTGGTCTTTAATAAATTAATTTCTCCGCTATTCCACGCTTTTATTAGGGAGAGAAATTGAGGATTAGCGGATTTTGTTGGTTGAAGATTAACTAATAAATTCTTTTTATTAATAGGAGCAAAGGGAAGTTCAAGAGACCGGTCGTTTTCACCAAGAAGATTAAGCTGGATAAGTTTGGTAGGGCCATCGTCAAAAGAAAAGAAAATCTCACCGGTACTAGGGTTAAAAACTACACCTAAAAATAATATTCCATCTTTAAAAAAGGCCAAAGTATTAGAGAAGGTTTCAGTTTTGCTAATTAAGGCCCAAGTACCATCAATTGGGTCAACTGCTACACAATACCCTTTTTTAGTCCACTGATTAAGGTTCTCCTCGCCTACGACTATGCCCTCTGAGCAAAATATCTTGAGGTTGTTTTCCAAAAGCTTTTCAATTTGAGGCTCTACAAAAAGAGTTGGCGTTTTATCTGGTTTGAATTTAACAGTATCCACAACTTCTTTTGTTTTGAAATCCCTTGATAATTTTCCGATCTCCAACAAATTGAAGAGCATAAAGACCAGCCAGTCACTTTTTTTCTTAAAATCTAAATCATAAAGACTTATCTTTTCGTCTCTAATCTGGCCTATAATCTCTAGTTCATTGCTTGGTATTTTTTCCATATTTATTGAGTCTTTTCTAAAAGAATTTTTCCTGACTGAGGATCCAGCCTATTTAATTGAATGAGGCTTTCTACAACTTTTCTTATGATCTTAGACTGACCTGATGGAAGTTGATTAATAATCTCATGATTAAGTGGATACCAAGAAACATTATCATATTTTTCATTAAATTTTAGCTCAGCCTCCTGTTCATCTTGAGACAAAAAATAAATCATCCCTATTGCATTAATCCATGAATGATCTGTTTGCCTATGGTCATAAAGGTATCCAAAAGGAATATTTTTCAAAGAAGAACTTCGTAAACTAAGTCCAAATGCCTCTTGGACAGTTTGTTTACCAGAGCTTTCATAATCCCCTTTCATAGGAACAAGTTTTCTAGGCGTACTAAACTCTTTAAGTGATTTTTTTTGTGCTAAAAGGACCTCCAAACCAGAATTTTTTGAATGAGTACGAAAAATAAAGGGATAAATCATATTATTAGGTCCCCACTGGGATAAAATCCCTCTGCCGGCGAGTCCTGTTCTACCCGCTGGATTTAAGGGTTTACCATCGTCATCAAAATACTTAACCCCTAATTCTTTAAATTCTGTTTTAATTTTTGAGAAGTCTTCTGGGTCGGAATGAGGATCATTAAGAATTGAGGGATCAACATAATAGGGAGGATGATAATTTGAGCTTTCAACGACCCAAGGAGCTTCATCAATTGTAAGCTCGTATCTTTTTGGGTAGGAACTAGGTCGCTCTGTTCGAATTCGTAAATGAAAATCATCGGCCACAAGATTATAAAGGAGTGATTCCGTTGCATAAAAAGCTTGCATCAATTGAGGTAACTCACATTGCCCACGGTTAAGCCTTTTATTAAAACTCACGGTATGGAGTGAATAACGAAGAAGAGCGACTTTATAGACAATCCAGGACTTATCCTCCTTTAATAAAAAACATCGTTCTCTTATTTTTCGAACTACATCATAAATCTTTCTAAAACGAGGGTCCTTTTTTACAAAATTAAATTCTTCACCTAAGCGATTTAAAGGCTCTGGGATTTTTTGTTCAACGAGATACTCCTCAAACTTTCTTACATTAGCCAAATCCTCTACTCCGAATTCATCACTTATGACATACTTCACATCATTTTCAAGTTTGGCGAAATCAAGCTCGATTGGTGATTCTTTGGCATGGGTCCAGTCAATAAACCATACGTTATCACTGTTATCGCAAATCATATTCGCGTAATTAAGATCACCATGTACAAGACAAACATCAGTTAATATCTCTCCCTCATTTCGAGAAACTAATTTAAATAAGGTTTCAAGCATCGGTCCATCAAAATGAAGTTCGGCCGGGACTTCCTTTTGGCAATATCCCAAGACTGTTTTCGAATTCATCTCAAGAAACCCTCGTTGCTCTTCCGTATGAAGAAGAAAATAACGATATGGCGATAGGTAAGTCTTTTCCTTAGTATTCGAGTATAATTTATTGGTGATAATATCGAGAGCTTTTTCAAATCGTAATAAAAACTTTACTTGTCCGTGTTCATCTTTAGAATTTCGAAAAGAATCTTCTAGAGTCTGTGGATTTCCTTCCATCGTCGCAAGTTCCATACCCACTCCAATGTAGTCAGATATGGAAACTGGAAAACTAAAGGTCGGAACATTTTTTCCTAATAGATCTTTAATTTGATAATACCCATTAAGCTCTTTTTTCATTTGAGAATAAGAGTCTATTTTAATAACCATTGGCTCTGTTTGGTATTCTTTCTTTTGCCCACTGACTAGAAAAAGCTGACTCCCACTAAATCCTCCGGCGAGCCGTTTTAGAAAAGCCTTATTCCAACGTAGACAAATAAGTTCAATAATTCTTTTTTGTTTATCGTCGAGATGCTCAGAAATCTCCATAGGAAAAATTTCACAGGGATTAACTTCAGACTTATCTTGATCTTGCTCAAGTTCAATATTTAAGTAATCAAAAACCTTATAAAGGTTTAAAAACACATCTATGTCAAAAGCGGAGAACTGGTTTCCAATCGCCGCTTGATGGCCTTCTTGAGTCGCGGAAGCCATGAGGTGAGAGCTCACGGCAACTTCATTAATACCAAGAACATTTTTGAGATAAAGAGACATCAAAAGAACCATTTTTTCAGTATGTGTACCAACAACAAGAATTCTTGTATTTTCTTTATCTATGTCCAGAAAGTGATTTTTAAGTTTTTCAAAAACGACCCTTGTATCCTCAGAATTGATAAGCGTGCTTTTTGGACATAGGTCCTGAAGTACTTTCGGAACCCTTTTATTATCTTCTTCGTTTTTATTTATAAAAATAATTCCATAGGGTTGCCCCTCACATTGTTTTTTGTAAACTCCTTTGAGGACACTCGGAAGAACTCCCTTGCCATATCTATTGCCTCCACCAAAAATTCTTTTGACCTCTTCTAAACCTATATGCTCCAACGAATCCAGTGAAACAGAATCCGTTCCAATAAATTGATCTGTAACACCAACACAAACAACAATATAATTCATATTATATAACCTTGATTAAATCATCTTAATGATATTTAAAATATTTCTATTGACTCCGCGACGATAATAAATCTTATCGGAGAATTGCTTAGTAAAATGAATCCCAAGACCACCAATTTCTCTGTCCTCTATCGATGACGTTATGTCAGGATCGGCAAGATTTAATGGGTTGAAAGGAATACCGTCATCAATGATTTCTACCTTTAATCGATCGTTTAAAATTTCCACTTTAATGATAATTTCATGAACTTTATCGTCAACATATCCATAGGAAATTATATTATTAAGCATCTCATCGAAAATCACACTAAGCTTTGGTATTATTTTTTTCGGTAAAGTGCTGTTCTCACAGAATTGATCTAATGAATCCATAAAACGATTCATCTCATCAACTCTGTTCTCTATTTTAATTTCAAAATTCTCTTTGGTCTTATTAATAAAGCCATTATATTTCAAACTTAAAATAGTAACGTCATCTGTTTGCTCAACATCTTTTTCAAATTCTTCAACTGATTTTCTGACATTCTTGACAATATTATGAGAGGAATCAATATCTTTTTCCATCAAGACATTCTCGAGCCGGATATCCCCGTAAAGCTCATCCTGATTATTTAATGCCTCCGTCACTCCGTCTGTAAACATAAACACCAGGTCTCCTTTAGAAATAATTTCTACATCTTCGGAGTAGGCCATACCGTCCAACGCTCCAATAACGGGGCCATGTCTTTTACTAAGTTTTTCCAACTTCCCGTCAGCTCTTTTAATGTAAGGAGGGTTATGTCCCGCGTTAGTATATCTCATTTCACCCGATCTAATATTTATTATTGCCAAAAAGATTGTCACAAACATTGAGGACTCATTATTCATGCAGACTTCATTGTTAACATGAGTAAGAATACTTGCTGTGGATAGGTCGTCTGCTCCCCTGGACTTAATCATAGACGTGGTAATGGCCATAAAAAGAGAAGCAGGCACCCCTTTGCCTGATACATCACCAACGCAAATACAAATATTATCTTCATCGACAAAGAAAAAATCATAAAAATCGCCCCCAACCTCCCGAGCGGCATCCATGATGGCATAGAGGTCAATTTCCTCATTTGTTGGAAAGGCAGTCGGAAGCATACTTAACTGGATATTTTTACCAATATTGAGCTCATCTTCCATTCGCACTTTTTGTTTTTCAATGACTTTATAAGCTTCTTCAAGCTCTCTTTGGGCCCTTTGTATTTTCAATTGGGTCTTAACCCTAGTTAAAACTATCGGTGGGGAAATAGGTTTTGTTATATAATCAACCGCTCCTAAACGAAAACCTTCCATCTCATCGGCATCCTGCCCCTTAGCAGAGATAAAAATAACGGGAATATCTTTTGTATTTTCATCTTCTTTCAGCCGACGACATACCTCATAACCATCAATATTAGGCATCATAATATCTAAAAGAATTAAATCAGGTTTATTCTTGGAGCGAGCAGCTTTTAATGCCTGTTCGCCATTGACCGCGGCCATAACCTTATACTCGTTTTTCAGTAGATCATTGAGAACATTAATATTTAATCTCTCATCATCTACAACTAAAATTTTTTCCATCATTTTCTCGCTTTATTCTATTTTGGATATCAATAAATCAAGAATCTCCAAAGCTGCATCGAAGTCAAAATCCCTTATTTGACTCTTTAAAGTCGTAGCCAAACGTTGATCAAAATTTAGGAGATGGGGCATAATTTTATTGATTTTATCTTCTGAATCCGGACTCATGGAATCTACCATTTCTTTAAGTGCTTCAAGTTCTTCTCGCAACTCCTCGGAAGAAAGGGCCTTCTTATTTGAGTCTAATTCCTTCTCTGTATTTAAGAGTTGAGAACGAAGGGCCTGTCTCAAGGAAAGCATAAGATGATTAAATTCTATTTTAAATGGACTTAATCTTTTTGAAATCTCTTCGTTATTTTCATCACTCAATGAATCCTCTAATTGACCGGATAGTTCTTGAAGTCTTCCGGCCCCTATAGTTCCTGAAATGCCTTTAACTGTATGAGCTAAACGAGTCGCTTCTTTTAGTTGCTCTCCTGCTATAAGTTCAGATATGACCTCGTCGTCTTTCTCATGGTCTTCTATAAAATCCAGCAATAACTTTTGTTTTAACCTATGGATCTTATGCAAAGTCCTAGTCGTCG
>CBDUBC010000137.1:0-6067 GCA_965365285.1 uncultured bacterium
CTCTACTTACATAGAGGATGATGTCCTTAAACTTTACTGAATTAGTTGTTTGTTCCATACCTTTTTAACGGTATCCATTGATTGCATATTAAGTTTCAAATTAACCTGTGAAATTTCTTGCCTGATAGGTATAATTTTCTAAGAGGTTTATATGAATCAACCAAGCGATAAAAAATCGAGTAAAACAGTTTTAGTAGGAATGACCGGACGACTAGATTCGACTGTAGCAGCTTATTTATTAAAAAAGCAGGGCTATAAGGTTATTGGGGTCACTCTTATGATGATGGATAGAGAACTCATTGAGCTCACTGAGGAAGAAAAAGAGGAAAATAAGAATAAAAAAGTTGAGCCTGAATATGAGGTGACCGGTACCTGTTATATTGAGGATTTAAAACATGTACAGAATATTTGTGAACAACTCGATATAGGTTTCTATGCGATCGATGCAAAAAAGAGATATCAAGATCTTGTAACCGACTATATCGTCAGTGCCCGCCTCTCTGGTATAGATTTTAATCCTTGCGTAGCCTGTAATCAGGTAAAAGTAGAAATTCTGCTTGAAAAAGCTGAAGTACTAAAAGCCGATTTTATATCGACTGGTCATTATGCTAAGATTTTCACTAATCATCAAAATGGTGAATGTAGCCTTCTTTCAGCAAATGATCAGGATTATGATCAGTCTTTTTTCTTGTCGGCCTTATCTAAAGATCAGCTAAAAAAAATACTTTTACCATTTGGCGACATTCGACGGATAGAGGTAGAAAAAATTGCGAAGTCTCTAAACCTTAATCTACCCTTCAAGAAAACTGAAAAGAAAAAACTTTGTTTTATGGACGATAAAAGGCTTGGTTATTTTGTTGAAAAACGAAGTCCGGAATCTCTTAGAGAAGGAGGTACAATCGTTGACTATGAAGAAAATATCACTCACGGTGAACACAAGGGAATCCATCTCTATAAGCCAGGAGATACGAGCCTAATTGATGCCGATGGAACTCATTTAGATAAAGAATTCCAAGTTCTTTATAATGACCCGAGATCTCAGATTGTTTACATTACCAAGAAAAAAGAAATATTCTGGAATCGCCTCACACTTTCCAATTGTAACTTTGATGAAAAGTCTGATATTTCAAAGCCGATTCCTGCCTTCATTATGATTTATCCATCCGAGGAAAAAGTTGAATGTACCCTAACCGTTAGAGAAGGGAGGAATGCATTAGTAGAAGTTCACACATTGCAAAAGGGGCTTCTTAACTACAATAAAATGGTAACATTACTTTCTTCCAATAAAATTGGTGCCAAGATTCTTGGCAGTGGGGTTATCAAATCTTTTCATCATTATGAAAGAGGTATTTGGAAAGTTTTTCCAGATCCAATTGAGCTAAGAGAAGATGAAGAGCCTGAAAGAGGTAAACCAAGTGAGATTATGGAATTTTAATGATGAAATACGTATTAATTTTTTTAATTCCTTGTCTTGCCTTCTCCAAAGTAAATATTAGGAAGGTTGTTGGTTCTCATAAAAAAGATGATCTTATTAATGATTTAAGAGAATTTGTAGAATGCTGTAGACCCAATAGGCTTGTGGGGACTGTTGGCAGTAAAAAGGCAGTTCCTTTTCTTGTGGATCGTATTAAAGAGATGACCAAAGGTGATACTTCAACTCTCATTGTTCAAGATTTTTATCCAGAGATTAATCTTGCTATTAAATCCTACAAGGATGATTTTAAAAATAAAATCGTAAGTCGATATGACAAGGACTCTATTGAATATCAAAAATGGTCTAACTTTACCGATAAAGTGACTGACTTTTTGAAGTCTATAAAAAAAACCGAAGGCCGCAATCTCATCTGGGAAAAAAAAGGTAGCGAAAACAAAACTCTTATTATCGGAGCCAATATTGACACGATCAGCATGAAAAAGGATTTCACGATCGACCCTGAGGCGATTATGCCAGGAGCAGATGATAATGCGAGTGGGGTAAGTATTCTTTTAGGAATGATTAAGGCCTTGTCCAAAGTTTCTTTAAAGAGAAATATTAAGATTATTTTCTTTGATTTTCAGGAACTGTCTCAACTGGGATCGAAGGCCTATTTAGATGAGTTTTATCCAGATCTTAAAAAAAATATTGAAGTGGAAGGATTTGTGAATCTTCTTATGTTGGGGCATGACTCAAAAACGAAGAAAAGAAAAGGGGACTTTAAGGCGTACATAAGGGCCAATAATTCCAAGGATATGGACCTTGCAGAGAATCTCATCAACCTAGGAAAACGATCGACCAGCTCTGTTCGGTTTGAAATAGCATCCAATGAACTAGTTCATAGTGATCAAATCAGGTTTTGGGAAAAGGGCATCCCGGCCGTGGTTTTTAGTCAAAATTGGGAAGAAGACTATAATAAAAATAGGCATCATACTGAGAATGACTTTCCAGAAACACTAAATTTTAATACCTTATATAAGTCTTATGTCTATTTAACCAGTGCTGTCATGAAATGGGCTCTAGATATTGATAAGTAAGCACGCTCTATGATATAGAGCATTATGATGAATCTCAAAGGTAAGACAGTCGTAGTGGGTATGAGCGGAGGCGTAGACTCCTCTGTAAGTGCTCTTCTTCTTAAACAAGCCGGTGCTAATGTCATTGGTATGTTTATGAAAAACTGGGACGATAACAAGGAAGAAAGCGCGTGTCGTGCTCAAGTTGATTATGATGACGTTAAAAAGGTCTGCCATAAGCTTGAGATCCCATACTATCCCATAGAATTCGTTCAAGAATATCGCGATCATGTTTTTAATGATTTCATCGAAAATCTAAAAAAAGGGCTAACTCCTAATCCTGATATTCTTTGTAACCGTGAAATCAAGTTTAAACGCTTTTTTGAGCAGGCCATGAATCTTGGAGCCGATTATCTCGCGACTGGGCACTATTGCCAAAATATCAATGGAAAGCTTGTCAAGGGGAGAGATGGGAATAAAGATCAGACCTATTTCCTTTATACAATGAAAAGAGAAGTTCTTGATAAAGTCCTCTTTCCCATCGGAAATTTAGAGAAATTCGAGGTTCGAAGACTGGCAAAAGAGCATGACCTCATCACCAGCGATAAAAAGGACTCCACAGGAATCTGTTTCATTGGTGAAAAGAATTTTAAAAAATTTATAAGTGATTATCTTCCTTATCAAAAAGGGGAATTTAGACAGCTAGATGGTACGGTTGTAGGTGAACATTACGGCTGTGCATTTTATACGCTTGGGCAGAGGAAGGGGCTGGGACTTGGTGGACCGGGAGAACCTTGGTTTGTAATCCAAAAGGATATTAAATCTAATATCGTTTATGTGGAGAGAGGTGAGCACCCTGCCCTTTTTGCGTATGAACTGATCGCCAAAGAACTCACTCTGGTTAATCAAGATCAAGAGCTTCCTGAAAGCTGTCATGCTAAGATTCGTTATCGACAAAAAGATCAAGCCTGTCATATTGAAAAAAGAGGGGAAGAGCTTCTTATCAGCTTCACTAATCCTCAAAGGGCGATTACTCCAGGGCAGTCGGTTGTTTTTTATAAAGAAGATGTTTGTCTCGGAGGAGCGATCATTCAAAAGGTACAAAAATACTTATCAGAAACTACCAGTTCTTTGGATCATGATAGTCAAACTCATCCTTTTTTGAATTCCTAGTTTCAAAATAATGACAATCCTCTCCGGTTTCTTCTTTGATCATATCTGAAGGAAACCTTTTTGATTTAAAGTTAAACTTCTTACAGCCTCGAGGCGAGTATGGTTCATAAGTCGAATGGTAATGGATGCACTTTAAGCAGCTAATTTTCATATCTCTATTTTCCCCAACTCGGGTAATCATTTCTAGGGCGAAAAAATTTCTCTAAAACTGTTTAACTTTTATCTAGTGACTTGTTTTTTTACATTTTGATATCATCTTCCAAGTGAGGAGAGGACTTAAGCTCTTGAAAATTGGTGGCAATATTATGGCAGTTTTATTGCATAGTTAGGGAGTGATGATGACTAAAAAACGAGAAGATAATATTTTAGTTTTATTCCCAGAGTCAAAAAGGTTTCCACCTGCTCCAGACCCTGTCAAAGAGCTTTTAGAGGAGTTTTCTCACCTCGAGGATGAGGACATTCTCGATAAAATCGACTTTAGTGAGCTTACTCAACCTGAGCTTCGTTCGCTTCATAAGAAATTGAAAATACTCGCTAAAGAGCACAAGCTTCTTCGTTTTTATATCCAACAAATCGAACAAAATTTAGACCAATAAGGATTGTCAAAGTCCAACTTTGGGTTTATTGTCACATTCCTAAATGCGCAAGTGGTGGAATGGTAGACACGCTACCTTGAGGGGGTAGTGCCTGTATGGGCGTGGAGGTTCAAGTCCTCTCTTGCGCACCAAATTCAAGGTATTCGACCTTAGCTATAGTGATTTTTATTAATTAAAAAATTATGGAGTCATCTTTGGCCGTATTCCCAATAACTTAACGACTTCTAAAGAATTAAATATTGTAGAACCCATTATTCTCGGCAGCCTATATGCAGTTTAAAATTTGAAAAGATTATCTTCTCTTTGGGTTGGTTTTCTCCAAAAGAACCACAGGTAAATTATATCTTTTGCACGCAGAACTCATGTGTGAAATGCTTCTTTCATCATATAGGTTGTAAAGAGGTTTACCAGAATTTCCAAATATCCCCAGCCCAATTGGAGTGACTCCACCTGAGCTTAAAATTTCATTATTTGTTCCAGGATGTCGTTTTCTCATTTCATCAGGAGTCATGATAGAGCCCTTATTGTTTGCCGACGCAAAAGTTGAATCGAGACTGGATAGGTTTTTAGATGAGGCAGCAACAATGAATTGGGGCTCGAGCTTTACAAGGATTACAACACCTCCAGTTTTGTAAAATGGAACGGTGTCTTTTTCGTGAATAAAAGAAGTACTTATCCTCTTTTGATTTTTAAAGTAATTAAATGGATCTTTGAGAACATCTCCTCCATCCCCCTTATTGGGGTCTAAAACATGCATGATATATTGGTATTCTTTATCTTCCTCTGTGGGGTTTTTATCATTTTCATCATAATGAAATAAAGGGTCTGAGAACTCATTATCTTCATGATAAATCCACGTCCTACGATTTTCTCGACCTCTGATTTTTTGTTTACCAGATATTGCGCTAGGCAGGAATTCTTCGCCTAATGCCATTTTAATGTGAGCGTCAGTTAATTTATAGTCAAACCGATCTTCGTCAAACTGCTTCATTCTTTTTAAGTTATTTACTACAGCAGTTGGGGAACACTCTTTTAGGAGCTGATCTACTGAGTTGGAGAAAACAGGGGAAGAGAGTAAAAAGGCTAAAATAAATATTTTCATAAAAAAAATTATAATATAGATATACGAAAATATCTAGAGCCTAATATCTTCCCTAAATTTAAATCGATATTTAGATTAAATAAAATTATTTTATAAAATAATCCAATCTGGTTTCGTCTTTGATACCTAATCTATTTTCTAGACCGATTTCGCTTACGTGTTTTCCTTAGATGATATGAATGCCTTTTTAAATTTTAATATCATCTAAATTTTAAAAAATGAGGTTTTTATGAAAATTTCTATGCCCAATATTTGTGATATTCACCCTGATGTTTTGGTTTCGTCAACTAAATTTAATCATTACGGAAAAATGAGGTCTTTTTGGTGTGAAGTAGTGACAGTTAAATGTTTCGTAGAATACACAAAAGTTAAAGATTTTGTTAGCAACCAAGGAAAGGGAAAGGTTCTTGTTGTTGACTGTGGAGCAAGTAAAAGACATTAGGGCAGAAAATATTGGCAATTTTTCTACATTAAATAAATTTACTTTAACTCCCTATTTACTAAATTCTATATACTTATGAACCAACTAGGTGAAACTGAGTAATCAAGTCAAACTTTATTTTGGAAAACCGAAAATATTCTAAGAAATTTTAAATTTAGAGGTCGTAACAATGAAGAACATCTTTTTAATAATAACTATGCTGTTCTTAGTTTCTGCTTGCCAACCCACGGCGCCTGGTGCGCTAGAAGAAGAATTGGTAAGTCC
>CBDUBC010000138.1:0-6019 GCA_965365285.1 uncultured bacterium
AACAGTTTCCAAAATCGCCTCTGCCCAATATCGCCACAAAAAACAAACTGGTGGTGCCGGTCAATTCGCTCACGTTGTTGGGACCCTTAGACCTCTTAAAGATGAAGACAAGGACACTGAAGATCAAATCTTTAAATTTCACAACGAAATAAAAGGTGGATCTATCCCTGGAGAATATATCGGAGCGTGTGAGAAAGGTTTCAACGACGTTATGGAAAAAGGTCCATTGGCCGCTTTCCCACTTATCAACTGTGAAGTTTTCCTTCAAGATGGTAAGCACCATGATGTTGACTCCTCTGACCTCGCGTTTAGAATTGCTTCAAGACAAGCGATGAGACAAGGGATTAAAAACGCAGACCCATGTCTTCTTGAACCGTTCATGAAAGTTGAAGTTACAACTCCAGATGAGTATCAAGGTTCAGTTATTGGTGACCTTTCTTCTAGAAGAGGGGTGATTCAAGGTTCTGAGACTGATCCAGGCGGAGAAGTTATCATTAATGCTGAAGTACCACTTTCAGAGATGTTTGGTTACTCAAGTGATCTAAGATCGATGTCTGCTGGTAAAGCTTCTTATACAATGGAATTTGCAAGATATTCTGAGACTCCACCAAACATTGCTGAAAAAGTAATGAAGGAAAGAGCTGAGAAGCTAGCGAACGAATAAGTTCTAAATAAAAAAAGCTGAGATAGACAAGGCCTCCAAAATTGGAGGCCTTTTTTTTATTTGGCCCAATAAGCATTATCGTATTTGCCCATTAGGTCATGATAATTACCATTAAAATTCAATAATTGATTAAATTAGTCCGAATAAGATTAAAATTAAAAAGGACTATTTCATGATTTTAAAACTAAGTGCTTTTGCGAGTCTTTTATTGGCATGGGGGTGTGCAACTCATTCGCCTTATCAAGTAGGTCTAGAGAAGGCTTTTGCTGAACTAGAAAATAAAACAGAGAGAACCGTTGCCAAAAAGGTTTCGGGGATTGATGTCCAAAAACTAGAGGACTTTAAAATGGTAGTCTTTCCGAAGGCCATAGACCTTCATATGAAATATGGAAAGAACACAGGAATTGATACCACTGGCTTGAGTGGTATGAATGAAAAAGAGGTCGATGAGTATATAGATTCGAAAACGGTTTACCATAAGCCACTCACCTTTAATTTTAGAGTTTTAAAGAAAGGAAAGTGCATGACACTTTCTAAAGAAAAGAAGTATGCTACCCACCTTTTTTTTGGTGGAGAGCAATTTGATAGCTCTCTACAATGTATGGTTCTTGAAGTTAAGAAAGAGGCTCCAAAATTCTTTGGCAAAAGGATTTTAGAACTCAAAAAAGATGATATCTTGAAGGTACGATTATATTTAGATGAATATCTTAGACCATACGGACAATCTATTGATTTCGCCGTTGAACTAGGTCGAAAGAGATACCGAACAGAGAATATTAAGATAGATAGCTCAGAGAATATCTCCTCGGGTCTGTCTTTATACCCCATCGATCTTCCCAATTTTAAAAATAGTAGTGTGGTCGAAGTAGGACAAGATAGCGTTCCTCTGCCTCGAAATCTATTTCTAATTTTTAATGTGAAGTCGATGGTTCAAACTCCAATTTGCTCAAAGGCAAAAAGAATTGAACATAAAGATATTCTCGGAAGCGTAATTGAGTCGAGCTGGTGTGAAGAACAAAATTGGCCGACGACTATTGAAACAAACAGATTTTTTGCCGTACTTAAATAAGGTGAACATATGAAAAATATAATTGTAACACTTTTTATTTTAGGATCACTAAGCGCTCAAGCAGACCAAGGATCCTTTAATATTTCTAATACGAGTTTTAAAAACTTGTTTAATAACTACCGAATAGGTGGTCCCGCTGTCGCTCCATGGGTTGGTAGTTGGTGGGCCTATAAAAATAATGGAATAGACTATGCAACTCCACCTGATCCACGCTCCACAGCTGTCGTAGAAAGTCCGGCCGCGAAGTTTGATAAGTTTCATGGCATAGCTGGAAATAAAACTGCAACTTGGGAAGAAAAGAATCATACTTGTGACAATCAAGAGGGTGAAAGTAAAAAGAGTTGTGAAGGTTGGTGGGGACATTGTAACGCTTGGGCAGCGGCCGCTATTAAAGAAGTCGAGCCAAGAAAGTCTTTTTCAAAAAAAGGTCAAAAGTTCACCGTAGCAGATCAGAAGGCTTACCTTTCAGAGCTTTACATGGAAACCTACTCAGAATTTGTAGGGAATACGGATAAAGGAACCAAGACGAGTATGGATTGGATCTTTGATCGAGATCATAAAGATGCTAAGAAGATTATTGGTCGAAGAGGAATAAATGTTTACGATGCATTTTGGGATGTTTCTCCTAAAGCATTCTTTTTAATCCTAACAAACTATCTAGGACAACAAAAAGTAGGAATTATTATCGATCGTTTTACGGGAGATCAAGTTTGGAATCAGCCTCTAGCTGGATACCGAATCCTACCAATTACAGAAGATAATATTAAACCAGCAGAAAAAAAGTATGGGAAAACAGTTTATCCTGTACTTGTAAGGACCAATATGTACTGGGCCGAGGATGGAGTATGGGAACATGAGGTGAGTGATCCCTTTGATTACGAAAAGGATACCAACGATAATTTTTATCTTGGAGACTTTGAAGTTAATCATCATTACAAAGGACGATCTCTCGCATTCTATCTTTATTTCGATAAGCCTGTAAAAGTAACTAGAGATGGGAAGACTGTTAAGAGTGCCGGCCGAATTGTCGGAGACGGAGTTTGGTTTCACCAAACCGAACTGGGGAAAGAGGTCTATACAAAAAACAAAGTGGACTTTGATAATACTCACCCAGATTTTATTTGGTTTCCGACCAAAGTTAATGATGAATCTAGAAGAACCTATAGAAACCCGCAGATTAATAGTGAGCGAGTGGCAGCAATTATGAAAACAGAGGAAGAGCCAACTCCAGCACCACCGGTGGGTGATCAAAACTTTACTTGTAAGTACGAGCTAAGAGGATTCTTTGGGAATAGTAGAGGGTTCTTTTCTGGTGAGAGTAGTGTAAGCCAGCAGGAGGCTTGTAATAAGGCCGCTAGTCAATGTGACCAAAAGAGACGAGGCTGGCAAAATTGTAGAATTAGATAACTGGCGGTAGAAATTACCTCCTCACATAACTAGACCCTAGTATGGTAGACTGGAGAGGGTACCAAACTAGGGAACTGGGAGATGGCGAGTTTAGATTCAATTTTATCTGATCATAAATCAAGAGAAAAAATATCTTCGTATAAAAAAGAAGAGGATAACAAAAATAACGTCCTCAAACCTACTTATTCTAAAATTCCAGACATCTTTTTCGATGAGATTCTTCAAGACTACAAGCTTAATAGAGTGGAAATCATGGTTCTGCTGTTTCTGTATAGACAGGTATGGTGTAAACCGAACCTTTACAAGGACTATGGGATAAGTCAGATCATGTCTCATACCGAGATGGGGAGAGTCCTCCATCTCGATCTAGAAGAAATCTATCACTCACTGCGTAAATTAGAGGAAATAGGCTTCATAACAACTGTACGATCTGGACAATATTTTGTTAGAAGGTTCTTCACAAAGGCAAATGACACGAAATTTTCTCAAACCTACGATGATTTTGAGAATTAAGGGTTACAGTGAGTTTTAGCAAAGAACAACTTGAAGAACTTGAACAACTTAGTTCCACTTTAAAGAATCACCCAGTTTATAATCAACTCAATAAAATCAGTAATATTGCTGTTTTCATGAATCATCATGCCTTTGCAGTTTGGGACTTTATGTCACTTCTTAAGTCCCTTCAAAATGAAATCACCTGTGTTAGAGTGCCATGGACTCCTAGCCCTTATCCTAAAGATATGGTTCGTTTTATAAATGAAATCGTTCTTGGTGAAGAATGCGATGATGATGGAGAAGGTGGCCACTGTGATCATTTTAGTCTCTATTTGCAGGCAATGGATGAGGTAGGGGCCGACTATACTAAACTTCTTGATTTTATTGACGGAAGAGAGGTGAGAAGACTTCCAATGGATATATACCAATTCACCAAATTCAATCTTGATCTCGTTAAAGAAAATAAGATTCATAAAATTGCCTCAGCTTTCTTCTATGGTAGAGAAAATATTATCCCAATGATGTTTAAGTCGATTGTTGATTCCATTGAAAACTATAGTGACCGACTTCCTAAGCTTCACTATTACTTAGTCCGACATATTGAACTGGATGGTGAAGAACATGGTCCTATGGCAAAAAAGATTATTGATCAACTTTGCCAAGATGACCCAAAGAAATGGGAGGAAGCCTTTGAAGTTGCCAAGAGCTCTCTTAATCTTAGAAAAAAACTTTGGGATTGTGTTCAAAGAGAGCTCACAAGTTCTAGACCTGTTTTAACTAGTTTAGACACCTAGGCGAAACTTACCTCCGTCAGAATTATTCCTCGATCAAACGTATAATAGAAAAGTCCTTAAACTCGAGGAGAGTCAAATGAGTATTTTGGAATATATTAATTCTGGCGGATCAATTATGTATTTCCTTCTCGCCATGAATATTTGCGGATTTTCTTTTATCTTTTGGAAACTTCTTCATTTCAATAGCGAAAAAAAGCATATCAAAACAAGTGCTCAAGAAATTCTTCGAGAAATTGTTAAAACCAATCCTGAGTTTAAAAGTGAAAAAATGCTTTTAGATGTTGCCAAGGATAAAGTCTATACTTTTTCGCACTCTTTAGAAAAAGGGCTTTCTACTATCAAAATCATTGCTACCGTCGCCCCTCTTTTGGGACTACTTGGAACCGTAATCGGCGTCCTGTCTGCTTTCCAATCTATCGCAACCAATGGTCTTAGTGATCCTACTCTTTTCGCGGGTGGTATCTCCATGGCCTTGGTTACGACCGTTGGAGGACTTATTGTCGCTATCCCTCATTTCGTTTTCTATAATTATCTTAATGGCTGGCTTAGTAGTTACGAGGTGAAACTAGAAGATCAAATTTTGAACTCTTTCGTATCAAATGATTATTTGGTGTAAATCATGAGAAGAAATCGTAAAAGAGAAGAACTAGTCCCTGATTTAACCCCGCTCATGGATATCATGTTCCTTCTTTTGATATTTTTTATTGTGACTTCGGTCTTTAAAAATGATCAAAATATCCTTGCTCTGAATCTCCCAAAAACAGAAGGTGTCTCAGAGGGCAAAGGTGAAAAAAAGGAGTTGGTCATTGAGCTCTCTAAAGATCGATTTGTGGTCAATAAAGAAGAAGTTTCCTTTGAGGATTTTCCGAAAATTATTCAAAAATATAAAGATCCTAAACTTGCTATTGATTTTAAAGTTGATAAAGATGTAGTATACGATCGAATTGTTAAAGTTCTTAATGTCCTTCAACAAAATAATCTAACTAACCTAAGCCTCGTTACGAGTAAGCTCTAGATTCTTTGAAATAAGTCACTCCCAAAAGAGCAATTTGAATAGCAAAGAAGCTTCCTAAGAATATGGCGCCTCCTTGGCTAAAGCCATATGAGTGAAGCCCTGATGCTAGAATATAGTTCACCCCAAACCATGCCATCATAACACTCAAAAAGGCCAGTCCTACCAGATGAGCAAAACTTCGATCTGTAATCCAATTAGTTCCTTTTCCATGAAGAATGGCCATATAAACACATAAGACGATCAGAGACCAGGTCTCCTTAGGGTCCCAACCCCAAAAACGACCCCAGCTATAATCGGCCCAAACACCACCAAGAATAATTCCTGCGGCCAGGAGAATGACTCCAAATTTAAGACAATTATAAATAAGCTCATCAATATATTTCCCTTTCTTCTTTTCTATATGGGAGAAGCTTCTTGCGATGACATGATAATTGGCGAGAATCCAGCTTAGCGCTAGCGCTCCATAACTTAAAATAATGGTCGTAACGTGTGTACTGAGCCAAAAATTATCACGTAGAACTGGCACAAGAGGTGAGATCGTATCGCTCAGCATACCAGTGGCAAAATTCATCATC
>CBDUBC010000139.1:0-5887 GCA_965365285.1 uncultured bacterium
TTTAGATCAACCCAGTTCCATAGGTAATCTTTTTCAAGATCATGCGGGTCAAAGTGAACAATTCTGTTGCAATTTGTTCGGCCTTTCCATCTTATGATGCCCTTCAGTTTACTCTTTCCATCGACAAGTACTCTCATGGTTTTACCTAAGAGCTCTTTTCGGGTTTCTTTTTGAATATCAAGTTGGAATTGCTGAAGCTCTCGAAGTCGTCTCCCTCTTTCATCGTCGGTAAGAGAGTCTTCCATTTGGGCCGCTTTTGTTCCATTTCGAGCACTAAAAGCATAACTAAAAATAGAATCAAATTTCACTTTTTCTAATAATTCGAGGGTTTTCTCGTACTCTTCCTGACTTTCATTAGGAAATCCCACAATAATATCTGTTGAAAGAACAATGTTAGGATTTGCAGCTCGAAGCTTATTCACCAGACCCATGAAATGTTCAACTGTATATTCTCTAAGCATTCTTTGAAGAACGGTATTGGATCCCGATTGGACAGGGAGGTGAAGATGATTAGAAAGCTTTTTTGCTTTCCCATGAACCGCAATAAGTTCTTCCGAAACATCATAAGGATGACTAGTGGTATATCGAACAAGCTCTAATCCCTCAATTTTTTCAAGCTCCATGAGCAGCTGGGCAAGAGACTCCCCATTTTCCTTACCGTAGGAGTTCACATTCTGCCCTAAAAGCGTAACTTCTTGCACTCCTTGGTATTTCACTAGGTTTTGGATATCTTTGACGACTTCCTCACACTTTCGACTTCTTTCTTTCCCTCTAGTGTAGGGAACAATACAGTAGCTACAGTATTTATTGCAACCTTTGATGATATTAACAAACGCCTGAGGAGTTCCATGAGTGATCTTTGTATCAATTGAAAAGTCCTCAGATCGATCCCATGCAGTTACTTTAAACTTCTTTTCACCCGCATAGGCCCTATAAACCATATCGCCAATACAATCGATGACATCAGTTCCAAAGGCAAAGTCGAGTTGCTCATATTTTTTGAGTAGCTCTTTGGCCTCAGTTTGGGCGACACAACCGCCAACTCCAATTTTGACGTCTTTTTTCTTTTCTCTTTTTATTCTTTTGGTATCTCCAAGTTGAGAATAAAACTTTAGGTTGGAGAGATCTCGAATAGCACAGGTATTAAAAAGGATAAGATCGGCATCTTCTTTTTCGTCAGTGAAGCTAAAATTAAGCTCTTTGAGGTGAAAAAGTATTCTTTCAGTGTCGTGATAGTTCATCTGACAACCAAATGTTTTCATCCAAACCTTTCTAGGTGGGAAAATGATATCCCCTTTCTTGATAAGAGTTTCACCAGTTTGAGGATCGATAAAAGATTTTTCAGAAGGACCAGTTTTTAGTCCAAGACCAGTTTCCATGAATTGTTCCTTTCAGTACGGATATTTACGCCGCTGCTAGGGTGAATAATGGGCGAAATCTACAAAAAATGGTGCTAAATGACAATGAAGATGAGGCAAATTCGTCTAGGGGAAAGAAATACATTGAGGAATCATCTAAAATAATGCTATGTGGCGTAAGATCGTACTCCTCTCATTCTTCCTTCCTGCAACCTCCATGGCCCTTATGACCGAAGTAGGGGGAAGTCTAGGTTATGACAAAGAGGTCTACGGAACTTCTCGTGAAAATACCATTCGTACAAGAACCTATGCTGGATCGATGGCCTTTTACTTTCTTCAATACACGGCCCTTGAATTAAATTACTCCCACTCTAAAAGAATGATTGAAGAACACACTGTTTATTCTATTGACTCAGCAGCGACAAATGTCAGTGTCATAGGAAATAATTCTACTTTAGATACAGTTGTTTATGGAATTGGCCTAAGACAGGCGCTTTCAGCGAAAGATGCAATCATCAGACCTCTCATATCTTTAGGATATGCCAAGCAATTTATCAAAAGTAGCGGAGATACAACCTATAGGCTTGATTTGACCGGTCAGGAAATCACAGTCTATCTTCCTACTGAAAAAAGAAGATATGACTCCGTTTTTGGAACCTTTCGGCTCCAAATTCGTTTGACGGCGACACTTTCTCTAAGTGGGTCGGTATCAACTTTTTTCAAGGCCTTTGAATTTAATCGTGCCCAAGATAATTTAAAATACCTTTTAGGATTCTCCTGGATCTTTTAATACGCTATCCTATTAAAGATTCATGAAAAAAATTTTAATCATTCTATTTCTTTTCAGTTCCTGCACAAAGCTTAAATATGTGATTGAGCAAGGTCAGGGACAGCTTTCTCTTCTTCATAAGGCAAAAAGTAATGAAGAGCTCCTCCAAGATGTTAAAGTCTCCTCGAAAGATAAAGAAAGAATCATTTATATCCAAAAGCTTAAAGAATATTTTTATGACTATTTTAGTCTGCCTAAAACTTCCATTTATAGTAAGACGACAATCCTAGACAGAGATGCTGTTACTTATCTTGTTATTGCTTCTCCTCATAATAAGATTGAGGCCAAGAACCACTGTTTTCCTTTTGTAGGGTGCTTTCCCTACCTTGGCTTTTTTAGTGTGGAGTCGGCCAGAGAGTTTAGAAATGAGTTAGAGAGAGGACCTTATGTCACCTTCCAAAGACCTGTTTATGCCTATTCCACAACAGGTTATTTCACGGACCCAATCCTCTCTTCCTTTTTTAAGTACAATGACTTTGATCTCGCCGAGCTCGTCTTTCATGAACTCTTTCACACGATCTTCTTTGTTAAAAATGAAGTGGAGCTTAACGAAAATCTTGCCAATTATTTTGGTCGAGAGCTTGCCCTAGAGTATTTTAAAAAGGATGAAGATTTTAAGATTAAAAGAGAAGCGGAGGAAGAGAAGATTAACGTATTAAAGCAATATATTGTAAAGTCGACTCAAAAATTACAAAAGATCTATAAAGAAAAATTACCCGAGACCAAAGCGCAAAGTTCCCAAATTCTAGAGCAATTTATACGGGGAGAGTTTATTCCTGGAGCAAAAAAAATATGTGCAGAGCAAAACCTTGAGCGTTGCTTCGCGCTCGAGAGGAAGTGGAATAACGCGTCCTTTTCTGCTTATTTAACATACGAAAGAAACTCTAAAAATATTGAGAACTTGCATAAAAAATTAAACTTATCCTTGCTGGACTACTTCAACTATATAAAGATGGCGTATCAGAAGTATGAGGGAGAAGATTTTTCCCAAGATTTTTTTAACCGGTAGGTCAATTTGGCACGTCATATATTTTTTATCGATCCTTTAGATAAACTCGTTATTAAAAAAGATAGTACTTTACTCATGGCACATACCTTCAAAGAAGCAGGTCATGAAGTCTTCATGCTTTTTGAAAAAGACTTTTACATAACGAACAAAAATATACCTGCTTTTGAAGCCTATAGTTTCGAATCATCGCTAAAAAATGGAAGCTTCTATCTCGATCGATTTGAAATGAGTGGTGCTGTTAAGTTAGAGATTACGCAAGGGGATACTATTCATATGAGAATTGATCCTCCTTTTGATACAAGGTATCTGCGCTACCTCTGGATGCTTCGCTACCTCAAAGGGCTTGGGGCAACCATTACCAATGACCCAGAAGGAATTCTTCTCCATAATGAAAAAATGACGGCCTATCATGATCAAAGTGCGCTTGAGTCTTATATAGGAAAATCTTCTGACTCTTCAGAATCATTTCTGAGTTCTTTAAAAGAGAAGGGGGTCACCGAGGTCATTTTAAAGCCACTCGATCTTTATCAAGGGATAGGGGTCATTAAGACTAAACTCGAAAATGTAAGAGAGGTGAATGATCTTTTTCTCAAACAAACAGAAGAATGGGAAGGTCCTGGAATTATTCAGCCATTTAATAGTGCTGTTGAAAAAGGTGAAGTAAGAGCAATTTTCTTCAAGAATAAAGAAATTGGTTCCATTATTAAAGTTCCTATCCGCGGAGACTTTCTTGCCAATATCGCAAGAGGTGCATCTTTTGAAAAAGTGGAACTCAATCAAACGCAGATGAATTCTTGTTTAAAAGTCTCAAGAGAGCTTGAAAAGTATGGAGTTGATCTGATTGCATTTGATATCTTAGGGGATGCTCTCAATGAAGTTAATGTGACATGCCCAGGACTCCTTGTTGAAGTCAGCGAGGCCCATGGAAAAAATTTGGCCTTGGATCTTCTTTAATAAAAATCAGTCGTCCAATCTGTGGCCATATGAATTTCAAATTGAGAACAAGAGAAGGATGTCTCTTCGGCAAAGGGACAATAACCTAATTGTTCAGCTTGATCAGCATAACCACTTTCGGTATAGGTTTTACACCAGCTATCATTTTTGAGTTCCAAAACATCAACAATGAAATTACTGGCAGATGGTGGAGTAAACTGAATAATACCAGAAAAGCTGTTAATATTGGCCTCAACATATTTTTTCTCCAAGTAAGTTGTGGATCCAATTGCACGGATACCTATAAGAACTTTAATCTTGGAATAAACATAATCGGCTCTTTGGCAGAGATTATTGTAATTATCATAGGTTTGAGTCTGATAACCCTGTTGAGGTCGATCTAACGCCTTTAATCTAATTTTTAGTCTATAGTCTGTATTGAATTTAGATCTTGATTGAACGGACTGCAATTCTGGGTCTGTACTTGAAGACCAAACAATTCCAGAGCTGTAGTAACCCTTACCATGTCCTGTAATGAGGAAACTATATGGAGAAATTCCGATTCCAGAATCAGGAGTCTCTGGATTAGTAGTTGTAGGGTAGCTTGGATCAGTTGTATTTGGTGTTGAAGGTGTTGTTGTTTCTTCTTTTGTATTCGTTACAACTTTTCTCGTTGTAGATTTTTTTTGAAAAAAGCATCCACTAAGGAGTAAACAAATCGGTAGAGTAAGAAGTAGGACTTTCATAACTATTTCCTTAAATGGTTAAATTACATCAGTCTTATCGGTTTTTCAGAGAACAAATTAAATAATTTTCTTTTACCTGACTGTAAAGCTCGGCAAAGATCGATTTTGATGATTTTATTTACCTAAACTATTGTAACGAGATCGTGGCATTGATAAAATTAAGCTAGTGGATGTTTCTGAATTTGAAAAATATCTAAGTTCTCAATTTAATACTCTTTATAGTTTTGCGTATAATCTTATTCCTGATGAGCTTCAAGCCTCTCAAGTATGTATCGACGCTATCTCGACGCTTCTTCTAGAAGATGCTGACATTATTGATGACTTTCAAAACGGTCGAAAAGAGGACCTAGAAATTCGAATAAAGCTCAACCGTTATGCATATAATCTCTGCCAAAAAAGAGAAAATCAATTACCACCTTTAATGAAGGGTGATAATCCCCATAACAAATTTTATGAGCTCGATCTTCAGAAAAGAGCAATTATCAGCCTTCGCGAAAACTCAGCATTTAGTATAGAAGAAATAGAAAAGATCATAGATAAAAGAAACTATGAGATTATTAATGAGTTTGAGTTGGCTAAAAATCAAATAGAGACCCAAGGAGCTCTAATTTTATGAACGAAAACTGCGTTTTTTCGACAAATATCTCGACGGCCAGAAACTACCCCGAAAACTATAAACTTTTAAAAAAGCACCTTCGATCCTGTCGGAGCTGCCAAGATCAATTAGAAAAGCTTCAAGTTGAAGATTTAGAATGGAAAAAAAAAATTCCAAAGATAAATCCAGGTGAAGGTACCACAAACTCCGCTATTCGAGAAATTCATGATTTAGTTCATACTCTTCTTAGAAAAGAAGGAGAGGTAAATAAAAAAAGTCTTAGGAATCAAATTCGAGATTTTTATTCAAAGTTACGACTATCCTTCAATCGTTAATTGGTAGTAAATAGTAAGCTGGTCTTGCTATCGAGAAGCTCTCGCGGAGGGTTATGGAGTATCTGAATACCCTTAAGTGAGT
>CBDUBC010000140.1:0-5802 GCA_965365285.1 uncultured bacterium
TGGAGCGTTGATGTGGTTGTTTCAGCGTCGCACAAAGGATTCATGTTGCCGCCGGGATTGGCGTACGTTTCTGTCAGTCCTAAGGCTTTCGCTCTCATGGAGAAGTCGACGAATCCGAAATATTATTTCGATCTAAAAGGGCCTTAATATCTGGTGGTACTAGTTCGCGACAAACTTTAGGCACATCCTGGCTTAAAATAATTTTGAGCCCAGTGTCCGTAATATCCCAACCCATAACTCTTTCCGAGTTTGGATAAAAGGAACTATAGCTATCTTTAAACTTAAGTTTAGAGGAGGCTACGAGGGGATGCTCATCTCCAAGACAAAGAACAGCAGCTGCCCCGTCACCAAAAAGACCGGAGCTAATAATATTGGCCATACTAATATCTTCAAGCTGAAGAGTGAGAGAGCAAAGTTCAACACTGAAAAAGATAATGGCCTCGCTTGGGTGACCTTTAAGATAATCCATTGCTCGGTTTAATCCCGCAACACCAGCAAGACAACCAAGACCCATGATGGGTATTCTTTTGGTTTGAGGAGAGAATTCAATTCTATTCATCAATCTTGCTTCTAGAGAAGGAATACTAAAACCTGTAACCGTATTACTAATCAGTGCAGTTATTTCTTTAGGATTGATTTTTGTTTTTTCAATGAGGTCTCCAACGGCCTGGGTACACAAATCAAGGGCCTTATCAATAAAAGCAGCATTTTTATCCTCAAAACCTTTCAGTTCAAAATATTCATTTGGATCAAGTGCGAGATGCCTTCCTTTAACTTGAACATTCTTATGAATGGTTTCAATTCTTGAAGAATTATAAAACTTTTCTTTCCAATGGGAGTGAAGGTGATTGAAGAGATCCTTTTGAGAAAAATAATTTTTGGGAAACGCGGTTTCAATAGAGTGGATAAAAGGCATAAATTTACTCCTATCGTTAAAATCCTACCTTCTATGAGCCTATTTGACTATTAGATAAAAGAGCGAAAAAATACCTCCTTTAGACAAAGGAGAGAAAATGGAGCTTCTTAAATACCTTAAAATCAACGAAAAAAAATATGCGCTCATGGAAGATGAGGTCGAAGTATTTGTAAAAAGATTTATTGAAAAATACCCCAATTTTAATATGGGTCAAAGAGTTTTAGAGGATCAGCTCGCTAGAGAGTTTCGAGAGGAATTTCCTGAGCTTATTCAGCAATAGGTAAAGTGACCTAAAGGTCAAAAATTTCCTCTTAACTCTGTTTGATATATGAAACTTTAGATTGAAATAGGTGTAGTCGATAAGACTTTATGCGTATTTTAGCTCTATTTTGCTTGGTTTTTCTCTATTCCTGCTCGAAATCCATTAAAAGGGATACAGCTCAAGTTGCGACTAATGAGCTAAAAGAAGTGGAGATCGAAGATCCTTTCTTTTCGGAGAATCTTTCCTTAAATGAGGAAGGACCTGTCGAGGTCAAAAGGCTTCCAACTAATGTCGAGAGCAAAAAGGAAGATTACCTCGTTCAAGAGGGTGATACTCTCATGCTTATTTCCTTCAAAATCTACGGTCATCATAAAAGATGGAGAGAAATATTAGGCCTCAATCGATCAAAAATTCCCGATTACAATAATCTTGTGGCAGGTACAAAGCTCACTTTTGTTCCACCAGAGAATCCTCCCATTATTCCAGAAGGGACACCTTATTTGATTTTAGATGGGGACACTCTCTCTAAAATATCTAAAAAGGTTTATGGAACTCTTCATCGTTGGAGAGATATATATGAGAACAATCGAAGTCATATTGATAACCCTAATCTTATTTTTTCAGGATTCACTCTTTGGTATAAGAAGTTAAAGTCTCTTGCTTATTCTTTTAGAGACAAATCGCGCTCTCAGGATTTTGATCACAAATAACCATCTTAATAAGCTTGATCTCATCTTTAAGATCTTTATTTTCTAATTGAAGATTCTCAATTAATTTTTGTTGCTCTTGAATCGCCTTTACAGTGGCCGCAAGAACAGGAATATCATTAAAAGTAAGTCTTCCTCTTTGATCCTCTCCAACTGCGTAAGGAATGAAAGGTCTAATTTGTTGTGCAATAAAACCTGCCTGCTGTTGATCAGGATTAAAGCCACTTTCTTTTTTCCACCAGAACGTCTTTGGTCTAATCGACATAACCTCTTTAAGTCCAATCTCAAGAGGTTGAATTTCTTCTTTAAGCCTTTCATCTGATACTGTTGGCCCAAGCACTCCACTAGCATCGGCTGTCACAGGATTGGCATTGGCTATGGAAGGTATGGCCACCGTTCCTGTTGCTCCAATTGTTAATCGTGCAACACCGGCCGTGCTCATAATAATAGTATCGTTATTAACAGATTGTTCTAGTTCAATTTGCGTATCTCCGTCGGCATCTCTAAGTTGTCCTCCACTGGCGACATACTCCCAAGTTGATCGAGCGGTGTTGTAATGATTTAGTCTATTGGCCGTTGAGTTGTAGATTAGAAGCCCATTATCAGGGGAAATAATGGAGGCCCTAGCACTAGCATCAAGAGTTGGAATATAAAGACCTTTAGTGCTTGAAACGATATCAAGGACAGCATCTGCTCTTGGTGTGGCAGCACCGATGGCAATGGAGCCAGAAGCTGCATTTGTTATATTAAAGGTCGTGGTACCAACACTAATTCCAGAGAAGGAGGGTGAGTCGGTCGTTCCAAGACCTAATGAGACCCTAGCGGTGTCACCAGTTTCAGTCGTCCAAGTACTTCCAGAACCAACTATAAAACTACTGGCCGCAGGTGTAAGACCAGCAAGAACGGTAAGCTCAGGATCGAGAGGTTGTTTTTCAGCATCAATTTCTGCAATTGCAGCATCGAGATTGGTGGCACTAATCGTTCCCGTTGCTGTCGTCGTAATTTTGATCGCGGAAATAGAGCCGATATCACTATCAGAAATGGTTCCATCTAGGATTTGAGAAGTATTAATACTTAAACTTGCAGCAAGAGTCGTGACACCAGTGTTACTGATGGTTACGTCTCCTGTCATAGGAACGCCAACTGCAGTATTGGCACCATCACCTACAAATATATAACCATTATTTAGAGTATTAGAAAGACCACCTCCAGATGGAGTTGTCCAAGAAAGAATACCAGCTCCATTGGTTGTAAGGACCTGATTGGCCGAGCCATCGGCAGCTGGAAAAGTAAGATCATAATTGGTGACAGTCGCAGGAGCTTTTAGGCCAATCACTCCACTTGCACTATCGCCAAGATTAAGCGGAGCTTGTCCTGTTAAACTAATAGGATGAGGAGTGATAATTTCACCCGTTAGAGTCCCTCCTCCAATAGATAAAAAATCCGCTGATGTTTTTCCTTGAAGTGTTCCAGCAGAGCTTGCAAAAGGGACAGCTCCAATAACGAGGTCAGGAGAAAAGATCTCTCCATTAATCGTAGTTCTCAGAACTCGATTGTGACCCGCTCCAGGTGTATAGCCACCAGTACAATTAGCTGTAGACGTAGGTAAGATTTGAGTCGCATTTTGGAAAATAGTTTCGAAAGTAAGACCCTGGTCATTACCTGTCGTGGTACCATTACCAACAAAGATAGAAACGTTTCCATCTGGTGCCGGTGTGATAGAGGTATGAGTTTCTTCATAAAGAAGACATGTTACACCCTGGTCATAAATAGAGAAGGTGATATTTACGGGAGTAGTGATAGGAGTCCCTGTTGTGTTTGTAATGATTCCATCCCAAGATATTTTTTTGGGAATAGTGCTTCCGAGAGATAAAGAGGTTAGTGAAAAGTAAAACAATAAGAGAAGAACTTTTTTCATATGATTGTCCTAAGGAGCTTTAAAAACTGGTATTTTATTCCGTTTAATTTTTAAATTAGTACTCGTCTGTTCTAAATAATTACTTCCAACTGAGACATGGGCCTTAAAGCTTGCACTGGTTACCTTACTTGCTGCTGCTTTTGACCTCCAAGGTCTAGGTTCAAGATTGACGCTTGTTGGAGGGGGCGAAGCAATTTGATCAAATAAAGGTCCTGTGCAGTCATAGATTTTTTTATTCACATCAAAGCTAGAATTAAAGATGATTTCTTGAGAGGCCACTGGAAATATATCAGCTCTTATTTGAGAGATAATAAAGGGTTCTGAGAGGTGAATTTCAATATTTGTAAAATCGTTAAAGACACTTGGACACCGTCCTCCCAAATTTGCGAGGTCTGCATTAAAGCCTACTAATTGAAAAACTCTTCCTGGACCTACGTCCACTTCAGCTTCAAGATAACCACCAGGCCTTGGTACCATACCTACCATATCAAAAGGCTTCGCGAGAGTAACGCCGTTGGCGTCTGTGCAAGTTCCTCCGGCGCGATCTGGATATGTTATAAAGACAAGCACACAGTTAAAGCCGCTTAAATTAGTCGGGTTCTGAGTTGTATCGAATTCTTTTTGATTCCCTAATTGAGGTATTTTAAATCCGACCTTAATTTTTTGTATAGGATCCCTTTCTGTTCCGCAGCTCGTGAAGAAAAAAAGCACCATAAGTATTATTGAAAATTTCACAAGAACAAGCATACGGTTTTTATTTTAGACTCGTCAATTTTGAAATTTATTCTCTACATTTAGTTCTTCTCGTTGTTAGAATACCTAAACATGTCGCGATTATTTATATTGATATTTTCATTTTTTCCTTTAATGGCATTTTCAAACGATGGAAAAGTCATCCTTTTAAAAGGAAAAGTAGAAATGATTGGAACTAATAAAGAGATAAAGGCTCTTTCAAAAGGAGCTCCTGTTCAGCGAGGAAACTCGGTCCGTACCGCCAAGGGTAGTGTTGTTAAGATCATTTTTCTTGATAAAACCGTGATGACGGTAGGACCTCTTTCTGAGGTAAAATTAGAGCCTTTAAAAAAAGATGAGGCAGGCATCATTGAACTTCTCAAAGGAAAGGTTCGGTCTCAAGTCGCAAAAGACCTCCTTGATAAAAATAAAACGGAGCAAAGTAAGCTCTTCATTAAAACAGAAACAGCTGCCATGGGTGTTCGAGGAACCGATTTTATCACAGGCTTTAATCCCATGACAGGTGCAACTTCTTTGGACGTGGTTTCAGGTAGAGTGGCGATGGTAAATATCGCAGAGTTTAGAGGTTTAAAAATGAATCCTCTTGTTATGGATAAGCTTTTAATGAGCCCTAAAACTGTTTTTGTTTCTGAAGGTCTGCGTACTAAAATTCCATCAAAATTTGAGAATCCTGAGCCACCAAGTCCTATTCCAACCCAAGAAATGGAAGAATTTAAAGGAAGAGATGAATTCATGGGAAGCCAAACTGTGATGCAAGCGCCTCCACCGCCGCCAAGACGGCCCAAGCCTGCCGAAAATTTAAAACCAATAGGGGAAGTCATTCCTCCAGGTGTTCCTAAAGATGAGTTTGTTTCCAAACCCTCAGAAATTATTACAACGATGGGAACTGAACTACCACCACCTCCTCCTCCAAAAGACGAACCAGTCTATACACCTCTCGATCCCCTACGGCCTCCGCCACCGGAGCTGGTTCTCATGGACCCTAATATGGAAAATATTTTAGATAGTACAAATAATGATATTGAAGGAGAAATTCAGGATAATTTTGAGCAAAACTCTACCTTTACGAGAACCCGTGTCATTTTTAAGTTTAATTAGTATGAGCACTAGAATTTTTTTAATATTTTTAATAAATATTTCAGCTGATGCTGCGATTAGAGATCCATTCTCTAAAATAGCGACTCTTATCTATAAAGAAAAATGTCCAAATGCGCTTATTGAGTTATATGGTCTTCCTGATAGTTCT
>CBDUBC010000141.1:0-5673 GCA_965365285.1 uncultured bacterium
TCATCTCCTATGATTAAGAGTGCACATTTCATGAAAAATACTCCCTCATTATAGACACCTGCTCAAAACTCGGTATAAATCTACCATAGCTATGAGTACTAAAGTTCATTTCACCATACCCTTTTATCTTAAGATAGATAACGAGATAAAGGAACGATTTCCTGAGGCGGTCGACTATCGCATTTTGTCTAAATCTCTAGATGCGAGAGGCGCTAATCGAGGGGTCGAACCTAAGTATATTTATCATATTGAGTACATCCAAAATGGGGAAGAATTTGAGAGTTTCGAAGAGAGCTTTTATCCTAAAAACCTCACAGGTGAAAAACCAATAATCATAGGAGCAGGTCCAGCAGGACTTTTTTGCGCATTAAGACTTATTGAATACGGTATCCCCAGTATTCTCATCGAAAGAGGGGAAAGGGCACATAATCGAATGAAAAAGATCTCTGCTTTTTGGAGATATGGTCAATTCGATGAAGAAAATAATGTTTGTTACGGCGAGGGTGGAGCTGGTCTTTTTAGTGACGGAAAACTTATCACAAGGATTAAATCACCTTACGTTCAGTACGTTATGAAAAAACTCGTAGATTTTGGGGCACCAGAGGAAGTTCAGTATCTCTCTAATCCTCATTTGGGTTCGAATAAGATCAGAGGTCTGATTAATTCTATATCAGATTATCTTATTAAGCATGGCTGTGAAATTTATTATAACCATAGAATGGAAGAACTTATTCACTCCGATAAAAAAGTAAAAGGTGTGAAGGTTCTTGATCTTGAAACGAATGAATTGAAAGATTTTTCATCGGATCACGTTATTCTTGCTGTTGGGCACTCTGCTAAAGAAGTTTATCATCACCTTAAAGATTTAAATGTTGAAATGAGGCAAAAGGATTTTGCGGTTGGAGTACGAATTGAGCACTTAAGAAGAACCATTGATCAAATTCAATATGGTGACTTTGATAAAGAGCTTGGTGCTTCTAAATATCGCGTCTCTCTTCATGATAAAAAATCTGATCGAGGCTGTTATAGTTTTTGTATGTGTCCTGGAGGCTATGTCCTTTCTTCAGGCACAAATAAAAACGGAATTGTTGTCAATGGAATGAGTAACTCTAAAAGAAATTCTCCATGGTCTAATTCAGCTCTTGTTGTCACAGTCAAAGCAGGAAAAGACTTTACTTCAAAGGATGTTCTTGGAGGTTTAGACTTCATAGAAAATATAGAGAAAAAAGCCTATGAGGCATCAATCAAATTTTCTGATGGAAAAAAACTACCCACAATGACTGTCAAAGAGTTTCTTCAAGGGAAATTAGACGATACTCCACTTCCCACCACAAGTTCTCCGTCTGGTATCTTTAAATATGATATTCGAAAAATTCTTCCTTATTTTGTCGTCGAGCATCTTAAGAAGGGACTTCAAAATTTTGAAAGGAAAATGCCCGGATTCTCTACCTCTCAGGCGCTTTTAATTGCCCCAGAAACACGAACTTCAGCTCCTGTAACTGTAATGCGAGATAAACAACATTTAATGAGCCCAACTTTTAAGGGACTCTATCCATGTGGTGAAGGGGCCGGTTTTGCCGGTGGAATTACTTCTGCAGCGGTGGATGGTATCAAAGTAGCTGAAAATATAATCAAACAAATTTAATTAGGCCCAAATTCCTCATAACACTCTATTATTCATGATAAAATGACGATAGGTGAAATCATGTAAATGGAGGACTATAAATGAAATATTTGATGACACTTTTTTTTCTTATGAGTTCAGTGGTCTATGGGGCCGATGTGGTCGGCGACGGCTGGTTTAAAAACGTTCGAGGACAGGATTGTATTAAGGTTCAATATAAGGACGTAAGGCAATCACAGGCCATATTTTGTGTGGGTAGCCCTGTTGAATTATTTATGACTAGTGCAACAGATCCACAAATAGTTGTTGCTATAAAACAACTTGGTAACTTACCTCAAAGACTCATCAAAAAAGGTGATGGAAACGGTGCATTAGTTGGATCAGGACAAATTTGGAAACCTATTCCTTGGGAAAATATTCGAGCGCCACGATAAGATTTGTAACGCGATGGGCGAGAAAGGTTTTTTCGCCCATCATGGCCACTTAAATTCTAATTCAAATTCATTTTTTTTGAAGCCTTGTGCGTATCAAAAATAGCTTCGATCAGGTATCAAGAACCTTCAATTAAACGAAGGTTGATATGGCGCTCTTAAGGAAATCAGACCCCGTAACCAAAGACTATGACTGCATTGTTATTGGCTCAGGACTTGCTGGGTTAACCGCTGCCAATAAACTTGCAAAAAATGGAAGAAGTGTACTCCTTTTGGAAGCTCATAATAAACTTGGAGGCTTTGCAACTTGGTTTAAAAGATCTCAGGGGAATCATATCTTTGATGTCTCTCTTCACGGCTTTCCTTATGGAATGAAAAAGACTTGTCGGAAGTATTGGAATAAGGAAATAGCTGACCGTATTGTAAAGATTCACGGAGTTCGCTTTTCTAATCCCATGTTTGATCTAGAGACTGATTTCACCAAAGAGGATTATATTCACAAACTCATTCATGATTTTAAGGTCCCCGAAGAAAAGGTTCTTGGATTTTTTAATGACATGGAAAATATGAATTTCTATGACAACTCTAAAATGACAAACGGTGAACTTTTTGAAAAATATTTTCCAGGAAGAAAAGATGTTCTTCGTTTTCTTCTTGAACCTATCGTCTATGCTAATGGCTCAAATCTTGAAGATCCTGCCATTACCTATGCGATTGTTTTTAGTAACTTTATGAAAGGTGGCGTTTATACCTATCAGGGTGGAACGGATCATATGATCAACGCTATGAAAGAAGAGCTCATTCATAATGGAGTGGATATTAAACTCCACTCAAAAATTGATAAAATTCTAGTAGAGAATAACAAGGTTGTGGGAGTAGAACTCAAGGGGCAAAAGATCTATTCTAAGTCCGTTCTCTCAAACGCCAATATTAAATCCACCATTCTCAATATGGTAGGAGAGGAGCACTTCACTCCTGATTTTGTTGAAGAAACCAAAAAGATTCGACTGAACACCAGCTCTTGCCAAGTTTACATGGGTATAAAAGAAGGGGAGAGTCTCCCAAGAATGAAAGATTTGATCTTCTATTCCGAAGATGAGGACTTTTCCACGGATTTGATACTTTCTCCCAAAGTAGGCTCTCAAACCTTTAGCCTTTATTACCCTGATATGAGACCAGAGCTGAATAATCGATTTGCCATCGTATCTTCAAGTAATTCTCGGTTTGAAGACTGGGCCAACCTTAATGAAGAAGAATATAAACAAAAAAAACAAGCACTAATTGATAAGGCCCTCTCTGCTTTAGAAAAGGTTCTACCTGGAACCAGTAAGAAGATTGATTTTATCGATGCGGCAACACCTTTAACGGTACAAAAATACACTCACCACCAAAAAGGGGCCTCTTTTGGAACAAAGTTTGAAGGGCTAGAAGTCAGCCAAAATCTTCATAAAAAAATAGAGGGACTCTTTCATGCGGGAAGTGTAGGAATCATCATGAGTGGTTGGTTAGGTGCCGCTAATTATGGGGTTATTCAAAGTCACGAAATCGAAAACTTTTTAGGATAGGGATTATATGGAATTTAAAAACAAGAAAATTGTAATAACAGGTGCTACAAAAGGGATTGGAAAAGCGATAACCCTTCATTTTTTAAAAGAGGGTGGCGATGTCTGTGCTATTTATTCAAGAGATGATCAAGCCGCGAAGGAGATGGAGGCCTTGGCCCAAAACCTAGAAGGACGTCTTGAACTTAAAAAATTTGATACCTCCAATCTTGATTCTGTAAAAACATTTTACCAAGGACGAGAGGATCTTGATATTCTTGTCAATAATGTTGGAATAAGAAAAGATCAAGTCGTTGCCGTGTTGGAAGAAGAAGATTTTGATCGAGTGATGAAGGTAAATCTAAACTCTGCCTTTTATATGTCAAAATATGCAGTTCCTCTTTTTATGAAAAATCGTTTTGGACGAATCATTAATATGAGCTCTGTTGGATCTCGATACTGTTTTAGTGGTCAAGCGGCTTACGCGGGTTCCAAAGCTGCACTCAATGCTTTTACTAAAACACTCGCTAAAGAGGTGGCCAAAAAGGGTATTACGGTGAATTGTATTTCTCCCGGCTTTATCGATACAGATCTCATTGCTGATTTACCGGCCGAACAAATTAAAGAGTATAAAAAACAAGTTCCTATGAAGCGATTTGGAAAACCAGAGGAAGTGGCGGATTTGGTCGCCTTTTTAAGTTCCGATAAAGCCTCTTATATCACAGGTTCTGATATAGAAATTTCTGGAGGTCTCTAATGGAAGATATCTTAAAAGGTCTTAAACAAAGACCTCCCTTTCTTTTTGTCGATGAAATCGTCGAAAAGGGACCTTGTCATATTCACGCTAGAAAATATGTCAAAGAGGAAGAGTATTACTTTAAAGGACATTTTCCTGGTAATCCCATTATGCCTGGAGTTCTTCTTCAAGAAGCTGCCTTTCAATCAGGCTCTCTTCTTTTAGGGGATGCCAAAGGTGAAGGAAAGACCGGAGTTGTTTCTCGAGTGAGCGATGTCAAATACCGCTCTCTTGTTAGGCCAGGAGATGTACTGGATATTAAATGCGAACTGGTTGAAGAAATTACAGGAGCTTATTTTTTTGACGCTAAGATATATGTCGAAGGCAAAAGAGTTTGTCAGTTAAGTTTTGCCTGTAATCTTGTGGATAGTAACGTATGAGTTTTTTAAATTTACAAAATAAGACCTTTCTCATCACCGGAGTGAGTAATAAAAAAAGTGTCGCTTTTAGCGTCGCTAAAACCCTTAAAGAAAATGGGGCAAATACCATTTTTACAGTACAAAACTCCCAGCAGCTTCACACCGTTGAAAAATTTTTTCCAGGTGATTTAGCTCTCATTTGTGATGTTGAGGATGAGGCCAATCTTTATGAGGTCTGTAATGAAATTAAAGAGAAGGGGATTTGTTTAGATGGTTTTCTCCACTCTATTGCTTTTGCTAATTACTCAGAAGGCCCCAAAGACTTCTTAGAAACTAAAAAAGAAGACTTTTTGCAGGCCACTCATATTTCTTGTTTTAGCTTTGTCCAATTGGCAAATGCCCTCAAAGATATTCTAAATACGGGAGCTTCCCTTGTAACCGTATCTATTTCTAGTACCAAAGCAACCCCTTATGGTTATATGGGACCTATTAAGGCCATGCTGGATGCGGTTGTACCTTTTATGGCCAAATCTCTAAGCTCTAAGAAAATTAGAGTCAACAGCATATGCTCCGGTCCTTTAAAGACCTCGGCCTCTGCTGGTATTCCTGGTTATATTAATAATTATCTTTACTCAGAAAAGCTGACTCTTCGAAATGAAGCGCTTAAAACCTCTGAAGTGGCAAATACCATAGCCTTTCTTCTTTCTCCTCAAAGTTCAGGAATTAATGCGGAAAAAATTGTTGTGGATGCTGGCATGGGTGCAAATTATTTTGATCAAGATGTGGTCACTTCAGTAGTGGACGGTCTTAATTAAGACGTCCACGAATCCAGTAGGCCATAAACTCTGTTTCATTCACCCCAAGTTCGGAGACAATCTTTCTGATCGGTCCTAGAATCGCATCATCTCCAAACTGTCCGATG
>CBDUBC010000142.1:0-5266 GCA_965365285.1 uncultured bacterium
GCCATGAAAAGTGTGAATTACTAAAAAAGAGATTCCCAATAATCTTGAATACAGCCCAGCTCCAAATCCATGGGAGTGGATGATTTGTATGTTGTGCTTGCGGCAAAAGAGATAGATTTCAAGGAGCGTTGTGAGGCTGAACTTTCTGTGGGGGATAGGGAGAAATTCTTTGGCGAGGGCCTTGTAGTCGTTTGAGTAGCGCTCGTTATCTGGGGCTGCGATGAAGAAGTCAAAGTCATTTTGAAGACCCTCTAAGATGTCATAGACATGCTTAGGGCCTCCCCCTGTGTCCGCTCTGACTGTGATCAGTAATATCTTTTTCTTCATATTTCTTTTTAACTCAATAGGGGATTTATGGCCATCAATTGATGATATGCGCAGGAAGTATGAGAGGTAGGGTTTGACTTTAAGTGTTATATAGTGATGTGGGATCGAGGGAAGCCACGCTTCCCTCTAAAAGCGAGATTTAGATCTTACCTAATAAACTCTCTCCATTTCTTAAGATGATATTCGATAAATCATAAATGGATTGAGATTGATCTTGGTTTTCGAACTTCATGGATTGGATACCTTGAGGAGAGCAGGTGATCTCAAACTCTTGATCATACCTATCAAGGAGGACTTTACTTAAAACCTTTTCCATCTGAGCTGTAAGATCTTTTATCGACTCTGGAGTAAGCTTTTTAAATTGAGTTAAAAGAGTGAGAAAATCTATTTTTTCTTTTAAAAGATTAAATTCTCTAAATTGAGAGCCTTCTTCAAGTTCAGAAATAAGATTTAAAAAGAAATGAACGCTCGTTCTCTCTAAAAATTTATCGGAAGTATTTTTGCAATAATCCTTTTCAAGAAGCCCATAGAGCTCTTTGACTATTTTAGAAGTATTAGAAAAAGTTCCTTCGTTTTCTTTATAATACTGATCTTTATCCATGGCCATTTCATAGGCCTGATCAAGCATTGATTTTTGCCACTCGGCCACTCTTTTTGAAATATTCTTTTCCTTTAAAGTGACCTTAAGCCAATCTTTATCAAGATGCTTATCGGCAATAAATGGCCAGTAAAAGAGATTATAATAGTTCTTTAAATCAAGCTCATACTTCTCTTTCATAAGAGTACAAGAGCCAAAGTATTTATATTGATCAATATAGAGCCTCATAGTCCGCTCATATCGATCCTTATAGAATTCATTATAGAGTTCTATGGATTCATTAAACTCAGGGTTGTTTTCAAAATCTTGTTTAATCAGGCTGATCGTAAGATCGGTGGATAAAGCGATAAAATCTGTACCCGGACTATAAAACGGATCTTCAAAGGCCGAGGATTCTCCAATCAGAGTCACTCTATTTTTAAAAAAGTACTGATTCGATTTATAAGGAAGACTTGGATAGCCTAAAAAATCAAGCATCTTAGCTTCACTCATTAAATCATTGATGGCGTTATGAGATTTTAAAAACTCAGTGAAGTTCTTTTTATTGAGTTTCAGATCACTCACATCTTTATCATAAACTACACCTATACTAAAAACCTCTTTATCTAATGGAATAAACCAAACCCAGTATCCTTCATACATAAAATGAAGGGCACCCATCATTCTGGTATTATGATAAACGCGCTCTCTAAATTTTTTGTAGATAGGGTCTTTAGAGGTGTAATCGATATCTTTAATATGAGAAAATCTTCCCCATACCGAAGTGGTATTAAGTCTTGTATCGGTCTCTTGTTTTAAGTTCAGCGTTTCTCCACAAAGAGAGTGAACTAATTTTTTTCTTCCCGTTCCATCCACAAGCCATTTTGCATGGATTTGGACCTTCTCATCACCTTGCACATAAGAAATAGTATGAGGGGATTCATCTTCAGAAATTTGAATTTCTTTTACTGCCGCACCTTGATGCACGGTGATTCCATCTTTTCTCACCATAGTGATGAGATCATCTTCAAATTTGATCCGATCCACTAAAAAACTCGCATGAACAGGAAGACCTTGGCTTCCCACTTCGGACATTTGAGTGAGCTCTAAATTCTTCTCTTTATTATCAAAGAAAAATCGGAGCCCATTTTTAGGTAAATGCTCACGGTATAAGTAGTTGGTTAAACTTAGCTTACGCATAAAATAATGCGCACCTAATTCAACCGTGGCCTCACCAACTTTCCAGCTTGAGACCTTTTCTGCTTTCTCTAAAACAACGACATTCCAGTCAGGATGCTCCAGAGATATTTGACGAGCAAGACCTAATCCAGCAAGTCCACCCCCTAAAATACAAACATCGTAATCACTGTAGAGTTTTTTTGTTTTCATCCGTTTGCCCTCCAGAAGCAGCAAAACCCAACATGATTTTTCCTTTTGCAACAACCTTATTAAGACAGGTTATTTTAAAAGAAATTTTCGCGCAGTTTGCTGAATCTAAAAATTGGTTTAATACAACTTGAGCTTCTAAAGTTTGCCCAGGTTTAACTTCTTCAATAAACTTTACGTTTTCTACTTTAAGTACCCTACCTCGAAGTATATTTTTTTGATTGATACTTTCATTAGACTTCAAAAAATCTTCAAGAGGTATAAAAATAAGCTGTGCAGCTTGAGCGCTCACCTCAATCAGATAACTACCAGGATAAATAGGATTTTCGGGAAAGTGATTTTTAAATATAGGGTCCTCTTGAAGTAGAGTCTTTTTTATAACAACAGATTTCATAAAATCATGATCGATAATTTCATCTAACAGTAAAAAAGAACCTTTTTGAGGGAGATAGGGTGCAAGGGCCTCTATATTCATTGAGTCACCTTCTGCGTATTTAAGTAATCCGTCATACTCTGAACAGAAGCGAAATATTCTTCTTTTAATTCTTCTTTATTAATTTTGATGTCAAAGCTTTGATCAATTTTCATGAAAAATTCCAACATATCAATGGAATCAATATCCAATTCTCCACCAAAAAAGGGCATGTCATCCGATATCTCATTGGCCGTTAAATCAAGGTCAAAAGACTCAATCATAATGTTTTTAATTTGATCTGTAGTTATTTCCATTTTTAAATCCTTTTTTCAACTTGTGAGAATCTATCTTTTTCAATATGAATATCAAATGCGTTAAAGAGATCGACCATTCCATCAGCAAAAGCTTTTGGAGGTGTGAGTGAATAAAGACCAGTTTCTTTATGAACAATGACATGGCTTAACTCACTGGTGGCATGAACCTTTTCCTTACAAATTAAAAGATGTTGAAATTTAATCACGCCTTCAAAAACAAAACTTGGTCTAACAAGAATCTGAAACTTATCTTCACCCATAATAGGTTTTCTAAGTTCAATATTATAGCCTCGTACTGGTAAGATGAGGTTTGCTTCATCGAGATCTGAAATGTTTACGTTAAAATGATTTAAAAGAGAGAACCTTGCTTCTTCAAAATAACTAATATAGTGACCATTCCATAAGATATTATATCGATCGATTTCACTAAATCTTGCTTGATAGGCAGGAGACCAATAATATAATCTACTTTTTCCCTTGTATTTAAACGGTTTTATTTGTTCCATTTAGTTCGCCTCTATTAAATAAGCACCACTTATTCCACCAGGAAGTTGCCATGGAATAACTCCATACCTCTCTCCTTTAGGATAAGTTTTTAAGCGTTTTATAAATTGATTTATATTTTCAAAAACACTACCTGAGCAAATGCTTTTTAAATCATCAAATTCCATAATATCAATTGGAGAAGGACCTATGATTTCTTTAATTAATGCCTCTCTTTTAAGCGCATCATTAGAGGATTCAGGCATCGTTGAGATTAAGCTAATAGGATAAGACTCTATGAACTGACTTAGCTTTTCTTTCATACCCTTTAAATCAAAGGCATATTTATAATAAGGGAGGAGATCATCGCTATACCAAGAGTCTGATTTAAGGATCGCTCCATAGCTGTCATTATTTTTTGAAAGTCTTGTAGCGGTGACCATATCCGTAGGGCATTTATATTTATACGCTCCCATAACTTTATAAGTCTCATAAAAAATCTTAGAGAGAAAATCCACCGTGACGATATAAACATTCTCTATTTCTTCATTTCTGAGTAAAGTCTGCGCCATCGTGAGCGCCTGTATTCCCCCTCCATCAATTCCACTCGTATTAATTTGATAGGAAGAAAAACCAAATTCTTTTGCAATAGGAGTAGAAAGAGCATTTGGAGAAATAAAAGGGAATTTTTTAGGAGAGGCATACTCCACATTAATAAACACATCCTCTATATATTCTTCTATGACTCCAGGAAGTGTTTCATGAGAAATAATTAAAGCATCTTTTTCTGTTATGGGATCCGTTATGATTTTACTTAAAGCATGGATCGCCAGCATACAGGGTGTGTTAAGTCTTTTGATTCGATTTTTCTTAGGCGTTTTTTTAATTTCATTTAAGTCATTTTCAGTGAAGAAATATCCTTCATCATTCACTTCACCTAGTCGATCTGTTGGAGCTTTAGACTTAAGGCCTTTTAAGCTAAATATCTTTTCAATATTCATCATAAATCAACCTTTTCTAAAGTTAACCCTGAATAATTACCTCCAAAAGCAGCGGAGAGGCATAAGACTTTACGGATATCTTTTTGAGTGTTTTTCGTTAAAAGATCAAAAATATTTGACTCTATCGGCTCTGTTAAATTCAAGTTAGGAAGTAAAATATTTTCTTCCATCATCTTAAGTACAATGGAGTTTTCAATTAACCCGCAGGCCCCCATGGTATGACCGATATAAGGCTTTAAGGCCCCAAGAGGAACTTTATGCGATAGGTTTAATTTTTCAAAAGACTCCTCAAGAGCTCTAATTTCAATCTCATCATTTTGAGGCGTTGCCGTCCCATGAACTTTTACATAATCAATATTATCTAGATCCATTTTAGAGATCACTCTTTTATGGCCAATACCTGTTGGGTCTGGAATCGCCATATGATAGGACTCTAATCCAAAATTAATCTGAGATATTTTTCCGTAAACTTTATTTGGAGTCGATGATCCACTTAGAGGCTCCATGACCCAGCAACTTGACTCTTCTCCAAAAACAAGACCGTCTCTTTTTTGATCAAGAGATTTACACTTTCGCTCGGGAGAGATGTTTTGTAAGGCATTAAATCCACTAAAGGTTGTTAAGCTTATGGCATCACTCGCCCCAACCATAACAAAGTCGACCTCTCCTTGTTCAATAAGCATCGCTCCTAAAGAAATAGCGTGATGCGACGTGGAGCAAGCTGCTAAGACAGTCAGGTGAGGTTTTAAATTCGCACCATACT
>CBDUBC010000143.1:0-5088 GCA_965365285.1 uncultured bacterium
AGCTCAAAAATCTCTTCTCGATATTCTGGAGCTTTTAATTTTACAGTAACATCTGCATTTTTTTTGAGAATCCTTTTTTGACTTTTAGAGGGAATAAACTCAGAAGCCAGGATTCTTATTGGAGTACACCTCCTGCAATGAGGGCACTTTGGTATGAAGTAGGAGACTCCAAACTTTCTCCAGCCTTTTTCAAGAAGCTCATTAAGTTCGGCAGCAGAAACATCTCGAGCAAGAAAATAAGAATTAGAGGATTCTTCACTATCTATATAAGGACAGGGTTCAACGGCAGTTTGTCTTTGATTTAAAAGAATTTCCATGAGGGAATTATAGAGAGCCTATCGAGCTTTGATAAGGGCCTTTGTGAGGTCATTGGCACTTTTAAGAAGACTAATGTCAAATTTACTAAGTAATTCATCTAGAACTACAAAATCTTCACAATTACATATTTTGGTGAAAGCACTCTCAAGTTTTTGAAGATCATCCCTAACTTGGGCCACATTTTTAGCAAAGACCGCCATTTTTTCCTGATTCTCTTCAACTTCGATAATAAAGGTGTGAAGGAGCCTTATGTCGGCAATGATTTTTTCTTGGGATTTCTCAATTTCTCTCACAAATTCATGTTCTACGTTATCAAGTAGAGAAAGTTTTTGCTGATTTGTTTCAATCTCACGAATAAATTCTTGCGAAATCTTTTGAAACCATGCCAATTGATCCTGCGCTTTTTCAACTTCTCTTGTAAACTGCTCATCAATATTTTTATTTCTTGTTAACTTTTCTTGGTAGAGTTCGATTTCTCTCATGGATTCGACATCAATGAGTTTTTCTTTAGATAAAGCCTCTTGTTTGTCCTCTATTTCTCTTACTGATTGGGCC
The DNA here is from genome assembly GCA_965365285.1 of uncultured bacterium. Taxonomy (GTDB): domain Bacteria; phylum Bdellovibrionota; class Bacteriovoracia; order Bacteriovoracales; family Bacteriovoracaceae; genus JAURDE01. Next base: position 874 of record CBDUBC010000143.1, read on the forward strand.
TCTATTTCCAAGTGGATAAAAAGCTTTTTAATTAATTTGAGAAGTTCCTCTCGACTTAATTTCTCGATCCCATTCATTGAGAATTTTGAAGGAGTTCTTTCTTTCTTGGATTTTTTACTCATAGACTCCTATCGAGACTATATAGTATAAGATTTAATTTATTTAGCCTGATAGAGTTCATCATAACGATCATCAGAATAGGCAACAACAAACTCTCGAAATTTAAATATTTCTTCGAGATCAATTAAATGGCATTTATTGATATTATTGGGAAGAAAGTCTTGCAGTACATAATTCATCGTTGTGAGAATCGTTTGCATGGAAAGGAAAAGTTTTTTGAAGAATTCGAGATCTCCAGTCTCCCAAAAGAAAATAAGCTCTTTAAGATCTTTATGATTATCACAGTGAGCGCATCCTTCACAATTTCCAAATCTTTGTACATAGTTGGCATGGGCAAAAGTTTGCTCAGCTAATTCTTGTTCATGAATTTCCATATCCGCTTGAAATTTTTCAATAATAGGGATAGCGAGGGCAGGAGCCTCTTTTATGGCATTAAGGATATGCTCTATATAAGTGGCCGAAAGAGAGCAATAAATAATGTCTTCCATGAGATAGTAGGCAAGCTCTTCATTATTCTTTGATCCATTTTCAATTTCTTCTAGTGAATCAAATGCTTTTTCATTAGGGGCAACTTCCTCTTTTTCCAAATCGAGAAAATAATCTCTTAAAATAACATGAAAGGGTTTATTAGTTTCTGATTTAAAAAGCGCCATAAATAATTCCTTTGCTTTATTATAAACGAATTTCATTTATTTAAATAAATTTTTAATCAATGAAAGAGGTGTTGGAGTTTATTACGATTAACTGACAAGAATGCTAAGAAAAGTAATAAGTTTTAAAGATAATATTAACAATCAAAAATCTCTTTTTTTTAAAAAAAAGAATAGCGAATAAATTACAAAGCCAGCTCAGCAGTCAAAGAAGGTCAGAAAAAGCGCTTATTTCTAAAAAATATCCTCAATTCCTATGCTTAAAATTGACTATCTTTAGTTATCTTTCTATGACCAAGATTATGGTAAATCATTTTGACGAATCGTTTTTAAAAGATGCTAGTTTTTCCCGTCTTTTTTTTGGAAGGGGACAAAAGGAGCCTCTACCCTATAATATCGATCGACTCAATCAAGAGACGATTCTTGTTAGCTGTTATGAAGAGATTGATCTCTCCCAATTTGAAGAAATTAAGTGTCCTCATATTATTATTCAAAATCGTTATACTCGTCCCATCGAGTTCTTCGCTCTTAAAGGGGAGTTAAAGGAATATTACGATGTTGAAGAAAATGGTGCTCTTTTTCGAGTCTATCTGGACGGTAATCAAAATATTGGTCTTTTTCCTGAAATGCGAGTTCTTAAACAGGAGCTTCAAAATAAATCCAAAGGAAAAAGAATCCTCAACATGTTTTCCTACACCTGCTCTTTTTCTGTTCACTGTGCCGTTGGAGGAGCAAGAGAGATTCATAATATCGATATGATGAAATCCGCCCTTGTCAGAGGACGATTAAATCACCAGCTCAATAAAATTGATCTTTCCAATATCTATTTTCATAACCACAATATTAAAAAGTCTTGGGGTCTTCTTCGACGAAAAGGGCCTTATGATCTGATCATCTTTGATCCACCTTCTTTTCAGGGGAAAAACTTTGATGCGAGGCGAGACTATTCCAATATGCTAAAAAAGCTTCCAGAACTTTTAGGCCCAAATGGTGAGCTTGTTTTATGTCTAAATAGCCCTCATATCAGTTATGACGAGCTGCTTTCTTGGGCGACGGAGTCCTTATATGATATGAGTTTTGAAAAACAAATTGAAGTTGGTGAGGAGTGCTTTGATCATGGACCTCATCAAAGTGTAAAAATTCAAGTTTGGAAAAAAAAATGACTAATCAAAATTTTCAAATTTATCGAGCAGAAAGTCCTCGATATCTTCTTTGTCTTCCGCATTCGGGAATGAGCTTACCGAATGAATTTATTCCTTTTGTGACTGATAATAAAAGAGCCCTTGCAAGGGATGTCGATTTTAAGGTTTATGATTTAATTGATATTAAGGTTCTTAATGAAAGAGGAATTACTGTAATAGTTGCTCATCCTATTCGAACAAGTATTGATCTGAATCGACCACGAGAAATAGCTCTTTTGAATTGGGAAAGGAACACTCAAGGTGAAGAAATTGTTTTAAAAAGACCTGATTCTTCTCAGGAAGAAGAGTTACTTAAAAAATATTACGACCCTTATTTTAATGAAGTGGAAAATACCCTTAAAAATCATTCTATTAAATATGCTATCGATCTTCACAGCATGCCCTCAAGGCCAACGGAGTACCATCTTAAAAAAAATCCTCAGCAAAAAATGAATCGACCTGATTTTTGCCTTTCGGACTTAGAGGGAAAGAGTTGTGAGAGGGAATGGATAAAACGGGCCATTCAACTTTTTGAGGCAAAAGATTACAAGGTTGGATATAATGATCCCTATAAGGGCGGGCAGGGAACAGTGTTTCTGCATGAGAGTGGCGCTAATTCAATGCAGATAGAGATTAAAAGAGAGATTTACATGGATGAAAGAGACCAAACTCTTATTCCAAGTAAAGTCCAAGATTTGAAAGAAAAATTAACGGATATAATTTTAGAAATATTTAAGGTTTAAGAAGGACAAAACTATGAGATTACCACTTACTATTTTATGCTTAGGACTCTTTTTAGGGATGTCAAAGCCTTCTCCAAAAAATGCAGTAGAGTCAAAGGTAGAGATTGGACAAGAGGTTCCCAATTTCACTCTGCCAAACGCTACCGGAAAAATGGTGGAGCTTTCTCAGTTCAAAGGGAATTTTGTTGTCCTCGAATGGTACAATGATGGCTGCCCGTTTGTACGAAAACATTACGATAGCCAAAATATGCAAAAGCTTCAAAAAAAATACACAGCTAAAAAGGTTGTTTGGTTAAAGATAGTCTCTTCCGCTGAAGGGAAGCAAGGTCACCTCACTACTCAAACAGCTTCTACTAAAGAAAGGGAAGAAGGCTCTCATGCCTCTGAAATTCTTCTCGACCATGATGGAAAGGTCGGTAAGCTTTATCACGCTCTAACAACGCCTCATATGTATATTATTGGTAAATCAGGGAAACTGATCTATGAAGGTGCGATAGATTCCAATCCAAGCTATGACTTGCTCGATATTCCAACTTCTAAAAATTATGTGGCAATGGCACTTGATTCTCTTTTGGTCGGAGAAGATCCAAAAATTAAAAAAACTCGACCTTATGGATGTTCTATAAAATACTAAGGTATGAGGAATCTTAAAATATTTCTGTATCTAGCTGTAGTCTATCTTGGATATGTTTACTACTTAACACAATATCGAGTTCCTAGCTCTAAGGAAGCAGCAACTTCTTCAAGAAGCTCCAAAGTGGATAAAGTTATCCAACCAAATAACCTTGAAATAAAAAAGGTAAAACCTAAAGTCGCTTCTAAACCAAAGATTCCTCAACCTTCTTCAGTACCTGCAAATGTTCAAAAATCTAAGCCTTTACCTGAAAAAAACGTTGCTGAAATTAAGCTGTTAGAGCTTGAAGAGGACTTTGCTCCCATGACCGAAAAGGGAGAGCTTATTCTCTCTGAAGTCTTTATCGATGGTCCGCACGTTCTCGTCCACGGAGATATCCTTATTTCTGATCTCGATGAATTTAACGAAAAGAGAATGGATGAGGGGACTCTATTAATGAAAAAACCGATACCCTGGCCGGAGGGAATAGTTCCTTACGAGCTCTCTGATGATTTGGATAATCCCCAAGCCGTACTTGAAGCCATTGAGTATTTCAACCAAAATACTCCAGTTAAATTCATTAAAAGAAGGAATCAAAAAGGGTACCTTTATTTCAAAAAAGGTCTTAATAATTGTTATTCTTATCTAGGTTATCAAGGCAAGAAACAAGATATTTCTCTTTCTTCAAATTGCCAAAGACCACAAATTCTCCATGAGTTAATGCATGCTCTTGGTTTTTTTCATGAACAAAATCGACATACAAGAGATCAGCATATTGAAGTTAATTGGAAGAATATTGATGAAAAATATCATCTTAATTTTAAGAAGATTCATCCAAAGGGCTTTCTAGATCCTGAGGCAGACTTTGACTTTGAGTCGATCCTTCTCTATCCTCCATTTGCTTTTGC
>CBDUBC010000144.1:0-4910 GCA_965365285.1 uncultured bacterium
CTCTTTTACAATAATTGGTTCTTATTATGAGGCCAATTCAAAGGTAAAATTAACCTCAGTAGGAGGCAATTACGAAGTTGAATACAATTTCGGAAATAATGGAGGAAAACAAATTATAGGTTTAGTAAGTGCTGCAGACTATGATGCCAATGGTTATGCAACTGTTTTTGACACTAATGGTAACGCTATTGGTGTGGTTAATCCAGATGGAAAATTCGAGCCAGCTGATCCACAAGCTTGGATACAAAACCATGGTACTGGTGAAGGTGCCTATAAGCCTAAATTTTCATCTACCTATCAAGATGAAGTTCCAACGACTACACGCGAAGAAATCACCAAAGAGGTAGACGAAACAGTGTGTGTTGAAAATTGTGAGGGTGAAGGTGAATGGACTGAAGGTGAAGATCAAGAAGTAACTGAAGAAGAAGAAACACAAACTGTCCAAAGAGCTAAGTCTGATTGGGAAGTTTCTTTTGCTCCAGCTTTCTTTTTCTCAGCTGATTATGGAAAACTTGTTCTTAACCAAGCTGGAAATCTAGAAGACTTCCTTCAAAGTATGCCAAGTACTCAAAGCTTAGCCTATGGTCAAGATCAACGACAAGTTAGAGAGTGTGTTACGCAGAGACAATCTCAACAAAGGCAACAATACGTTCTTGCTCAACAAACTCCAGTTCAACAAAAAATGCCAGACTTCGTAATCGAAAGAGACGAATGTGGGCCATTCCTTGTTAAGAAATACTTCTCTATCACCGGTGGAGTTGGTGTAACTGCTACAGCTAATAGAACAAACCTAGGTGTTCTTTCTGCTCTTACTCTTAATGCTGCTCTAATGCCAACTATTGGTGGTGGTGCATACTCAATCAGAACGGTTGACACTAAGAAAGAAGCTAAAAAAGCTAGACATCTTAAAATCCCAAGAGATATCGAAGATTTCGATACTTGGAGAGATCAAGATTCTCTACAATATGATGTTCATGGTGGAATCGTTTTCAGCGGTGGTGCTGGATTCTACGGTCTTGCAGCTGGTGTAACTTATGTTGCTCAAGGTGAGTGGAAAAGAACTTACGTAAAAGTAGATGAAGATACTGTTTACGGTAGAATTGATAAAGATAAGCTAATGAGCTTTGGAGCTTATGGTTCTGCTGCTGTTGCTTCTCTATCTCTTCAAAAGTTTATCACTTGGGAAAAAGGAATCGCTTTTACATTTGATATTTCTACTAGAAAAGGTCAAAGCCTTCTTAAAGACTTCATGAAAGGTAAACTTAAGAGAGTTCAAAAAGCTGCTGAAGATACAAACAACAGCGATGTTGTAAGTGGTTTCCAGACTAAGGGTAAAACTCATGGTCATGGTGTAACTGCTGCGATCGCTCTACCTTACATCCCTGCATTTGCTCAGTGGAACAAAACAAAATTCAGAAACAGTACTGAAACTACTTACATGGGTTCTGACAGAACTGAAGATGAAAACGTAAGTGCTAACCTTAATACTTTTAAAGGTCAGTTCTTCCCATTCTTTAGAAATATTGTTGAAGGTTTCTTCACCAACTTCAAAAAGTACAATGGAGCGACTGCTACTTTTATCAAAAAAGTTCAAGGTGGACAGTATGCTTACAGCTTTCAAAAATCTCATACAAGAGTTTCTACTCTTGAAAGAGTTCTTAATTCTCTTAAGAGAAAAACAGGTCTTTTCAAAGTTTTAGATATTAAATTCCCAGAAGGACTTGAAAAAGTTGGATCCTCTGATCTTAAATTTGGTGTAAGATTTAAAACGGCTGCTACTAATTACCTTATTCTTAACAGAAACACTGGTGTTCTAGAAAAAGCTGCTAAACAATTTCACGGGGCTTATTTCAACACTCTTGAGAAAAATAGAAGAAACGATAACTTCTTCAACCTCTGTTTAGGTAAGACTTACGTTACAGTAAAAATCTGTAGAAGAACTCTTGAAAAAAGAACTGAAAGAGCTCTTAGAAAGATGAGAGTTGCTCTTAATAAAATGGCTTCCATCAAAAATGACGATGAAAAGTCTAGAAAAGCTTTTACTGAAGCTTACAGCGATTTTGGTAAAGCAATGATGAAAACTCCATTTACTTTCCAAGCTGCTCTTAACGTAACTAAAGGGCAAGGATCAGATGTTTACTTCTCACTAGAAACAACTGAGACTAAAAAGCATGAAGTTATTCTTCAGCACAACGCTCTTTAATTAGAGTCAAAAAATCTCAAAATGAGGGCCTCCGGATGGGGGCCCTTTTTTTTTGCCTTCTTTCATCCTATTCTTAAACTTATGGGATATATAAAATTAAAAAAACTGCCTAAATACTCCTCCATGCGAAAGTTCGCCATGGGAATGTGGAAAACCGCCAAAGATCCTTCTATTTACTCTTTTCTTGAAATCGATATGACAAAGGCATTAGAAAAACTCGAAAGCTATGAAAAAGAGCATGGAATGAAGATCACTCCAACAATCTTAGTGGCCAAGGCCATTTGTCACGCTCTCAAAAAAAGACCAGAACTCAATACCATTCTAAGAAATAATAGGGTTTATCTTCGGGAAGACATTGATCTTTTTTTTCAAGTGAATATGCCTGGGGAAAAAGGTGCTGAAACTGAGGGGGCAGATCTCGGTGGAGCTCAAGTATTTAATGCCGGGGATATGAAGCTTTTTGAGATCGCTCAAACACTTAAAGAAAGAGCAAGTAAAGTGAAGAGGCGAGAAGATAAGGAGCTCAGAAAAAATCAAAATCTCATTAAATTCATTCCCTGGTGTATGATGGGGTGGTTTCTTGATTTCACTTCCTGGATCGTCTACGGCCTCAATATTCCCTTTCCCGGACTTCCCAGAGATCCCTTTGGCTCTGTCATGATCACCAGTGTGGGAGGAATGGGCGTTGAGAAGGCCCTAGCACCCCTTGTGCCCTTTTCTAGAGTGCCAGCTGTCGTCGTAGTAGGGGAGATTCGAAAAAGGCCCTGGGTGGTCGATAATGAGGTCGTCGTAAGACCTATCATGACTATTGGAGTGACCCTTGATCACCGAGTAATGGATGGTGTTCATGGTGCAAAGCTTAGCAAAGAGTTCATGGACTGCTTTGAAAATCCAGAGCTTCTTTTTGATTAATTACTTATGGTAGGGGTGACCCGTAAGAAGGGTATGGGCACGATAGAGCTGCTCCATGAGAACCACCCTAGCTAACTGATGAGCGTATGTGAGTTTACTGAGAGAGAGCTCACCATGGGCAGCTTTTATGATTTCTTCCCCGTGACCGGCAGCTCCCCCAAAAACCAAAAAAAGAGGACCCTGTTTTTTATCAAGGTATTTTGCGAAGCCTTTGCTATCAAAATGCTCACCTCGTTCAGACAGTAAAATAATGGTAGGACTGGAGTCTTTTGACTTGATGATTTCAAGGACTTTTTTGGCCTCTTTGTCCTTATCTTCGGAGTAGGCCTTGGATTCAATGACCTCTATTTTAAATGAATTGATACGCTTGAGATAATCGGCTTCAATCTTTTTAAGACCCTCATCTTTTAGTTTTCCAACGGAGATGATGGTCAATTTATTCATTAGAAGTAGCTTTCACCACTATCGTCAGAGGTTCCGTCATTGTCGCTGGAGTAGTAATACTCTTGAGGGATTTCCATTTGCTTACAATCTGCCCAAAGAGTATCAAGAGAATAATTGTCTCGGCTTACTTCTAAAAAGATATGGATGATGATGTCCCCGTGATCCAAAAGGATCCAATCCGCTCCGTCTCGACCTTCAATTGATCGTGGAGGGTAGCCTAGTCTTTTGAGTTGAACGGAGATCTCTTCGGCGGCGGCCTTGGCCTGAATAGGGTTACTCATTGAACCAATAATAAAATAATCCGCTAGAGTCGTTTTATTGGCGACATCATAGACCTTAAGATTGCTACCCTTAAGGTTTCCGAGTACCCAGGCACTTGCCATAGCAATATTGAGTGGGAACTCAAAATGCTCTGAGCTCATAATTTTATCGATTTCAGTATTAATAAACGCGCTGCTCATAATAATCCTTAATTTGTAATGCTTTTATGCATAACCTGCACTAATTTGTCTACGTTTCGACCTGAAACAGAGGAAATCACAAGCACTTTTTTGCCAAGCTGCTCTTCAAAATAGTCCTGGAAGGCCCTAATCTCTTCATCTTCCATAGCATCAACTTTAGTAAGACAGGTAATCTCTTTTTTAGAGGCAAGATCGGAATCATACTTTTCGAGCTCTAAACGGATGGTAACGTAGTTTTCAAAGGCCTCAAAAGCATCGAGGCACATGGAACAATCCACAAGGTGAACAAAGGACTTGGTCCTTTCAATATGCTTTAAAAATTTAATCCCTAGACCCTTTCCTTCACTGGCATCTTCAATCAGACCTGGGATATCAGCGACCACAAAACTGGTCTCTTCATTTATAGAAACGACTCCTAAATTGGGTTCCAAAGTCGTAAAAGGATAGTCTGCAATCTTAGGCTTAGCAGCAGAAATTCTTGATATAAGGGTACTTTTCCCCGCGTTTGGAAGACCAATTAAAGCAATGTCAGCAAGAAGCTTAAGCTCGAGATCAATTTCCATCTCTTCGCCATCTTTTCCATCCGTCGCTTTTCTTGGGGTCTGGTTAGTTGCGGTCTTAAAAAAGGCGTTCCCAAGTCCTCCTCGACCACCTTTACAGAGAACGACTTGTTGACCATTTTCAGCAAGGTCATGAAGGATCTCTCCGTCTTGCTTTATGAGAGTTCCCACAGGTACTCGGATAATGAGATCAGCGCCATTGGCCCCATGTCTCTGTGATCCGGCCCCATTACCACCATCTTCTGCCCTAAAGACTTTTTTCCCTCTAAAGTGAACGAGGGTATTGAGACCTTCATCAACCGGCATAGGACGTCCGCCATCAGCGTTGCA
>CBDUBC010000145.1:0-4825 GCA_965365285.1 uncultured bacterium
ACCCAGGGCAATGCTGCAAATGCAGAGGAGTCAGCATCGGCCAGCGAGGAACTCTCTGCTCAGGCAAATGAAATGGAATCAGCTGTGGCTGAACTCACTCAGATGGTGACCGGCGATGACGTACAATCTGCCTCACCTGTTCGCAATCCGGTAAAAAAACGCACTAAAAAATAACAATGGTAGTCTTTACGGACATGTTTCAAGAAAAGACTAACTTCTTCAAAACTAAAGGGAGTACAGGGGTATTCCATTAAAGAAGAGCCCCCTCCACTTAAACCGACTACCAGGCTTTCCTCTTCGTTAAAATCCGAAAGCCATTTTAAAAAAAACTCTCCATTTTTAAAGCTCTGGATTTTAGGGTAAGGATGATCTCCTATTTTAAAATGAGGATAACAACGTTTAGAGATTCCAAGATGTTCACCCTTATGGTGCTTTGAAAGAAGCTTGTGGAGCTCGTAGGCATTCTTTCCAAGAGTAAAAATCTTGCAAGGGCCGGAGAAAGAAAAGGGCCTTTTTAAGACCCCTTCCCAAGTTATATTCTTTTTTAAAAAATTAATAAAATCTATTTCTACCAGATTAAATCCTTCATACTCATGATCGCTTTAAGGGCGTTTGAACGCTGGATCACTCCTGCAAACTTTCCTTCATGGACAACTGGATACACTTGATAATTATTTTTAAGGAAAAGATCTAATATTTCAAACATTCCTGTACCGAGTTCTACTGTAATCAACCTAGTGCTCATATGTTGACCAACTGTTCCTGGAGGAAGACTCCCATATTTAGAAGCATAAGCATGACGTATCACATCTTTTTCTGAAAGAAAGCCAATAAGATTATTTTCTTCATCTATGACAGGTAGACCCGTTAAGGCCTTGTCTTGAAGTATTTTTGCGGCCTCAAAAATATCCATTTGCTCTTTAAGAGGTGCAAAACTTTTATTAATATATTCATCGACAAGTGGTAATTCTATCTGTTCGGTCCCACTTTTTTTATGCGGGGACTTTGTAATCGCGAATTTTGCGTTTTCACTTACTGTTTGGCTCATAAAAACTCCTTTGTTACCATTATCACACAGAGCGCAAATCTTCTAAAACATAAAAGCTAAGTCATTAAAAAATGATAAAATTTTAAACAATTTTTATTGAGGATTTCAACAATTATACTTTAAAAGAGAAGCCTTCCTTGCTATTTTCATCTCTTAACTTTTTAAGGACAAAACGTTTTGCTATTAATTATTCGTTATACTCTTATTACATTATATATTGTTGTCTGGGGAATTGTTTGTTTGCCTGCTGGTCTTTTCAAACCTCGAACTCCGTTTGCGGCCCCTTTTGTGGCCTGGATGTTAGGAAGACCTGTTATTAATATTTTAGGAATTAAAATAGAGGCGATTGATTATCATAAATTCTATCCTGGATATCCATGCGTTTTTGTGGGTAATCATCAAAGTAATCTCGATGCTTTTACAATGGCCTATCTTGTTCCTAGAAATACCTCTTTTCTCGCTAAAAAAAGTATTCTTTTTATTCCTATCTTTGGTCTAATCACTTGGTTTGTAGGCACGATTTTTATTGATCGTAAAAGGCGTAATAAGGCGCTTGGAACAATGGATAATGTCGTCAAGGATATCAAAGAAAAAAAGGTCTCGGTTTATATCATGCCTGAGGGGACTCGAAATCACGGGCAAGCGCTAGGGAGATTTAAAAAAGGTGCCTTTCATACGGCCATTAAAGCAGGTGTGCCTATAATTCCTATGGTCTTTAGCAGCTATAAGCAATTTGTCGATGTTCGTAAGTGGAACTCAGGAAAGATCCTCGCAAAATTTCTTGATCCCATACCTACAGAGGGTAAAACAGTAGATGAGCTCATGAGTGAGACTAGAGAAGTGATTCTTAAAACTCATGAAGAGCTTAATCTTATGCTTTCAAAGTCTTAATTGCCCTTTTCCTTTTTGGGTAAAGTTCTTTACAAAGGGGGCATACCGTTCCATCACACCCTCTGGCACTACAATATTCTCTGCCATAATAAATGATTTGAAGGTGGAGTTTTATCCAACTCTCAATTGGAAAAAGCTTTTTTAAATTCTCCTCTGTTTCCTTTACATTTTTACCTGAGCTAAACCCCCATCTCTGAGCAAGTCTATGTATATGAGTATCAACAGGAAATGCAGGGGTGTTAAAGGCCTGGATCATAACCACAGAGGCCGTCTTGTGCCCGACTCCAGGAAGCTCTTCCAGCTCCGTAAGAGTTTGGGGAACCACGCCTTGGTACTTATCAAGGAGAATATGAGAGAGATCGAAAATCGCCTTTGCCTTTCTTGGAGCGAGACCACAAGGTCGAATAATTTCTTCGATTTCCATTACGCTAAGTTTGATCATCTGCTTAGGAGTTTTAGCCTTTTTAAAAAGATGAGGCGTAATTTTATTCACTCTCTCATCTGTGCATTGAGCAGAGAGGAGAACAGCTATTAAAAGAGTATAGGGATCAGAATGATCAAGAGGGATCGCTGGATCAGGATAGAGCTCATTAAGACGTTGTAATACGTGTTTTGCTCTTTCGTTCTTTGTCATAGGTGAACCTTTTTGCCTCACTATAAGGATATATTTAAATTTAATCAAGACTAAGCCGATGATTAGTAAGGAATAGTATAAGACAAGGAATGTCAAAACTGGAATCAGTGAGGCTTCCATGAACTTAATCAACCGACTTAGCTCTAACCTTTCTAATAACTCATCTTTTACTGGGGAAAAAAGAAAATCAAAAAAAGAAGATAAAGAAGCTTCTACTTCTTTATCTCCAAATGATGAGCTTCAAATTACAGAACAAGCTAGGGCTAAGTTTGAAGACGGTAAATGCTCTCCTCAAATCAATAGCTGTATAGGAATCCTTGAGAAAGCGGAAGAGAGAATTATTAAATTAGCATCCCTTCTGAAAAATGAAGAAGATCTTCGATTAACCAATGAGCGATATCATCTTTTTAAAAATGAACTTTTTGAGGTTCTCTCTACATCCATCGAATCTAAAGGACCCTGTCCATTTAAAACTGAATTAGATCAGTATTTAGATGGGCCAGCGTCTATTCTTAAGCTAGGAAGTCAACTTAAGAGAGGTGAAGACGTCTCAAAAGAAGATCTGGAGTTTTGCTATAGTGAACTCAAAAATTATTTTAGTGAATTAGAAAACAAAAAAAATCAGCTTTCTTTGCAAATTGAAAAAAGTTTTTCAGATAAGGTTCCTAGTTACGATCAAATTACTCATTTAAAAGATCTTATAACGGACCGCTACACTTTGTCGTTAAATAGTCAAGTTTCTCTACTCTCCCCTCTGGCCTCAAAACATTTCTTTCTTAAACAAAACCAGTAAATTTTTCCTAAAGGAAAAATATACCGCTCCGAAGTGTTGTTTGAACAAGGAAGATTAATTAACACTTTAGCAGTAAGCTAGTCACTCTTTCCAAATACAAAGAGGATGTTCCAGTAAGGGGCCTAAAATTATCCAAGGGAGGATAAAATGGGTTTACGGATAAACACAAATGTGACGTCATTGGCGGCACAAAGATCCTTAGGGAACACCGTAAAAGATGCTTCTTCAGTAATGGGAAAGCTATCTTCAGGTTCTAGGATCACAAGAGCAGCGGATGATGCTGCTGGTTTGGCCATCTCTGAAAAGATGAGAGCTAAAATCAGAGGTACATCACAGGCCGAAAGAAATGCTAACGATGGTATTTCTCTCATTCAAACGGCCGAAGGTGGTCTGATGGAGATTAACAACATCTTAATCAGACTAAGAGAACTTGCTGTACAATCAGCATCAGACACAATCGGGGACGCGGAAAGAAAGTTCACCGACCTTGAGTATCAACAACTCAAACAAGAAGTAGAAAGGATTTCACAAGTTACTGAATTCAACGGAAAGAAACTTCTTAACGGAGATGGTGACAAGTATGACGTTCAAATTGGCGTTAGCAATGATCCTTTCCAAGATAGAATTTCTTACAATGCTTTCAATGTAAATTCGACTCTTGCAAGTCTCTTTGGTGGAAAAGAAGCCGAAGATCAAGCTGAGTCTCTTAAAAGAGATATCGCCTCAATTGAGCAGGATGACTCATTTGATAACGAAATCGAAAGAATGGAAGCGATTCAGGAAAGAAGAGCCGAATACAATGAATCTGTAAACAACAATGCTTCTGGTAAGGTTGCTGCCCTTAAAGTGGATGATAAGGAATCAGCACAAAAATCTCTTGCCAACATTGACGTTGCTATCAGTAAGGTCTCAGGACAGAGAGCTGAACTAGGTGCAATTCAAAACAGACTTGGATCGGTTATTAATAACCTGCAAATCACAGGTGAAAACCTTAGTGCTGCTAACTCAAGGATTAGAGATACAGACTTTGCGGCCATGACGGCAGAAAATACCAAACTTAATATCCTAAATGCGGCTGGTACTAGCGTACTTAGTCAAGCAAACCTTCAAGGTCAATCGGCCCTGAAGCTAATCGGATAAAAATAGAGAATTCCCCTCGAATGAGGGGAATTCTTTTCCCTACCTTAGGGAAATTTTTTTCACTTCATACGCTCTGCTTTCCATCTCGAGTATAATAAAGGCTGACTGGAACTCTTAACTCGAGGAAAATTTTCATGGAAGTCAAATCTCACACAGCTATCCAAGCTCATAAAAGCACCCAGTACCAAAATCAAATCAATAAAATGCAGCAAGAAAATGAGGCTGAAAAACAAAAACTTCAAACCGAATTTGATTTAAAAATTAAAAGACTTGAAAGAAGCTCTAGAAATGAAAAGAAAAATGCATTGGAAGCACTAAA
>CBDUBC010000146.1:0-4743 GCA_965365285.1 uncultured bacterium
TTACTCAAAATAATAGACCTTGGGTTATTAAAGAACTGAGTGTAGATAAATATACTGTTTTTTTTCCCGAGACTCAAAAAGAAAAGGTAATCGATAAAAACGATCTCGATTACAAAGGTATTGCCTACCTTTTTAGAGAAATTAAAGAATATGATAATGAGTCGGAAATCATTACAAGAAATATCCCCTCCTCTCCCTTCGCTTGGTTTAGAGGGATTCTGTTTCGATTCAAAACCTTATTCCTCCAAGTAATTCTTTGTAATACCATCTCAAACGTCTTTGCTCTAAGCGCCCCTCTTTTTGTCATGTACACCTATGATCGAATCATTGGTAGTAAAGCAATTGATGCCCTTTTTCCAATTGCGATTGGAGTATTCATTGCATTCTTTCTTGATATCATTTTAAAAATTATAAAAGGTAGATTATTTTCATGGTTTGCCGTGCGAATAGACGATATTGTTGGGCAGGCCATATTCGAACGGCTTCTATTACTTCCCCCAAGATATACAGAAACCGCTTCCGTAGGCTCTCAGATGGCCAGGATGAAGGACTTTGATAGTGTAAGAGACTTCTTTGCTGGAAATGTAGGGATCAGTCTTTGTGAAATTCCTTTCACTGTTATTTATCTCGTCGCATTGGGGATTTTAGGTGGCCCCTTAATCTTTATTCCAATTTTTCTCGCATTTAATTATATAGTTTTAGCCTATTTGATCAATAATAAGTTAGAAAATAATATTGAAACCAGCGCGAAATCTTCTTCATTAAAAAATAATCTTCTCATTGAAACGATGACTAGATTAAGATCAATTCGATCGAATGGAGCAGGAGATTTGTGGTATGAGAGATTTCGAATGTTATCAGGGAGCAGTAGCTACAATAACTATCATCAAGCGAATCTCTCCGGTCTATTAGAGGGTTTAAGCTATGGGCTTTCTATTCTGGCCGGTGTGAGTACACTTATATTAGGAATTAATCTCGTCTGGAGTGGTGATTTATCTCCAGGAGCACTTATTGCAAGTATGATGATAATTTGGAAAATCATTGGTCCTTTTCAAACAGTTTGTGTTTCCCTAACTCGAATACGATCTATTATGAAATCAATTGGCCAGGTTCATAAACTTCTTACTCTTAAAACGGAAGTCGACCCTTCTACTTTTAAGGCAGCAGACTTGGATATTATTGGGAATATTGAATTTAATCAAGCTGGTCTTCGATATACCAACGATTCAAACCCCGTACTCTCAGGGTTCTCTATTAATATTAAATCTGGAGAGCTTATTGGAGTAACCGGACAAAATGGATCTGGGAAAACTTCAATATTAAAACTCATTTCAGGTATGTACTCTCCTCAAGCAGGATCCGTACGAATTGATGGAGTTGATCTTAGACAAATTAATCCAATCCTCCTTAGAAGGAGCATTGGCTACATTCCTCAAGATCCAAATATATTTTCTGGAACGATTGCTCAAAATGTTCGAATTGCCGACCCTACGGCATCAGAGGCTAAAATAAATTTTATTTTTAAAAAACTAGAGATCATGGATGAACTGAATGAAATTGAAAACGGAATTCATCATTACATCGATAATCCTAAATCATTTCCCTTTACCCTAAGCTACCTCATATCAACAGCAAGAGCACTTATAAGAGACACTAACATCCTTCTCATCGATGAAATACCGCCTAGAATTCTCAATTCTGAGCAAGGCCAGCGACTCATGAGCTTCCTTTTTGAAAAACGAGGTAATACAACGATTCTTTTCGTTAGTAATCGTCAGGAATACCTCTCTCAAGCCGACAAGCTTATTTACCTCGTTGGAAATGGTCAAGCGGCATTTGCAAAGCCGGAAGAACTCCTAAAAATGGCGATTTAATACCTTAATATAAGGTGCTATTTAACCGATAGAATAGCTATGGCAGATCAGAACGAACAATTACGATTTTTATCGCAAACAGCATTTATTGAGGAGGCAACGACTCCTTATAAATTAAAATTTACTCTTTACTGTATCTTTGGTGCTCTCATTGCCTTTATCATTTGGGCCTCCTTCGCCAACGTTAAAGAAATAGTGAAAACAACAGGCAAAGTAATACCATCTGGTCTTGTCCAAACCATTCAGCATCTTGAAGGTGGAGTTGTAAAAACAATCAATGTTCAAGAAGGACAAATAGTTAAGACCGGTGATGTTTTATTAAGAATTGATGATACAAATATCCTTTCTGAGTTTGAAAGACTTGAAGTAAAACAATTCGGGTTAAAAATAAGAGAAGAAAGGCTTTCTAGTATTGCTGAAGATAGGAAAGCTAATTTTGGCCAAATATCAAATCAATACCCCAGTCTTGTTCGTCAACAAGAAGAAATCATCAGGTCCTTTCAAAAGGCCCAAAACGAAGAAAAAGCGATCATAGAGAGGCAACTGGATCAAAAAAGAAATGCAAGAGACTCTCTCTTGAGGCTGATTGAAACAACTAGAAAAAATGTGGCCATCGCACTAGAAAACTATAATTTAGAAAAAGAAGCTTTTGAGGGTGGAATTGGTCTTAAAACTTCTTTTTTAAATGCTAAAAGTAATTATATCAATCAAAAAGGTGAGCTTGAAAGATTAGATGTACAAATTAAAGCGGCCGAGGATCAAATCAGTGAATTTGAATCCAGATTAGCAAGTCAAGGTTTTACTTCAAAAGATCGAGTACAACAAGAACTTGCTGAAGTAAAAAATCAAATAGCGGAAAATGAAAAAACTCTTGTTAACCTTAAAAATAGAGTTGAAAAGCTAACACTTAAATCTCCCGTCAATGGTATAGTAAAAGGTCTAACGGTAACCACTATTGGTGCTGTGATTCCTCCAGGTCAAAAAATAATGGAAGTCGTTCCTACTGATCAAGAGCTCATTGCGGAAGTTAAAATATTTCCTCATGATGTTGGTCATGTCAAAGTAGGAGATCATGTTAATTTAAAGCTAACTACTTTCGATTTCTCTCGTTACGGTACAATTGATGGATTCCTCGATAGTGTTTCGGCCACGACATTTTCTACTGAAAGAGGAGATACCTATTACAAAGGTTTTATTGTTTTAACTAAAAACTATGTAGGTGATGACCCTAAAAAGAATATCATCTTACCTGGCATGGAAGTTCTGGGTGACATTGTGACAGGAGATAAGACAGTCATGGATTATTTATTAAAACCTATTCATGTTTCATTACATGGAGCATTTTCAGAGAGGTGAACATGATAGGAATAGATAAAAAGGTGCTTATTTTAGATGAAGATCAATCTACTGAGAATCTTCTCAGTAGTATTTTTTCAAAAGAGCCTTATAAATTTATGTCCTATCCTGATCCTAAGGAAGCTTTAAACTCTCTAAAAGAGATCCCTTCAAGCTATAAGGCCGTATTTATCAATACAACTAATGAAAATGTCGATTATATAAACTTTAAGGCCATGCTGAAAAAAGATCCAAGCCTAAATTTAATTCCGATTATACAAATCGAAAATTTAAAAAATCCAAGACAAGAAAAAACAGAAATTAATTTCAGTGATATATCCATTTTAAAAAAGGATATTATGGATAGAGACGATCCTCAGGTTTTCCATCTTACCTCTCCTCTTAATCCAACTCTAACAAGGGCGCTACTTGCTACTCTGGAAGACCTCTATGCTGAAAAAAGAAGGTTTCAGCTCTTTTTTGAAAATAAAAAGCAAGGGATAGAATTAGTTGATCAAATGAAGGCTACTATTGCAAATCATGAAGAGGCTACACAAACAGCAAGTTTCCTTGCTCTTTTTTGTTCTCATCCAGAATATGCAGCTAAAGGAATTCAAGAGCTTCTTTTTAACGCCATCGAGCACGGAAGTTATGAAATTGGGTATGATCTCAAAGGAAAACTTCTTAAAGAAGAAAAATTTGAAGAAGAACTCATCAACCGAAAAAAAGATAAAAAATATAAAGACCGTAAAGTAGACATTATTTTAGAAAAAAGAAAAGAGGGAGTTTATATTCAAATAACAGATCAAGGTCCCGGCTTTGATTTCAAAAGGTTCTTAGAAGTGAGCCCTTCAAGAGCAACTCATCTCCATGGTAGAGGTATAGCTACTTCAAACAAAGTATATTTCGATAAACTCGCCTATAATGAAAAAGGAAATCAAGTTACTTGCTTCGTATCTTCAAAACGAAAGGTTCGTAAATCATTTTGGGATTAAACATGCCTCAAATTACCTACAAAACTCTCAAAGATTGATCAAATTAAATAAATTTTATTGGGCCTTTGTGCCTTCTCTTCGTAATTTGAGTCATTTAGCACCGCTAAAAAGATTAAGGAAATTTAATAATTAAAACCTCTTTAAGTGATTAAAATTAATAATAAGGGGTTTCCTAAATACCGAAACGGTAATTGGAATTCTAATTAACTTGGAGACGGTTTATGGCCGACGAAAAAAATAAAGACCCATCACAGTTTGAAAATGTCGATGAAGAGGTTCAGCTTGAATCCGATGGTGTGGAGTCTTCCGAATCCTCTCAGGATTTGAGAAGTAAAACTGATGCTAAAAAATATGAATCAACTGAAAATGAAAATGAAAATTTTGATAACTTAAGTAATGTTCACTACGGCGCAGAAAAAATTAATGCCACAACTCCAGCAGGAGGTCTTGGTCCCCAAGCTTCATATGGTGCCGAAGAAGAAACAGATGAAAAAGAGGGTGAGGAGGAAGTAGACGAGCAAGGCATACAACAAACTCAA
>CBDUBC010000147.1:0-4591 GCA_965365285.1 uncultured bacterium
TGGATGGGCCGTCCTCTCCTTACAACAAAGTCGGTCCTCCTCCAGATCTGCGGGGAAAAAAGCTTGCTGGGGCAAAAAGCAAATACGAGGTGGAATCAAAAAAAGCACAACTCAAAAAACTTGAAGGAGATATTGAGGCTAATAACGCTAAAATTGCTGGCAACAAAAAGAAATTTAATCAGCCTCAAGATATAGATGCCAAAATTGCTGAACTTAAATCACAAAAGGCGAAGGTTCAAAGTAATATTGAAAAGACAACAGCGAGACGAAACCAAGTTAAAAGCGATATGGACTCTCGGATCGCCTCTAATAGATCAAACTCGAGTTCTTCTAGTTCAACGACGAATCGTGACACCGGTGGATCTTCGGCAACACTTGCTCCTAAACCGTCAGGGCGTTTCGCTCAAGCCGCAAATGACGTTAGAACCAAAAACAGAGTGATCAATGGTGTAAAAGATGAGGTATCCAATCCTTTGAGCCCTGGTAAAGGAAGACAAGAAAAACTTACGGCTGGACAAAGTAATGCTGCTTCTAATTTAGGTAATCAAACAAATACTAAAAACTCAGGGACTGCTGGTTCTACAACTGCGAGTGGAACGAATAGATCGACTGCTTCAACAGGAAATGCAAAATCTGGTGAAACAAGTGGAGGAAACCTTAGTACAGGCGGAAACAGAAATGCAATCGGACCTAAGACGACTAGTAGACTTGGAAACCTATGGGACCGACTTAGAGGTAAAGGCAAAGGTAAAGACGATTTGTCAGGTCCAGACTTAGGACTTAATTCTAAAAATACACCTGACTCACCGAAGGATCTAACACCAGCAGGAAGTGGAACAAGAGTTGCTTCATTAGAGCCAGGCTTTGTAACGGTTTCTAAAAAAGGTTCCAAAGGAATCTTTGATGATGATATTGATGTTGGAGGAAGAAGAGCGGTTACAAAACAGGATATAGAAGCAGCTTGGGAGGGTGTGAACGCTGATAAATCCAAAAGAGCCAAATTAAAGCAAGAAATGGATGGTCCGAAAACCACAGCTGCTCGGAAAGCAGAAATCGAAGCTGAGAGAACTCAACTCAAGCAGGACAAATACGGTCAAGAAGCCGTTCTTATGAATAGTTCTAAAAAAGAATTTGAAGTAGATGCTAAAAGTAAAAAAGCCACTGCGGATTTAGACAAAGCCTTTGATGATGCTCCAGAAAATATTAAACAGCAATGGGCAGATATTCGAAAAGTGATGGATCCAGAGAATCAAAAGAAAATGACGGCAAAGCAAATTGATGATGCTAACCGAAAGATGAATACTTTGGCAAAAGACCTTAGAGATCAGGGACTCATTTCAGAAGCTGATTATGATAAATTCAAAAAAGCCTACAAGAAAAAAAGAGCAACTACTAGACTTGAAGCCTTTAAAGATGCCAGAGCAAATATTGATAATCTTAGTAAAGCGTTTGACCCTGAGTTAGATGAAAAACAGGCAGAATTAGAAAAACAGCTAGCAGACAAAAAGAAAGAGAAAGCTGATATAGACGATGAAGACGCAGGACTTGCAAAACAAGATCAAGATCTAAAGAATGAGCTTGGTGATTTAGACAGAAGGATTGCGGACTTGTCAGAACAGCAACCTGATCTCGATTCAAAAGTAAAACAGAGAAAAAAACTAAGAAATGAGACCCTTCAAAACCAGACAAAATTAATTGTGAAGAACAACCAAAAAGTTAAATTAGGGTTTGAAGGTAAACTTTGGGAGGCAAAAGAAGCTGTTGCTCAAAAGCAACTTGCAGATTTCGATGTAAGAAATAGAAGGGCAGTTGATCTCAAAAATCAAATTGATGGTAAAAATAAAGACTTAGGTGATCTTGATGCTGAAATGGAGTCTAAAAGATCAGCTTTTGAAAGTGATAGCGCTGAGCTAACAAATAAGAAGGCAAAAACACAAGCCGAACTAGAAAAAGGTTTATCCGATTATGAGTCTAGAATTGAAGCGGCGAGAAGACAAATGGACTCCCAGGCCCAAGATTTAGGAAATGCTCAGCAGAGATATACTGAATTGGGTGAGCAAAGAGGAAAGGCGAAGCAAGAAGTAAAAGACCTGACAAGAGATCAAGTAGTTCTCCAAGCACAAAATAGAAATTTAAACGCTGTTAAAAATGGTTTGGAGATTAAAAATCAAAAAGTTAAGGCGTTAGAATTTGAAGCTGACAAACTTATTACAAAAAACGCGGACCTTGATGGAAAAATTTTAGATGCCAATCAAAAGCTTAGAAAAGCAGAGTCTGATTTTAGTACTCAGTCAAAAAATCTAGGAGATGAGTTTGATTCGAATATTAGACAAAAAGATGGGGAAATAGCGCAACTAGAATCACAGCTTCTAGATGGAAGTAGTCCAGAGGTCAATAATCTTAGAAAGCTTAGAGAAGATCTTGATAATAAATCAACTGTTGTTGGTACCGCAGGAAGAAAAGCGGAATTTGATTCCGAAACTTTCAAGAACTCTGATGTTTTTGACCAAGATACGGTAAAAGGTATGGAGGCGGATGCGACTGCCTACAAAAAGGCTAAATCAGACATTGATAAAGTGAGACAAGACCTTGGGCTCGGAGAGGATGCAGACATCAATGCTATGAAAAATGATCTAGATTCCAAAAGTGCAGCGGCGAGAGAACTCGTTGGTGATGTTAAAAAGGATCTAGGTGAATTAGATGATGTAAATCAAAAAATTAAAAATGCTGAAACTCAAAAGGCACAATATCAAAAAGATTTAGCTGATCTAGAAGCTAAAAAGGCTAAAGCTGAAGCTGATACCGATGCTGAAGCTAAGAGACTTGCTGATCAAAAGGCAAAAATAGAGTCAGATCTAGCAAATGTAGAAAATCCAAATGCTCCAAAAAGAAGTTCAGCAGAGCTTGAACAACAAATTCGTGATGTAGAAATTGCAAAAAATATTTTTGATGATAAGACTGGTGCTGTTAAAAAACCATTCTCAAGACTTAGTGTCGAAGAACTTGAGGTCATGAAGAAAAATTCAGTCAATGTACAAAAAATAGATGGATACCTTGATGCCAAGAAGAATATAGCTAAACAGGAAGCCATCATTAAAAAGTCAGGTCCTAATTCACCAAAGGGAAAAAAAGCACAAGCCGAAATAGATAAGATTAATAAAGGCTTTGACAGTCAAGGAGATACTTTCAAGATTAAGCGTCGATCAAAAGGTGAAAGTATCGCTAAACTTCAACAAGAACTTGATGTAGCTAAAAAATTCGAAGCCGAAAACCCTGACTTTGCAAATAAGAAACAAAAGCTTGAATCTCAAATGGCAGAGGTTGATCAAAAAATTCGGGCCAATGAATTCAAGAAAACAAATCTTGGCGAGTTTGACGGGGATATAGCTAAGAAAAAGGCTAATATCACTCAAGCCGAAAGTGATGCTATGCTTGGAAATCTTCAAAAAGGGGAGCTTGAAACAAGAATTCAAGGAAAGCTAGCTGCGAATAATTTAGATCCTTCAAGGCCAGGAGGAGCAACTAAAGTCTATAAATTAGATCCAAATAACCCTGGCGCACTCACTAAGCAACTTGATACGGATTTGTCGCAACTTGATCAAGCAAATGCCAAAGTTAAAGGTAATCTAGATGATCTAGACTCTCAAAGACAAAAATCCAGGGCGGCTTTTGCTAGTAAAAAAGATAGACTTAAGCAAGATCTTGACAAAAAGATCGCATCTGCTGAAGGAGCTGAAGGCGCCAGCAAAAAAGCCATTCAAGATAAAATTGATGGTCTTAAAAAAGATAAGGCGGATTTAACAACTAAATATGAAGCTGATGTCGCTCAAAGCAAAGCTAAGTTAACAGAGGCGCAAAAGGTTCATGAAACTTCAATCAGAGACTTTCAAAAACAAAAAGCCGATGTGGATGCTGAGCTAGGTAAGGTTCTCGCAGAAAAAGGAACCATTGACGCTGAGTTAAGAACCCGTGCATCTGCGGCCGAAATAGATGCCGCCATTGCAAGAAATAATGCTGAGATTGGAGATATTGAAAATAAGATTAAAGCTAAAAACAGTGAGATCGCAGATATAAGAAAACAGCAAACTGAGGTGGCAAGTTCACAAGGAGCTAAAAATACTTCAAGCCTTAAAGACCAGGAAGCGGAAATTTCAAAACTTGAAGCCGAAAGAGATGCCTTTAAAGCTCAAAAGAGTAAAGAGCTTGCCGATCTAGACTCTGAATTAACTAGCAAACAAATGCAATTTGAAAGTGATTTATCTGATCTTGATTCAAAACGAACCGCCCTTCAAGGGGAAATCGATAGTTTAGAAACTGAGAGAGCTAAAGTAGCCACCGGTCTAGAGGGAAGGAAAGAGTTAGAGGATAAGCTTGCTGAGGCTAAAAGAAGAAGAGAAGAAGTTAAGAGAGATATAGATCAGTTATCAGACGACATTGATGATATTGTGGCAAAAAAGAAAGACATCGATAGACAGAAAGCAGACCTAGATAAAGAAATTGGTCAGATTGGTTCAAGAGATTTAGGTCCTGAAATTGAAAAACTTCAACAACGAAAAGCACAGATAGAGGATCAGCTAGATACCAATCAACA
>CBDUBC010000148.1:0-4547 GCA_965365285.1 uncultured bacterium
TAATCATTAATTTGTGAGTGATTTTTTCTTAATTGGAGAAATTAAATCCGTCGAAAATTTCATCGATACTGTTGAGCTTCTCTGTAAAGAAGAGATAGAGGTCCGAGAAAATATTAAACTTAAGAGAACTGGTCTTAATCAATTTAAATTAAGCTATAAAAATGAAACAGTAGATATTGACCTCAACCTTCCTGATGAAAAAGGCTATACTCCACCTTATCGACTTGGTTACTACAAAACCTATAGAGAGCATTTTGCGATTGTTCATGCTGGTGAGGGAGATGGCTGGGATATCAATAATCCTTGCATGAGCTCTGTAGTCATCCATAACGGCCAAATTTATCTCATCGATGCTGGCCCAAATGTTAAGCATGTTCTTAACTACCTAGGCATTAGTATTAATGAAGTTAAAGGAATCTTTCACACTCACACCCATGATGACCACTTTGCAGGCCTTACAAACCTTATTCAGGCCGATCATAAAATTGAATATTATGCCACTAAACCGGTGCGAATGAGTGTGGAAAAAAAGCTCAATTCCCTTGTAAAAATGGATAATGTCCTTGAAACCTTTTTTGATGTAAAAGAGATGAAAATGGATGAATACAACCATTATGATGGGATGGAAGTTCTTCCCATTTTTAGTCCCCATCCAGTTGAAACTACAATGTTTTATTTTCGGGTGATCTCTGAATTTGGGCATAAAACCTATTATCACATGGCTGATACTAGCCGTTTTGAAATTCTAGAAAATATGATTACGGATAACCCCAAGGAGCCGGGAATATCAAATGAATATTTTGAGAAAGTAAAAAAAGATTATCTTCTCAAAGCCGATGTTAAAAAGATTGACATCGGTGGCGCTATGATTCACGGCTGTGCTGAGGATTTTTATACGGATGAATCGGATAAAAAAATACTGTCTCATACAGATCGAGAGCTTTCAAATGAAGAAAAGGAAATTGGAGAGCGGGCCAATTTTGGACAGATGGATGTTCTCATTCCGGCCAATAATCACTCCGTTTATAGATTTGCTAAAGAATATTTATCGGCCTACTTCCCAGGAGTAAATGAGAAGGAGTTTAGAGATATTCTCAACTGTCCCATTGAAACTTTTGGTCCAGGAAATACGATTCTTAAAAGTTCAGGTCAAAATGATTTCTTTTATCTTAGTCTCACGGGTACGGTGGAAGTCATTGATGTGAAGAAAAATATCCATCAGTCCTTGCGAGCAGGCTCTATGATTGGTGAAATGAGTGCTCTTCTCAATAAGAAAAGAGAAAAAACATACGTTGCCAGCAGTTTTATAAGTGTTTTAAAAATCCCTGCTGTTTTGTACAGAGATTTTGCCCAAAGAAATGACTTAATTGAAGAAATTCAAATTAAAAGAAAACTAAAAGGAACACTCGGAAATATGTGGCTTTTCCAAGAAGTGGCTTCCTCTCCCGTCATTAATTTTATTTCACGAAACTTGACTACAATTGATGTGAAAGAGGGCGACAAAATAACAATTCCAAAGGATCCCTGCCTTTGCTGTGTCTTTAAGGGAGAGCTAGAACTAAAATCAAAACGAGGTAATCAAAAAATTAAAGAACTCGACTTTTGTCTTGAAGACCTTGTTATTGAAAAAAGTCTTCCAGAGAGTACAACACTTACGGTCAAAAAAACTGGCAAAATTTGTTTTGTCCCACTCAATCTATTTGAAAATATTCCTGCCGTTTTATGGAAAATTTATGAACATTACTCACGCAATAAAATCATTATAAACAAAAAATAGCTTCATCGATTCCGCTTTGCTTTTCTTTTTTCTTTAGGCATCATTAGAAGAATGAAAATCAACACTATTCTATTTATTTTAATACTCTCCCCAATTGTGAGTGCCGATGAAAAACTTTTAGAGTTATTCAAAACCTCTGAAGAGAATCATCAAATCTTCAAGCAAAACGCTCTAACTGAAAAACAGACTCAAGAGAGAGTTAATCTTCTTAAATCTAACCTCGGTCCAGAAATCTCCCTTGAGGGCACAATGGATTATGGAAATAAGACACTGACTCATAAAAGTGGACTAGACCGCTGGGATAGTGAACTCAAGCTTAAACTAACTCAGGATTTATATAACGGAGGAAAGGAGTATAGCTATTTTGATCTAAAAGAAATCTTACCTCGAATTACAAAAGAGAGTAATGCTATTCGAAAGCTAGATCATTTTGAAAGAATTAATACCAATTATTTTCAATATAAAAAAGCCTCTATCAATTATAAAAACCTTGAAAAGCAAATTAGATCACTCGAGATGGCGCTCCAAGAGGTTCATCGAAGAAGTAAAATTGGACGAGTGAGTCGTGCGGATTATTATTCAGGTCTTGCTCAACTGGAAAGACTCAAGGCAAATTTATTAGCACTTGAGGAGCAAGTCCTCATGTACAGGTCTATGGTTGAACAACTCATCGGCGTTCCATTCGAAGACCAATTTACGTCCCACATGAATTGGTCGCTCTACAGAGATATTGAACCTTATTGGAAAAATAAAGTGATCAAAATCCCACAAATTAGACGTGTCGAAGCTGAAATTGAGAATAAAAAAGAATCAGTGGATATTATTAAAGCAAACTACAGACCTACGATTAGTCTCGTCTCCAATGCTTATCTCGATAAACGCACCAATTCTAGAGATTCTTATGATGTGGCCATTAATCTTAGCTGGTCCCTCTTTAGCTTTGGTCAAACAAACAAAGAAGTCGAGATTGAGAGAGCAGAGATAAGAATTGCAGAAGCAGAAAAAGACCAGTTAAAAAAAGACGCCTCTATTATTTTTAGCACCTATATTAAGCAGCACCAAAGACGAGTTGATCAAATCGAAAGATATGAGACGGCCTATAGAATGAGTCAAAAAAGCTATCAATTTCAAAAAAGTGAATATGATAAAGGACTTTTAAATTATATTGAGCTTTCACGATCGCTTGATGATTTAATTGAGGCCGAAAAACAATATAATAACTCCATCAATGACTTGGCCATGCATTGGTACTCCATAAAAATCTTTTTAGGGGATGTCTAAAAATGAGACTATCAGAATTTTCAATTCGTAATCCAGTATTTGCATGGATGCTTATGTTTGCCATTATTCTCTTTGGAATCCTCGGTTTCAGAGAACTAGGAATCAATGAAAATCCCGATGTCGATTACCCCACAGTATCGGTACGCTACAATTATGAAGGAGCTACTCCTGAGGTTATTGAAAAAGACGTTTTAGAGCCTGTTGAAAGTGTTCTTGTGAGTATGGAAGGTATTCGTAACCTTACCTCCTCCGCCGATCGAGGGAACGGTCGAATAACACTTGAGTTTGATATAGATCGCGATATTGACTTTGCTCTTCAAGAAGTGCAAACCCTCATTGGACGGGCCCAAAGACAACTTCCTGATGTTGTAGATCCACCAACCGTAACTAAATCAAATGCTGATGACCGCCCGATCATGTATGTCGCTTTAAAGAGTGATACGCTTAATATGAGAGAGATTATGATTCTCTTTAGAGATCGAATTCGAGATCGCCTCTCTACGGTTGATGGTGTTGCAGAAGTTCGCGCCTTTGGTTTTCATGAGCCCATGATGCGAATCGATCTACTTAATGATCAGCTTAAAAAATTTGATCTCACGGCCCTAGATGTTCTAAATAGTGTTAATAACGGACACCTCGAGCTCGCTGCAGGAAAATTTGATAAAGGAGAAAATGAATCTCTCGCAAGAATTATTGGGGAGGCTACCACAACAAAACAGTTTCAAGACCTACCTATCACTAAAAGAGGAGGAGGCCCTAACTATCTTCCTATTAAAGTAAGTGACGTGGCAGAGGTTTATGAGGGAATTGAAAATATAAGAAGGATTTCGAGAGCGGACCAAACCTTTGCTCTCGGAATTGCCGTTGTTAAGCAAAGAGGCGTTAATGCCGTATCCACTGCTGATGGAGTTATTGAGCGAATGGAACAGCTCAATAAAACACTACCTGAAGGCACAAACCTTTCTGTTAACTTTAATGGGACTCAGTTTATAAAAGATAGCGTAGATGAGCTGATCTTTTCTTTGGGTCTATCTGCCTTACTCACCTCTTTGGTTTGTTGGCTTTTTCTTAAGTCATTGTCAGCAACGAGTAATATTCTTTTGGCCATTCCGACTGCGATTATTGGGACCTTTGCCTTCATGCATCTTTTTGACTTCACTCTCAATACTTTCTCGCTCCTAGGTCTTACCCTTGCTATCGGGATTGTCGTTGATGATGCCATTGTTATGCTAGAAAATATTACACGTCACCAACAGCAGTCCCAATCACCTATTGACGGCGCTATCGAAGCGGTTGGTGAAATCACCAGTGCCATTGTTGCAGCCACTACCACCAACCTGGCTGCGATCATCCCCTTTCTTTTTATTGTTGGCTTAGTGGGATTATTATTTAAAGAGCTTATTTTTACTATTTTTGCCGCAATGATAGCTTCATTAGTTGTTGCTTTAACTGTGGTTCCCGCATTAGCAAGCAAAGGTCGTCAAACCAG
>CBDUBC010000149.1:0-4532 GCA_965365285.1 uncultured bacterium
TGCTGGCGACGACGAGCTTCTTAGGTTGGCCGCCGCGTCTGGCTGCAAGGGACTGTTCATCGGCTTCGAGTCTCCAAGGCCCGATGCTGCAAAGGAGCTGAAAGCAAAGAACAACCTCTGCAAATCCCGTTTTTGCTTAACCATTTTTGGGTCAAGATTTTCATCTAAATTAATCGACCAGGCCATGTCACTATGAAGCTGACAGGTACCTATAAAATGAGGATAAGGACTCTTTACACCCCACTCTTTTGGAGACAGAAGAGAGAGAAAGTACCTATCTTCTTTTTGGTAAAGATAATAGTCTTGATTTGACCTTGGGCAAAAGCTAAATTCACTTTTTAAAACGAAGAGAGCTGTAAAAATTTCAGAACTAATTTTTTCCAGACTTTTCGCCTCAGCATCTTGGTACTTAAATCGGGATAATTCACTTAGAACAGGAACAAGCCCTTTGCCTTGAGGATTCGGATTCTTCTTCATAATCCTACCCTAACACGAGTTTTGGAAGCTAAGAATGGATTTTGCTTGGACCGAAGAGTTTACAAGCAGTCAAATCACCTGCGACGTTGACAACTGTACACCCCATATCCACGATCCGATCGACCCCTAAAATGAGAGTAAGACCTTCTGGAGGAATCCCTATACTAGCAAGAACCCCTGCTAAAACACCCACTCCAACGCCGGGAACCCCTGGAGAACCGATTGCACTTCCCACAGAGGTAGCAACAACCAAACCTATTTGGGCCAGACTTAGCTCAAGTCCATAGGCCTGAGAGATAAACAAAATAGCCGAAGTATGCCAAATCGCAGAGCCGGCCATATTGATCGTGGATCCTAGCGGGATTAAAAACCTCGCCACTGAGGGATTAATATCAAGCTCCTCCTCAGCTATCTTCATACTCACTGGCATAGTGGCCGCACTTGAAGATGTCGAAAAAGCTAAAAGAAGTGGAGTTGAGATTGATTTTAAAAATTTAATTGGCGACTCTTTTCGAACCAACCATACGGTAACAGGGAAAAGAATTAAAATGATAGCGAAGCCAAGGAAACTAGAGACGACATAATAAAGCATATTTTCCAACGACTTTAGGCCTGTTGTTGCGGAAACCTGTGCCATCATCCCAAAAACCGCTATAGGGGCCAGTTTCATTGCCCAGCCTATCACTGTCATACATATATTTTGAATGACCTCTAAAGTGTCCATAACAACTTTAGACTGATCCTTTTGGATAGAGAGAAAGGCGATTCCTCCTATGATTGCGATGATGACAACTTCAAGCATTTGACCTGAGACAAGAGAAGCGAGAGGGTTCACAGGTAGGATATCAAGTAGGGAGTCTGGTCGAAGGCTAAAAAGCTCTCCAGAATCAGAAGAGATTTTAGCACCTATAAGGTTAAGACCTTCTCCTGGATTAATCACTTTGGTTACAAAAACTCCTAAAAAAGCAGACCCCAGAGTTGTAACCAAGACAAATAATGAAAATCTGAGACCTAGACTCTTCATTTGTTCCACATCATCCGTAGAGGCAAGCCCTCTAATGATACTTGAAAAGATAAGAGGTATAATGACCATTTGGATGAGCTTAAGGAAGAATTTAGCTGGTAAAACAAGCCAGCCCATGAGTGCATCAATTATTTTAGAGTGAGGCGATAGAATTTCAGAAAAGGGTCCATTTTGAGAAACAAGAAAGCCTGTTATAACACCGAGCATCATAGCAAATAAAATTTTGGCCCATAACTTTCTCTCGATAAGAACGAGTATATGACTAGAGAGATTTTTAAGGGACTCTGGCTTAAGAAAACTAAGAGCACTAAAAAGCTTGATTTCCATCGATCTATCTCCTTCAGAGACAGACATAGCACTGATAGTGGTTAATTTTCAAAACCTTTTTAGATAAATACCAAACCTAAGGCAAGGCCATTAATTAAAAGAGCGAAACCACAAAATATTGGAATTGTAAGGTTATCATCTAGCCTTAGTGGTAAAAGCTCCACATAAGAAGTCATTCCTGCAGTTAAAGCTGATACAAAAAAGATTTTATAAAAAGGATTATTCGTAAAAATAGTGAGAGGAACGAGAATACAGAAAAAACTCACGATGAAAAAAGTCATCGATCCCTCTGCCGTTTTACTTTTCATAAGTTTTCTCTTTCCATATTTAATTCCAATAATAGCGGATAAAGGATCTGCGAATCCCAACGTCAGAATTGCACAAATAGCAATTAATTTGGGAAAGCTAATAATAGTCAATAAAAGTCCCATCACATAAGGAATCATCGAACTTTCCTTAAGTTGTTCCTCTGCTCTTAAAAAGTATTGGTAAAATTTATTGAGCTTAGAATTATATTCTGGATACTTAATTCTAATTTGTTCAAAAATATAAAGGACGCAGGCAAATATCCCCAAAATATGAACGGCCATAGAGTGAGTCATAAACGAATAGATCACGGCAACGAGAAAGCCATTGGTCATATGAAAAATTCTTCTTGGTAGTTGAAGACTACTTCTCGTCGCATTAATATAGGTCTCAGGATCTGCCTCTTTGATACTTTCGTTCAATTCTTTTTCTAAAAGCTTAGAGTCAGGCCCATGCTTTTTGGCATCCTGAATGGCCTCTGATGGAGAAAGCTTTTCTTCCTTCTCTTTTCCGTCGGTTAAAGGGCAAGATTCCTTGGCCGCCTTATACTTTTGCTTTTCGTCTAAATATTCCTTTTTCATTTCTTAATTATCGGAAGATAATCACTAGAACTGCAACTTTTCTTAATACCCAAGTGAATTGGAGGGCCAAATGAATTCTAAAAAAGAACTCCCTATCTTAGGTTGGCGTGAGTGGATAACCCTTCCTGATCTACATATTGACCATATTAAAGCAAAGGTTGATACTGGTGCTCGGACATCGGCACTTCATGCAACGGATATTCGCTATTTCAAAAGAAAAGGTCATTCCTGGGTTAGGTTCAAAATTCATCCGACTCAGAGGTCTAAAAAATTAGAGATTGAATGTGAAGCTCCTATAGTTGAAAAGAGAAAAATTAAAAGTTCCGTAGGTATAAGTACCGACCGTCCTGTTATTCTAACAAGAATTGATATAGGGAATTTTCATGGAGAAATTGAACTAACTTTGGTAGACCGAGATATAATGGGTTTTAGAATGTTATTAGGTCGTCAGGCAATGCGAGGTCATTTTCTTGTGGACCCTGGCCGATCCTTTATTGAAGGTCCTGGAAAATCTAAGGCCAGCAAAAATAAAGCTAATATAAAAAGGAAGAGATAATGAAAGTTTGTATTTTATCGAGAGGACCTAAACTCTATTCTACCCTGAGACTTAAAGAGGCGGGAAAAGAAAGAAATATTAAGGTCGATGTTATTGATCCTCTACGATGCTATATGAATATTACTTCTGCCAATCCCACCATTCATTACAAAGGGAAGCTTCTCGATAACTATCGTGCAGTCATTCCTCGTATTGGAACATCTACTACATTCTATGGAACGGCCGTTTTAAGACAATTTGAAATGGCAGGCGTTTTTCCACTAAATGATTCTGAGGCCATCCTCCGATCAAGAGATAAACTTCGAAGTTTACAAATTCTTGCTCGAGAGGGACTTGGACTTCCTATAACTGGCTTTGCTCATTCAACCAAAATGACCGGAGAGCTCATCGATATTGTTGGTGGAGCACCACTCATTGTAAAGCTCCTTACTGGAACTCAAGGAAAAGGTGTTGTCCTAGGAGAAACTAAAAAAGCGGCTACAAGTGTAATCGAAGCCTTTAAGGCCCTAGAAGCAAGTTATCTCGTTCAAGAGTTTATTAAAGAGTCTGCAGGTGAAGATATTAGGTGCTTTGTTGTTGGTGATAAAGTCGTTGCCTCCATGTTAAGAAAAGGAGCCGATGGAGATTTTCGGTCTAATCTTCATGGTGGAGGAATAGCAACAAAGGTTAAAATTTCTCCTGCCGAAAGAAGAACCGCAATTGGGGCGGCCAGAGCCATGGGACTCGTTGTTGCAGGGGTTGATTTACTTCGATCTAATAAAGGACCTCTTGTTATGGAAGTAAACTCTTCTCCAGGTCTTGAAGGAATCGAAAAGAGTACGGGTATAGATGTCGCTGGAAAGATTTTTGATTTTATCGAAAAATTTGTAACGGAATCCAGAAAGCTTAGAACTAAAGGCTAAATCAATTTTAACTTTTTAAGCTGCCCTTCAAGAGAGTCAGCTGTGACTGGTTTTAATATATAACCCTGAATTCCTGCATGGATGGCCTTTTGAACACTCTCCACATCTTTTAGTGAGGTCACCATGATAATAGGAGTATCCTTGCAATGATCCAGCTTTCTCGCTTTTTTAACAAAGTCAAGCCCATCCATGACTGGCATTAACCAATCTACAAATAACACATCAAATTGTTCTATTTGTAGTAAACGATAAGCGAGTTCACCATTACTTCTCACTTCTACTTCAAAGTCGTGCTCTCTGAGAAACTTGCTGATCACTTCTTTAAAAAAAACGGTATCTTCCGCTACGAGGGCCTTTTT
>CBDUBC010000150.1:0-4496 GCA_965365285.1 uncultured bacterium
GCTCATTGGCATAAATAACCGTAATCTCAAGACTTTGGAAGTCGATCTTCAGACACGGACCTCCTAATAACGCAAGAAACAGAGCTGCCGTTGTTGCAGGTAATGTTTTTCTTCATCTTCATCCAATTAAGTTAAAAAAGTCAGGGGTTCAGCTTGGGTACACGTGGTGTATGGGTGGACTTTCGTTTTTCGTTTTCCTCGCACTTACGGTGACGGGTATTCTTCTTATGTTTTATTATCGACCAACAGCAGAATATGCTTTTAATGATATTATTGCACTAAGAGAACACGTGCCTCTGGGAATCATGAGAGAAATTCACAGATGGGGTGCCCACTTGATGGTTATTACCGTTTGGTTACATATGTTTAGAGTTTTCATGACAGGTTCCTATAAGCCACCTAGAGAATTTAACTGGGGTGTTGGGGTTATCCTTCTTGTTCTTACCCTTCTTCTTTCCTTTACGGGATATCTTCTTCCGTGGGATCAGCTAGCGATTTGGGCGATTACCGTTGGTTCAAACATGGCAAAAGCAACTCCATTTGTTGGTCACGGTGGTCCAGGTGCTATGCTTGCTCAGATTGGAGATTTTGTTATGGTCTCTGATAAAAACGACGTTCGATTTCAGCTTCTTGCTGGTCGATTTGTTGGTGAGCCAGCTCTTCTCCGATTCTATATTCTTCACTGTGTTTTTATTCCAGTTGTTGTATCCGTACTTATTGCGATTCACTTCTGGAGAATTAGAAAAGATGGCGGGATCTCTGCTCCTCTTTAATAAAAAGGATTTTTAAGGAATAGATATGAAAGAAATAATAAATTACCTCATGCAGCCTATTATTTCGTTCCCAGCTTTTACCATCGCCTTCTTTTTGATGTGTAAATACTATAGACAGGTGGGAACGAAGAAGTTTGCCATCTGGTTTACGGTTATCAGTCTGGGGGCATTTGCTTGGGGTCTGACGGATCCAAACTTTCTAGCCATTATTCTTTGGCCAGATAATGTTCCTATTTCCATTCTTAATGTTTTGATTATTTGGTCTATGTGGTTCTGTTTTTACAGAGCAAGAATCAATGATGAAAGACTCGAAGCAGGCGAGTGTCCTGTAGAGGCTCTTCCTGAAAACAGAGAAAAAGTTTGGTGTTGGCCAAACCTTGTTTATACTGAACTTTTTGTAATTATAGCCTGTACAATTTTTCTGATTGTGTGGGCGATTATTTTTAAAGCGCCACTCGAAGAGCCAGCGAACCCGACTTGGGCACCTAACCCAGCAAAAGCTCCATGGTACTTCCTTGGTCTTCAAGAAATGCTTGTTTATTTTGACCCGTGGATGGCAGGGGTTGTTGCTCCAGGTGTAATTGTTGTCGGCCTCATCGCAATTCCTTATATTGATACCAACCCAAAGGGAAATGGTTACTACACGTTTAAAGAAAGACCGATGGCGATCACCCTATTTCTCTATGGGTGGCTTGTTTTATGGTACTATCTCATCATTGTTGGAACTTTTCTTCGTGGTCCTAACTGGACGTACTATGGTCCGTTTGAATTCTGGGATTTCCACAAAGTGGAGGCGGCTTATAACGTAAATCTCTCTGAATACCTTTGGATTAAAGGACTTAATGTTCCAATGCCAAAGAATATTTTTGTTAGAGAGATCTTAGGTATTATCCTTGTCGCAATTTATCAGTTTGTACCTGGTTTTATCTGGGCTAAAACTGAGCATGGTAAAAAGTTAATTGAAAAGATTGGATATATTCGATTCTGCATTCTTGTGTTTTTAGCACTAGGGATGGCTTCTCTACCTATTAAGATGGTTTTGAGATGGCTCTTCAACCTAAAATACATCATTGCGATGCCAGAGTTTGAATTAAACCTATAAAATAAATTGGATTACCAAGGGTTTGAAATATGACTGATAAGAAAGAGCCAGGTATGGCCTATAACATGAAAACCTTAAACAAGGTTTTCGCTCTTTTGTCCGTTGCCCTCCTTATAACAACTTTCTGGGTATTTCTTGATGACTTCATCAGACCATGGAAAGGTGTACAGATTAAGGCTCAGCAAATTAAGCGGCAAAAGATTCAAGAAAAGCTCGCTCAAGAGCAAAAAGCTCTTGATGAAGAAAAACTTCAAAAGCTAGAAAGTGAGCTTGAGTCTGCTAAAAAGTCTGTTGCCGATAAGTCAGATGAAATTAATAAAGTTGATGAAAAACTTTCTAAAGTTGGAAAGCAAATCGGCGCTGAGACCATTGTTAATGGTCAGTTAAACTCTTTTGTTGCTGCGACTACTTTTGAGTGGGAACTGGCCAACGAGCACGGTGCGAGAAATGCTCCTAAACTTTTCAAAAAACTTAAGGCTTATAAAGCGGACTTCGCTGAATCAAAAGAGCGAATGAAGATTTATCAATCTGAAGAAAAATCTCTCATTAAGAAAAAAGATCAGCTTCGAAAAGATATTATTAGTACAGAAAAAGCGATTGATAAGATGGTCGGAACCATGGATCTCCTTAAGCTTGCTCTTAAGAAAACAGAAACGGTTCAAAACCCAATTTGGCTGGTTCGAAATGCTCCTTTTGTAGATTTTCTTGATCCAACGATAAAAATTCAACAAGTGGTTGTTCCACAAGTGCCCGATGATCGATATTTCGTAAAAGTTCCAAAGGTTGATCGATGTATTACTTGTCATACTTTTATTGATCAAAAAGGTTATGAAGATCAAGCCAATCCTTATAAGACGCACCCCAAGCTAAATCTTATGGTTGGTATGGATAGTCCCCACCCAATGAAGAAGTGGGGTTGTACTTCTTGTCATGGTGGTGAAGGACATAGAACGCTTGACTTTAATGCTCCTGTTCATACTCCAAATAATGAAGAGCAGAAAAAAGAATGGATTGCCAAGTACCACTGGAAAGCACCTCATAAAATTCCGGAGCCTATGTATA
The DNA here is from genome assembly GCA_965365285.1 of uncultured bacterium. GTDB lineage: Bacteria > Bdellovibrionota > Bacteriovoracia > Bacteriovoracales > Bacteriovoracaceae > JAURDE01. The sequence continues at coordinate 2,938 of CBDUBC010000150.1, forward strand.
GGCTCAAAGACTCTGAAGCATCTTGTATTAAGTGTCACAAAGGTGTTGAGTACGTTGTTGGTGGGACTAGAATTAATGAAGCTAAAAAACATATAGAAAAATTTGGCTGCTATGGTTGTCACAAGATTGAAGGTTGGGAACATAAGCTTAAGCCAGGTCCATCCCTACTTAAAGTAAGCTCTAAGATTTCAAAAGAGTTCTTTAAAAACTGGGTATGGAATCCAAAAGATTTCAATGAATACTCCAGAATGCCACGATACTTTGGTCAGGTTAATAACTCAAAGCCAGAGTTTATGAAAAAGAATATCGCTGAGGTTAATGCAATGGCCGAATATGTTTGGTCAAAGGCAAAGGATTACAAACCAAATCTTCGTTACTCAGGTGGAAACAAGGAAAGAGGAAAAGAGCTTATTTCAGAAATTGGATGTCTTGCATGTCACGGAGTCGAGGGACTTGAAGAGGAGTCTGAAAAAGTTGGTGCTGTTCGAGGTCCATACCTTACAGGAACAGGGTCCAAAGTAGATGGTGATTGGCTTGTTTCTTGGTTAGTTAAGCCAAGTCACTATCAAGAAGATACGATCATGCCTTCTTTTAGACTTTCTAAAAGAGAAGCCAATGATATTGCTAGCTACCTTCTCAGTCTTAAGAATAAAGAATTTGAAAGTCTTAAATTTGAAGGTCTCGATGGAGACGCCAGAGATGAGATCCTTATGGAATACCTCATGGCCTTTGATACTGAGGAAGTCGCTAAAGCAAAACTTGCTAAGATGAGTGAAAGAGAAAAGACTCTTGAGCTTGGTCACCGAACTATTGGAAAATATGGCTGTTATAGCTGCCACAATATTGAAGGTTTCGAAGATCGAGGTCCTATTGGTCCTGAGCTTACAAATGTGGGAAGCAAGCCGATTACTCAATTTGGTTTTGGTCATCAAAAGCTTGATCACACCAGAGAGGCATGGTTCACTGCCCACCTAAAAAATCCAAGAATTTGGGATCTTGGAACAGATAAACCATTCAAAGATCTCAATAGAATGCCTAACTTCTATATGACTCATGATGAGGCAGAAGTAATTACGACTTACCTTCTTGGGTTAGTAAACAATTATGTACCTCTCGAAGGTCTTGCACGACTTGAGGGGCATGATAAGCTAGCCGCCGATGGTTTTAAAGTGATTCACAACAAGCATTGTATTGGATGTCACAAAATCAATGATATGTACGGTTATATTGGCGGAGTCTATGAGGACGATGAAAATATGGGGCCTCCATATCTGAAAACTCAAGGGCAAAGAGTACAAGCTGATTGGTTCTATGATTTTCTTGGTCAAGTGAAGCCTATTCGACCATGGATCAAAATTAGAATGCCTAGTTATGAACTTACTTCTGAAGAAAAAAATCTTATTGTCTCTTACTTTAAGAACTACGATAAGGTTCATACTTTTGTTGAAGTGCCAAAAAGAGTGGAGTGGGAGCCAGGAGAAAAGGCAGCAGCTAAGGAATTATGGGAAAACTATAGTTGTGTGACCTGTCACGCTGGAGGCTTTACTCGAGAAACTCCT
>CBDUBC010000151.1:0-4388 GCA_965365285.1 uncultured bacterium
CTATTTTAGAATTCTCATTACAAAAGCTAGAATGAGTTATTGCCTGAATAAAAAGAGTCTTATTTTTATAGGAAAGTTTAAATCGATCGAGGAGGTCTTTTACAGAATCGTGAGAAAAAATGGTACCTTCAAGCTCAGTAAGGGCTTTTACATCGAGTGTATTTACGCGCTCAGTTAGCGTTGATAAGGTCATCTTGGTTTCTCACTATATTCAATTGTCTGGACCTATCTACCATTATTTATTCATGACCATCAAGACCTTGTGAAAGTTTTATGAAGTGGATAATATCACCTATTATTAACTACTTATGACGAAAGAAGCCAAAATGAACGAACAAAACCAGTCCTTCGTTGAACTTCCAAAGAACCAACAACAGTTTTTAGATCGATTAAAGGTTCAAGGAAAGAGTCCAAATACCGTCAAAAACTATAAAACTGATCTTGATTGCTTTCTTACCTACTGGAAAAAACAGCGAGAAAACCTGAGCCTCGATGGATTTGGAATCCCTCAAGTCCAAGAATACGGTGCCTTTTTAGATAAAAAGTATAATTCAGATAATTCTAAAAGAAGAAGAGTTCAGGCCTTAAGAATTTTCTTTGATTATTTAGTGGAGCTTGGTCATTTTAAAAGTAATCCTGTTCGCTCTCTATTAACCTCTCCTAAAGTCGTTGATATTCCCAGACCAGTTCCCTACATTCATCTTAAAACTTTATGGAATCATCTTGTTCGTGAACTCAAAACCTCAAAAGATATGGATCAAATTTTGGCCCATAGAAATATTATGCTTTTTCTTTTTATCTATGGAGCTGGATTAAAAGTATCTCAACTGGCGAATCTCAAGGAAGATGAAATTATCTCTTCAGAAGAAGGCTATCGAGTTCTCATTGCTCCTCCAAAACGAGACCCTTATACTGTGCCTCTTCCACCGTTTTTTTCTCAAATCTATAAAGATTATAAAAACTCCCTAGAGCAGGCAAAAAGGTTTTCAAAGATCTCTTTTTCTCAAATCCTTTTTAATGCAAATCCCTATAAAATTCTTAGCGGTGGATTATCGCCTCGCGGAATAGAAATTATATTTGAAGACTATAAAAATAAGTTAATGATTAGCCTCACTCCAAGAAGCTTAAGACAAGCCTGCATTTTTAAATGGATTAACCAACAAAATACTGAAACATTAATAAAGGAATGGATGGGAGTTGCTCCAAGCTATTCCTTAAAACCATTTAAAGATCTATCGGATCAAAATGTTTACAATGAAAGCTTTCTAGAAGAAATCTATGAAAAAGAAGGTCGCGTTCTTACCTAATTCCAACGATGGTAGGCTGGATGACCTTCTTTAACGGCCACAAACAGTCCTTCACAGGTTGCCGTTTCCAATCCTTCACAAAATAAAGTTGCTTTTACTTTTGCCTTATATTTGTTCAGCTCTACAATCTCAGAAACCATGCGAACTGGCTTTTTTGAGGGTGTTGGTTTCATAAGGTTGATATTATAATGTGCCGTAACCGTACAAAGTGGATGATCCAAGTTTAAACCTTTCATAATATAAATTGCGGCAGTCCAATTACAATGACAATCTAGAATAGACCCAATTATTCCCCCATTGAGAACACCTGGAAAGGCCTCATGGTGATCTTCCGGAGTCCAATCACATGTGAGGCCGTTAGAAGACTCAAAACTATTTATTTGAAGACCCTCTTTGTTAGAAGGACCACAGCCAAAACAAATACTATTGGGGGCATAAATTTTTTGTACACTTTCCATAGGTTAGATCCTTAATAAGCTTATCACATTCACCAAGCGTTTTACTCAAGATTGTCCGCTAACTATCCGAAACTAAGTGGTATGACTAGAATGAATAAGTTCAATAATCACATTGCAGCACAGCTTCTGAAATCTATTTTTCGAATCTATTTGTTTATTGCCATAGTCGTAACCGTTGCACAAATCTTTCTTGAGTTTCATCACATCAAAAAAACCCAATATAAGGCGATGGAAAAAATTGAAGAAAGTTCAAAAGATTCAATTTCCCAGGCCGTATGGGCCGTCAATGATGTTGCCCTTGCAGCAATCTTTGATGGACTAATGAAAAGTAGTGTCATCACTGGAATTCAGTATTTCGATGAAGACAACAAACTATTAGAAAAATATGGTGATACGGAAATAGAGAGCAATCAAAAGTTTTTAGAAAAAAACTTTTATCACGAATTTAAACTCTCCAAAGAGGGAAATGACATTGGCTTTGTTAGATTATTTTCTAATGAGAGACTTGTTGTGGAAACTTTAAAATATGGTTTTCTTCTTATCATCGTAAACTCAATCATTAAAACAAGTCTTTTATGGGTAATCATGGTCTTTTTTATTAATAAGATTCTTGCCAAGCCTATTACACAATTTGCCAATCAGATTCAAGACATTGATCCCAAAAAACCTCATAAGATTTCATTTGAGTACCCCTTTGAAAATGAAATGACTTACATGGAGCAAAGCTTCAATGAGTTGGTCGATCAAGTTAAGCAATCTAATGAAGAGTTAAATGCCCAAATCCAAAAGGTAAACGCTGCCGAAGAAAAAGCACAAAAGGCGAATGAAGCTAAATCCTCATTTCTCTCCAATATGAGTCATGAAATTAGAACTCCACTTAACGGTATTATCGGTTTTGCTAATTTAATTCTGCCTAAACTTAAGGATGATCCTATTAATAAATCCTATCTTGATAATATTCTACTCAGTGGAAGAAATTGTTTAAAGATTATTAATAATATTCTAGATCTCTCAAAAGTAGAAAGTGGAACCTTTGAGTTAGAAAAAGAACCTGTTGAGTATTCTCGTTTTTTAAATAACTTCTGTGAAATGTTCTATCACCAAATGGTAGCGAAAGAGCTTCACTTCAATAATCATATTTCACCAGGATTTCCTAAAATACTCGTTATTGATGAGGTGAGGCTTGGGCAAGTTCTTACAAACCTTTTTTCCAATGCAATTAAATTTACTGATATGGGTGATATCACGATTCTTTCTCATGCAAGTCCTTCCTCAAAGGGTGAAAGCCTATGGGATATTGAAATAACCGTCATCGATTCTGGTCGAGGAATTCCGGAAGATCAAATTGATTTCATTTTTAAATCCTACGGGCAAGTTAAAGATCAGAGTTATACAAAATATGGAGGTACTGGATTAGGTCTTCCTATCTCCAAAAATCTAATTGAACTGATGGGAGGTACCCTCACAGTCAAATCCAAATTGGAAAAAGGAACCGAATTTAGAGTATTTATTCCTGCGGTAGAGGAACCTTCTGCTACTATAGATCAAGAAGAACATATTCAATATGAGTATGTTCAATTTGATGGTCAAAAGGTCCTCATTGTAGATGATGAACCTACCGAATGCGAGTTACTCTTAAGACTACTTGAGCCTCTTAATTTGCAAATTAGAATTGCTCATGATGGTAAAGAGGCCATTGAAATGGCGAAAGATCATAAACCCGATATTGTTCTTTTAGATATCTCTATGCCCATTATGGATGGAATTAAAGTGGCAAAGACCTTCAAAGAAGATTCGACTATTAAATTTACTCCCATCGTCGCCGTCACAGCAACAGTTATGAAAGAAGAAGAAGATGAAATTAGTTCTGTTTGTGACGGCTTTCTAGCAAAGCCCTTCGAGCCAAACGAACTTGTTCAAACGATCAATCGATTTATTCCAGCTAAAAAAATTGAAAAGAAATTAATAGCCCCTGAAATGGAGTACCAGGAAAATCCTCCTTTGTTGGAGAATCCAGACCCTGTAGTACTGAAAGAATTCATTGAAAAACTTGGAGTATGTCTTAAGGAACTCTCAAGACTTCATGAACTAGGCGCGATTAATGAACTCGAAGAACAAACTATACTTCTTTCTAATCTCGCAAGTAAATATGAATGTAAAAGACTTAAAGATTTATCAAATGAACTTCAACATTACCTTACGCTATTTCAAATAGAAAAAGTAGAAAGATCGGTTGAGCTCCTCTCCTTTCTTATTGATGATCTAAAGGAAATGGAGTCCGACCTGAAACTCGCTAGTTAGATTTATTTTCTTGAGGAAGACTACTCACAGGCAGTCCAAGATCGTGATCTTTTCGCCAACGATCAAGATTTGTCTCATCATTACGAACTCGATAAAAATTAAGATCTTCATCAATATTACTTAATCTAAAAATAAGTTCACGTTGAATATTGATTTGGTCCTTTTTCTTTTCAAGAAGCTCATCAAGAGCTTTTGATTTTTGCTTTTGAATATCAAGAATTTTCTTGTCATAATCAGCAGCTACCTGAATCTTTTTCTGATCATAATTCCAGATAAAATGATTAATTTCATTTAACTGTTGAAAATAACTTTCCTTCTTCTT
>CBDUBC010000152.1:0-4365 GCA_965365285.1 uncultured bacterium
CGTTTTAGGTGGAAAAAATAAACACGGGGTGAGTCTACCGTTTAGATCTATAAGGTTTATTTCAGTTCGACTAACCTTATATCCAAGATTAACAATAGTGTTGAGAAAGTTAATCAGATCAATTTCTTCTCCTTGGTAGGAGAGAGAATCTACAAATTGGCGAATGGAACCTTTATAATTAAGTTGAACTAAAACAGGCTCAAAGCAAAGACTATAGTCGCTGAGATTATTTTCATCCCCAAGCCATCCACTGTGGATAAGAATATCTTTAAGTTCAATATAACTGTAGAGATCCTCTGATATTTTCATTTATGCGATTAACTCCACTTTCTTCTTTTCGTCATAGAGAATAAGCTCCCCATTCAAGAATCTGTACTCGCGATCAGCTAGTTCCATAAAGTTTCTATCTTGTGTGACCATAATGGTAATAACATTTTTCTTAATTTTACCCAGAATATTAAACATTCTTCGATATCCTTCCATATCCAGAGATACATCTGCATTATCAAAGAAAACGATTTTGGGTTTTAGCGCTAGTGTTCGCGCAATACAAATTCGTTGTTTTAATCCAGGCGGTATGAGATCTGCTGGACTATTATATAAAACTGTTTCCCAGCCCTGAGAAAGTACAGCGACAGCTTCATTAATTCCAAAAAGTTCTGCTGCGTGTTCAGCTTCTTCCCAAGGAATAAGACCAAAAAAAGTCATATTTTCTTTGATTGTCCCTCTTAAAATTTCGCCTCTTTCACTAATATAACTGATGTGCTTATAAAGTTGATGGTAAGGAATCGTAGAAATATCAAAATAATCGAGGTAAACAGCACCACGATGAGGCTTATAAAATCCAGAGAGTAGATGCATGAGTGTTGTCTTACCTAGACCGTGTTGCTCGTGAATAGCGATACATTCTCCGGTTTTTAAATCTAGATTTAAATCTTTTACAATATCAATATTTCTGATTTCTTTTCCTTTTTGATCTTTTTCGACAACATCTTCTTGAATGGAATATCCAAGATTTTTAACGATGTAATTTCCATGAAACTCCCAGTCCTCTGGAAGGGGATACTTTTTAGATATATTAAAATCGAAGAGCTGTCGTACTTCTTTTTGAGCAATATCAAAGTCTTGAAAACGAGTCCACAGACCTAGAATTTTTTGAATAGGCTGCATTAGCCTTCCAGAGAGCATAACAGTGGCAGCTAAACCACCCATTCCAAAAACTCCATGGTAAACGAGAATGGAACCAAAGATAACCACAGAAATCGTCATTAACTGAGAAAAAGAGGAGCCAATATTATTTATAATATTATTGGTTTCTCCAATTTTAAAATAGACTTCTGATTGACGTGCCCTAATATTCTGATTTTTTCGAATGAAAAATTGTTCGGCACCTAATGATTTTACAGCATGAATTCCATCTAGGACTTGAACAAGATTCTCTCCTTTTGTATTATTTGTTTCATCACGCTCTTCTGTAATTTTTTTGAGGATATTACCCTTCTTGATGACAAAAATTGTATAGAGCAAACAAATAGCAATGGGAACAAATACAAGGCTATGACCAATATGCCAAATCACAACAAGATAAATGAAAGTGAATGGTAAATCAACGATGCTCATAAGAGTCTGACCGCTATAGAAACTTCGTAATCTTGTGATCGCTTGCATTCGCTTCAGAAAGATTCCACTTCCTGTTGATTCGATATCCTCATAATCAGCATTCATGAGATTCTTAATGGCCTCACAGCTTGTAAAATGTTCAAACACAGAGCTCGTTAAACTTGCAATATGTGATCGAATAATTTTTAAAATGACTTCTAGTCCTACAAAAAGGATGAGACCTGCTGAGAGTAAAGATAGAGTGGGAATCCCTTTGTTTGGAATAATTCGATCGTAGGTTTGAAGCATCATGATGGGCATAGCGAGAGAAAATATATTAATTGTAAATGTCGCCATGATAATTTTAATAAAGTCTTTTTTGGTCTTTTTTGTAATTCGTTCCATTTCATCTTTATCAAAAGTGAAGGCCTTTTCTTGCCAAAAAAAGAAAATATTTTCATATTGTGAATTAAAAAAGAATTTAATCTTATCGATATTATGAGCATACTTTTCAGGTAGTATTTTTTTAAGCAATTCTGGGATATAGAGAAGAAATAGATTTAAGATTTTTAGAGATTTGGTACCTATGAGTACAACTTTAGACCTTATGGCCGGCAGCCATTTACTAAAAAGAATATGTATGAGGTCCTGAAGCTTAATCCTCAAATGGCTCCCCTAACTTAAATAAAAACCCTCTCAAAAGTGAAGATAATCTAATCTTATCTTCGATAAGTTTGGCCTTTGAGTTTAGGAGATTATTTTCAGAAGTTAGGAGATCTTGTAAGTCTGACCTTTTTAGTTTGTAGCTTTTAAGAGAAAGATCAGCAATTTCCTTATTTTTTTGAATTAAGAGTCGCTGCATATCGATACTTGATCTTAATGTTTTTATATTTTCTGCTTCTCTATAAATGGAGTTAATGAGTTGGGTATCGTTTTGGTACCTTTTAATTTGAGCACTTTTTTTGGCGTTCGCTAGTTCATTTCGTGTACTAAAAGAAGACCCAAAACTAAATAGGGGTATGGTAAGGTAGGCCCCTACTTTGACTTCATTATAAGATTTTCCGCCTGTAAGAGATGAAAGCTTATCCGCGGTATTAATGAGACTTGCTTTCACATCAAAACTTATCCACTCGTCACCTCGCAGATTTTCGGCCTTTATAAGATCAAGCTTTTCTTGCAGTTTATTTTTTTCAAAGGGAAGCCCCTTTAATGAAAGGCTGTCTTTCTCAAGAGTGATTCTTTTTTGAATTATTTTAAACTTTTCATAAAGAGGTTCATTTCTCGTAAAACTATCTATCATATCTAGAATTTTGTCTGGATCCGAGAATGCCTTTTGAAACTCTATTTCATCATAGGGAGGAGAAGAAATAGAAAGAAAATTTAATAATCTTTCTTTCGACTGGTTTTTGAGTAATAGTTCCTGGTTAAGTTGAGCGAGAAGTATATCTAAATTGGCCTTGGCGCGAAGAAAATCTAATTTAGAGTTTCTTCCAAGCTTATAACCCTTGGAGATGTACTCATAATTTTGAGTGGCCCTCTTGATTGAGATCATATAAAAATTCGTTTTTATAATGGCAACAAGATAAGCACCAAATAAGTTTTTCGTGGCGAGAACTAAATCTGTTTCGGTCAGAGCGAGCTTATTGATATTAAATTCTTTTTGGGCCTTAGAGAGATCGTATCGAATGAGATTTCTTTTATTATAAACGGGGTAGTTTAGGTCAAGCTCAACACGACTTTCATCCTGAGTACCTAAGTCTCTTTGATCGGGATTAAATTCTTTAATAAGACTTGCTTTAATTGATGGAAGAAGTTTTGTGAAGTTGGTGTGCTCATGAGAGTCGCTTTGTTTAAGTTCTTCCTGTGCTAACTTATAAGTCGCACTATTAGTCCTTGCGCTTTCTATTAATTTTGAATAAATATTATTTAATGAAGTGGCATATAGAGGTGAGCTAAGGGATAGAAAACAGAGCCATGTTAATAGTCGAGAGGAATTATCTGACACTTATTGATCCTTTCTTTATATCATACCCGAATTTGTCTTTTTCTATTTAAAAAAAATCCAGCTTTTATCTGTAATTACCGATAGTTTAACTATGAATAAGGTTCTATTTTTCTATAAAAATCCCAAGGATCTATTGAAGCTTGAGGTTTCACTAGAACCTGATTTTGAGGTGGTTGGCGTAAGAGATGACTCTTTTTTTGAGTCTGAGGATTTAAATGAAAAATTTGAATTTATAATTATCAGCTGTATGAATGATGATGTCGTTGGACTCAATTTGATTAAGTCCTATTCAGAAAGTGAAGTAAAAGAAAAACCTCCTCTCATCGTTTATGAAGTAAATTTAGGCCACGAGGCAAAAATGAAACTTCTTCAACATAAGGTTTCAGATATTATCTCTTTTGATGACGACCCAGAAAAGATCAACTTGCGTTTTCATATTAATTTGAGAAAACAAAAATTCTATAAATCAGAGAATACGGTATCAATATTTAAAAAAGGTAAGTTTAAAATAAATTTTGAAAAAATGACTATAGAACTTAGGGAGACTGAAGATAAATACACTGCTTTAGAACTCACTCCACTTGAGTTTAGACTTTTATCCTTTCTCATCAAAAATGACAAAAGGGCCTATTCTCGAAAAGAGATTGTAGATTATTTAGGTGCGGGTGAAATAGTTGTTTCGGAGCGATCTGTAGATGTGCATGTGTCTGCTTTGCGCTCTAAGTCTCTCTTATTAAGAAAGGCCATTAAAACGATTTATG
>CBDUBC010000153.1:0-4360 GCA_965365285.1 uncultured bacterium
GCAAAAAACATATGCTCTGTTCGGCATAAACCAATCCCCTCAGCACCGAACTCATTAGCCTGAGCACTGTCGGTAGGATTATCCGCGTTCGTTCTTACTCTAAGCTTTCGGCATTCATCGGCCCAACTCATAAATTCTCTAAAGTCATCCGTGATCGAGGCAGAGATCGTAGGAACAATTCCTTCCATTACTTCCCCTGTCGTTCCATCAATGGTTATAGCATCACCCTCTCTAAAGACTTTATCCGCAACCATCATTTCTTTTTTGGTTGAATCAATAAGAAGAGCACTACAACCGGCCACACATGGTTTTCCCATTCCTCTGGCAACAACAGCAGCATGAGAAGTCATCCCCCCTCGAGCAGTGAGAATCCCTTCTGAAGAGACCATTCCGTTAATATCCTCTGGAGATGTTTCTTGTCTTACAAGAACGACCTTAACGCCTTCATCTTTTTTCTTAACCGCCTCTTCACTAGTGAAAACGATATATCCACTTGCAGCTCCTGGAGAAGCGGGGAGACCAGTGGCGATGATGTGTTTTTCCACTTTTGGATCAAGTCTTGGGTGAAGAAGTTGATTAATATCTTCTGGGTCTATAGAAAGAAGGGCCTCTTCTTTTGTAAGAACCCCCTCTTTATGAAGATCTACTGCAATTTTAACGGCAGCAGCACCTGTTCTTTTTCCATTTCTTGTTTGAAGGATGTAGAGTTTATTTCTTTCAATGGTAAACTCAATATCCTGCATATCTTTGTAATGTTTTTCTAATTTTTGATAAAGAGTTGTGAGCTCATCAAAGGCCTTAGGCATTGCTTCTTGAAGCGTTTGAAGATGAGCATTGGATTCGTTTTTAGATTCTGTATTAATCGGCATTGGAGTTCTAATTCCAGCGACTACATCCTCCCCTTGAGCGTTGATAAGAAACTCTCCAAAGAATCTCTTATCTCCGGTAGATGGATCTCTAGTAAAACAAACACCTGTCGCAGAGTCATCGCCCATATTTCCAAAGACCATACTCTGAACATTTACTGCTGTTCCCCAGTCATGAGAATAGTGATGAATTTCTCGATATTTCATGGCCCGTGGATTATTCCAAGAATTAAAAACGGCAGCAATCGCCCTCCAAAGCTGTTCTTTTGGATCAGTTGGAAAACTCTCCCCACTGTCTTCTAAAATAATTCTCTTAAAAGCAGCAACGAGTTCTTTAAAATCTTCTGCTGAAAGCTCTGTATCTTCTTTGACCTCTCTCGCTTCTTTGAGATTATCAAGAGTTTGCTCTAAAATGGCAGAGTTAAAGCCCATAACAACATTCGAGTACATTTGTATAAATCGTCGGTAGGAATCCCAAGCAAATCTTTCATTTCCCGTAAGCTCGGCCATCCCTTGAACGGTTTCATCGTTTAGACCAAGGTTAAGAACAGTATCCATCATCCCTGGCATAGAGACTCGTGCACCAGAACGAACAGAAAATAGAAGAGGGTTTTTCACATCTCCAAACTTTTTACCCGTAAGCCCTTCAATGAAAGTAAGAGAATCAAGAACCTGACTTTTAATTTCATCAGAGATTTGATTGTTATTTTTTCCGTAATCAAGACAAGCTTCAGTCGTGATTGTAAAGCCTGGAGGAACCGGTAAACCGAGAGAGCTCATTTCCGCAAGGTTGGCCCCTTTACCTCCAAGAAGGTTTTTCATGGTTCGGTTACCATCAGTTTTTTCTGCATTGAAGTTATAAACCCATTGATGTGCCATGATGAAATCCTTTTATCTAAAATCCTAATTTGTCTCTTAAGTATGTTCTCAGTTGATCTATCGCCACTCGATCTTGTTTCATCGTATCTCGATCACGAACGGTCACTGCATTGTCTTCAAGTGAATCGTAATCAAAAGTAATACAAAGTGGAGTACCAATTTCGTCTTGTCTTCGGTAGCGCTTTCCAATAGAACCCGCTACATCAAATTCAGACTTATAGTCCATTTGAAGATCATGAAAGAGTTTAAGGGCCGGTTCCTCGAGATTTTTCTTCATTAGAGGAAGAACCGCAAGTTTGACCGGGGCCATATGAGGAGCGAATTTTAAAACCACTCTTTCATTTTCTTTATCCCCTTCATTTTCTACTCGATAAGCATCGCAAAGCAGTGCCAGAAGAGTTCGGTCACAACCTGCAGAAGTTTCTAGGACGTAAGGAACGTATTTTTTATTTCCGTCGGCTTGATCGGTGTAAGAAAGCGATTTTCCAGAAAATTTCTCATGTTGAGAAAGATCAAAATCGGTTCTTGAGTGGATTCCTTCCATCTCATCCCAGCCTTGAGGAAATTCATATTCAATATCGGTGGCCGCATCCGCGTAGTGGGCGAGCTCTCCTTCGCCATGAGCATGCCATCGAAGTTTTTCTGGTCTGATTCCATTCGATACATGCCAACTCCATCGAATTTCTTTCCATTTTTCCATGAACTCCTTTTGAGTTCCTGGCTTAATGAAATATTGCATCTCCATTTGTTCGAACTCTCGAGTTCTAAAAATAAAGTTTCCTGGAGAAATTTCGTTTCTAAAAGCTTTTCCAATTTGAGCAATTCCAAAAGGGAGCTTTTTTCTCATCGTACTTTGAACATTAAGAAAGTTAACAAAAATTCCTTGAGCAGTTTCTGGTCGTAGATAGACTTGAGACTCTTCATCAGCAACCGGTCCCATTTGAGTTTTGAACATGAGATTAAATTGTCTTATGTCAGTAAATGTTCCGGACATTCCACATTTAGGACAAGCAGCAGTCATGTCTATTTTATCGGCCCTATATCTCTCCTTACAGTTTTTACAATCCACAAGAGGATCCATAAAGCCATCGACATGTCCCGAAGCCTTCCAAACTGTTGGGTGCATAAAAATGGAAGCATCTAAACCAACAACATCATCTCTATAGGTCATGGACTTCCACCATCTGCTTTTAAGATTGTTCTTTAATTCGATCCCAAGAGGTCCATAATCCCAACAAGATGCTAGTCCTCCGTATACTTCAGAAGATTGAAAAACAAAGCCTCGTCTTTTTGCAAGGCTGACCAAATCGGCCATAGATTTAAGATTGGATTCGCTCATGAAAATTGCCCCTTAGAGATCGTCGAATTTCGGGGCATCTTACAATACTTGACTAGATATTTCTAAAATAAAGTAAGAGAATTCCTCATTGCATTAGGGATAATGCTCTAGACCTTTTGGCTGAGGTCATACAGCTTAGAGTATTCACCTTGCTGATGCATGAGGTTATGATGGGTGCCAGACTCGATAAGGTGCCCATCCTTAAGAAGATAGATTCGATCAAAATCTTGAATCGTCGATAATCGGTGAGCAACAGCGATGACCGTATGATTCTTAGAAAGCTCATCCAGTGCCCTTTGGACGACTTTTTCACTTTCATTATCAAGTGCTGAGGTCGCCTCATCAAAGAGAAGAACTGGAGAATTTTGAAGGAAAGCTCTGGCAATCGTAATCCTTTGGGCCTGTCCTCCGGAAAGTCTTGTTCCTTTATCCCCGATAATAGTTTCAATATCTTGAGGAAGCTTTTGGATAAATTCATCGGCATAGGCCACTTTGAGCGCCTTGGCCACTTCACTGGCCGTAACATTTTTACCGACCATGAGGTTTTCCTTAACCGTATCGTTAAAGAGGAAAAGGTCCTGGCTTACGAGCCCAAAAAGTTCTCGAAGCGACTCAAGCGAAAACTCCTGAATGGGAGTTCCATCGATCGTAATGCTTCCGTTAGTGATCGGATAGAGGCCAAGAAGAAGATTAATCAGTGTTGATTTTCCTGAACCAGAAAGACCAACGAGAGCAACTTTCTCCCCTTTTTTGACGTGAAGAGAGAAATCCTTAAGAACATCTCCGTCGCCATAACTAAAGGTGAGGTTATCTACACGAATTTCATCATTAAATTCAATTTTCTTATTACCAAAATTAGGCTCTTCGGGAAGATCAAGAAGCTTAAAGATTCGATCCCCGGCGGCTTGTGCCTGGCTAATTTTGATATTTGCCTGAGAGAGCTTACGAATAGGATCCATAAAAAGGGCAAGAGCAGTTACAAAGGAGACAAAATCTCCTGTCGTCATCGCCCCTGATTTAATACGATAGTGAGCAAAAACAATGATTCCCGAAAATGCCAAACCTCCGACAAATTCAACCAGGGGATGAGCGAATTCTTCCACCCAGGTTGTTTTCATTTGTGAGTGAAAGAAACGGTCTTGGACTTTTTCAAACCGAGATTTGACGTAGGCTTGAAGATTAAAGGCCTTTGTAATTTTTTGACCTTGAACACCCTCTGTTATCACATGGGTCATTTCCCCCTGCTCAGCTTGAACCTTTGCCTGATGATTTTTGA
>CBDUBC010000154.1:0-3989 GCA_965365285.1 uncultured bacterium
GACAATAATCATGAGTTTTTATAAACAGAGCTTTAAAGATCTTGAGTGCTCTCTAAATGACCATATTCTTACTCTTAAGCTTAATGCGCCAGGTAAAAGAAATGCGATTTCTTTAGAAATGGCAAACTCTTTAGTTGAGGTTCTTTCACACGCTGACTTCGATCAACATGTTCGAGTGATTGTTCTCACAGGTAATGGAGAATGTTTTAGTGCTGGAGGGGATGTTAAGGCCATGGCAGCTAAAACAGGAATGTTTGAAGGAGAGAGTAATGATCTTAGACTCCGTTATATGAATGGTCTCCAGCGAATTCCTTTAACTATAGAGTCTCTATCTACCCCTTTGATTGCACTCGTGAATGGGCACGCTATAGGTGCTGGTTGTGATCTTAGTTTTATGTGTGATATTCGAATAGCCCACGAAAAAGTGAAGTTTGGAGAAACCTTTACAAGACTAGGTTTAGTACCAGGAGTTGGCGGAACCTATTTTTTGCAAAGACTTGTGGGATACGGAAAGGCAATGGAGATTTTTCTTACCGGTAAAACTTTTAGCGCCAAAGAGGCCCAGCAATGGGGTGCCCTTCAGTTTCTCACTAAAAACCAAGCAGAAAGCGAAGAAAAGCTTAAAGAGCTTCTCGATCAAATCCTTCAAAATTCACCTATTGCTTTAACCCTCACTAAATCAGCTCTTAAAATGGGAAGTAAGCAAGATTTAAAATCCCATCTTGAAGTATTGGCCGCATATCAAGGGATCACTCAGAGAACCGAAGATCATTTTGAGGGGCTAAAAGCTTTAAAAGAAAAAAGAAAACCTGAATTTACTTTTTCATAATAAGATGCATTCCATCTCGAATAGGGAGAAGGCTTGTATAGAGGTCTTCTCTTTGTTTGAGCTTTTGATTAAGAGTTCGTATGGCAAGCGTATCTTCATCTTGGATATTTTCATCATATACTTTACCTGACCAGAGCATATTATCACAGACGATCATACCACCAGGGGATAGACGCTCTAATCCGAGCTCAAGGTAGTTGGGATAATTAAGTTTATCGGCATCGATAAAAACAAAGTCAAAACTTCCCTTAATGTTTTTAATATTCTCAAGAGCAGGACCTACAAAAGATTTAATTTTTTTACCATGCTCACTTCGGTCCCAAAAACTTTGAGCAATCCGAGTGGTTTCCTCATTAAGATCAAGTGTAATAAGTTCACCATCCTCTGGGAGCTGTTCGGCCATCACAAGAGCGGAGTAGCCGGTGAAGGTACCAAACTCCAAAACTCTTTTGACTTTACCGAGTCGAATAAGCATACCCAATAGACTGGCCTCAAGTTTTCCAATAAGCATTTGAGACATGGGTACTTCTTTTTTTGTATAGGCCTCAAGTTCATCAGCTAATTTACATGGTGTAGAAGAATGAGCGACACAGTAGTTGATTGTTTCTGTTTCACGAAAAGAATCCATATTTACCTCATAAAAACTTCTAAAATTTTCTAACTTTATAGAAGGATGATAAATAATCGCCTTTATGGCCAGTTTATAAGGTTTCCATAATTTGACATTAAAGGTCGAGATGACAGAAAATATAGAAAATTAAATAATTAGGGAGTTAGATATTCCATTTCGAATTTTGTGCATTGTATTTGTTTTAGCGGGATGCTCTTCCATTGAATACACATCGCAAGGCACGATACCTGTCTTTTTTTCGCATCAAAAAGATCATGTAAGAAAAAGAGTGATCGAAGGGGAAGTCTACACATTTCTCTGGGGCAATTTCCCTAAAAAACATAGGCTCTATTTAGATAAAGAGTTTAGAGATCGAGGTCTTCTAAGTGTCTCTAATATTCAAATCGAAGAATTTCAGACCACGAAACAAAGACTTAAAGAAATTTTTTCTTTTGGAATGTTTGCAGTGAAATCCTTTAGGGTTAGAGGCTATGGAAAGGAGGCACGAGACTATGAAAACTAGTTATCTTCTTATGCCTTTTTTATTAGGTTGCTCCAATACCTATCTCATTAATTCCCACTCCTGCCCAATGCGAATAGCTCAGTTTTCTGAATCTAAGCAAGTCGAGGTCAATAAAAGGATCTACGTTCCCATAACTGATGAGGCCCTTCATAAGGTTGATTTGGATTATATTCTCAAAGAAAAAGATCTTCGATGCCGAGACTTTTCTGAAGTAAGCATTGCTCTTACTTCCAATTTTTGGGATGCCCTAGTTGGGCTAGTACCTATGATGGAATCAAAACAAGTTACAATTTCTGGAAAAATATCCCATGATGGGAATTCGGGCGAGACCAAGGATGGGAATTGAAGTCTATTCATTCATGATGAATGAGAATTGGCCAAGGATGGCCAATTTTTTTTAATCCAGAGAATCTATTAAGGAACCGAAAAAGCTTTTCTTGTACTGACTCACTTCTTCTTGGGTCATATGTCCAAAGGTCGTTCGATCTTGTTCTTGAAAAAGTCCTGATTTTTGAGGAGTAATCAAAAAACGAGAGATTTTTCGTGGAACCTTTCGACCATAAAGAGTTCTCTCCTTACAATAGCTCATAATTAGTCTTTTTCTGGCACGAGTAACTCCGACATAAAAAAGCCTTCTCTCCTCACTGATATCCTCTCCTTCTGAGATGGTTCTTTTATGAGGAAGAAGCTCTTCTTCTACTCCAACCAAATAGACTCGATCAAATTCAAGTCCTTTAGATGAGTGAAGAGTCATCATGATGATGGCATCCTCTTCTTCTTGCTCTTCTTTTTTATCCTCTTGATTATCTTCAAGCGCCATTCTTTCTAGAAATACAGAGAGCGCCTTTTTAGGGTCATTATTTTGGGCCGTCCTAGAAGCACTTTGAATAAAATAATTAATATCATTTTTACGAATTTCGAGCTGCTTAGGATTATCCGAGTAGCTTTTTTTCATATGAGAGCTGTAATCTATTTCTTCTATGAGCTTTTCAATCATTTCATTGAGTGGCAGAGATTGTTTAAGTCCTTGGAAGCGAGAGATAAGGTTAATAAATTCGGTGACTCGAGAACCCCGATCGGCAACTGCTTCCGGATGGTCACGCATGGTTTTAAAAAGGCTGGTGTTTTGTTCCTTTGAGAGGGAGAGATACTTTTTTAGAGTCGTTAGGCCAACACCTCGAGTAGGTGTGTTGATGACTCGACGTAAAGCTAGCTCATTATGAGGATTTTGAATTAAAGTTAAATAGGCGAGAAGATCTTTAATTTCCTTTTTCTCATAAAACTTTTGCCCACCTAGCATTTTATATTTAATCCCAGCAAGATTGAGTTCTTCCTCAAATATAGGGGCCTGAGTGTTACTACGATAAAGGATAGCAATATCGGAAAGTTTTCCTCCGCCTCTTCGATATATTTCAATATCTTCGACAATAACTTGGGCCTCATGATCACTTTCTCCCATGGCCCAAAGAAGAGGAAGCTCGCTTCCCGGATTGGCAGTCCAAAGGTTTTTAGCCGAGCGAACTTTATTTTCTTGAATCACGTTATTTGCGAGACTTAAAATGGGCATGGTGGAACGATAATTCTGTTCCAGCTTAATAACCTTCGCCTCTGGAAATTGCCTATTGAAGTTTAGGATGTTGGAAATATCTGCCCCTCGAAAAGCATAGATCGATTGATCATCATCCCCTACGACACAAAGATTATTATGGGTAGAAGTGAGAGCTTTTAAGAGTCTGAATTGTAGGCTATTGGTATCCTGATATTCATCGACCATGATGTATTTAAAGTATTCAGAATACATCTTTCGGATCTCTTCATTGGATTCAAAAAGCTTAACCGTAAGAAATAAAATATCATCAAAATCAATAGCATTATAGAAATGAAGCTTGTTTTGATAGTTTTTATAAACGTGTTCAGTTGCCAAATCGTAGGGATTTTCAAAATCCATGAGTTCAGAATTGGGGAACTCATTTTCATCAATCCCTTTATTTTTACATAGACCTATTTTAGAGAGTATGACTTTAGCA
>CBDUBC010000155.1:0-3941 GCA_965365285.1 uncultured bacterium
ATCGTAAGCGCCCCTGAGTCTTTTCTATCACTAATAAGGCAGGTGATTTCAACTTGAGGCAATTCTCTAGCATTCAGGATTAAATTCCTGGCATTGGTCCCTTTCCCTGAGGCCATAATTGCAATTTTGACCTTAGAGTTTTGCAATGTCTCCTCTCCAATGAGCTCCATTAAAATGAATTTCTTTAATGGACTCATAGGCCAATCCTCTAGCCTTTTCTAATGTATCACCAAGGGCCGTTACTCCGAGTACTCGTCCCCCAGTATTGACGAGCTCATCTCCTTCTTTTTTTACTCCTGCCATAAAAAGAAACTTATCAGCTTGCTCTCCTGGAGTAAGGTGATGAGGGTAATCAATTACTTGCTTCAGTGTCATGGGTGTTGCATCAGTAGAAGGATACCCCTCAGATGCCATCACAATATGGACACTACTTTCATTTTTTAGTCTAATTTTTTCTGTACCTAAAGAACTTAACTCTCCCTTAGCAGCTGCAAGGTAAGTCGGAAGAAGGTCTCCTTCAATAAGTGGCATTAGGATTTGAGTTTCTGGATCACCAAACCGAACATTAAATTCGATCACTTTAGGTGTATCGCCATCAATCATAAGACCAACAAAAAGAATTCCTTTAAATGGTGTTCCTCTTTTCTTCATCCCATCAATGGTCTTTTGTATAACTTCTTCCGTTACCGTCTTTTTACAAGCTTCAGAAGGCCAGTTTTTTGGGCTATAGCCACCCATTCCACCAGTGTTTGGTCCTTCATCATTATCTCGAACACGCTTATAATCACAAGCATATCCAACTTCAATAAAAGTCTCTCCATCACAGATTGCAAAAGCACTCGCCTCTTTACCTACTAGCTTTTCTTCAATCAGCATGGATTTTGTTTTAACTGTACACTCAGGGTTTTCCATAAAATCAAAAAGGGTCTTTTTTGCCTCTTCAAGATCGTGAGTAACAACAACGCCTTTACCACCGGCAAGCTCGTCGGCTTTAATGGCTATCCCTTTTTCCATATCCCAGTTTTCAATATCATCCATGGCCTCTTGAAAGCTATGGTATTCCTTTGATTTTGCTGTTGGAATTCCAAATTCATTCATGAACGCCTTAGAGAAAACCTTACTTGCTTCAAGTTGAGCGGGCGCCTTCTTAGGACCAAAAGCAAGAACTTTATTATCTTCTAAAAAATCAACTAGTCCATCGGCTAGAGGCTGCTCTGGACCAACCACAACAAGCTCAATATCAAGTTTTTTAACAGTATCGAGAATCGCCTGCTGATCTTTTACGTTAATGTTTAAAAGCTCAATTTTTGGCGTTAAGGACATTCCATCATTTCCTGGAGCAACATAGACTGTTTGTACTTGAGAAGACTGAGCTAACTTCCAGCTCATTGCATGTTCACGTCCACCACTACCAATCATTAATAATTTCATAAGCCGTTCCTTAGTTACTGTATATGTTGAATAAGTTCTTCAAATCCCCATGCCTCAGGAAAAATTTCTTTTCCATAAAACTTCTTACAAATTTCGTTTGTTAGAGTTTTGTACATCATGGAGAAGTTATTCACTTCCTCTATTTTTAAATGAGGAGGTGTTTTTTGAAGTTCATTAATACAAATTGATTTCCAATCTTCAACGCCTCTTTCTTCGGCTATTTTTTTAGCCTCTTCAATCGCGTTGTACCATTCAGAGCCTCTATAACATTTTCTAATGGTTTCCTTAGAAAGTTGAGTTCCTTTATAAGTAAGTCGAAGTTCATCCGGTCCTATAGAATCAACAAGAATAATATAACGGTTGCCATTTGCGTCCGTTTCCTTACTAAAGGCCAGTTCGAATTTTCCATCCCATAGTTCTACACCTATATCTTTGAAAATATCTTTAGTTCTAAGAGCAAGAAGAGAAACGAGACCTTCAATTCTCTGAATTTCTACTTCTGTTAGAGAAGATATTCTATAAGCCTCATCTTTGGTAAGATATCGATCAGTATTTTCAAGCTTAGTAGAGTATTCGATGACTGGAAATTCAAATCGATCACCTTCTTGAGGCGTAAAATCAATGCCTAAACTTTTTGTATAATCTGGATTTTTTGCAATTCTTTTTAAAAGAGAGGAACCAGCAGGGACTCCAAATCTAAAAATGACTTCAAGTGGAACAAGAGCATCTGTTGGTCTTTTAGCATAGTTCGAATAATCATAAACTAATTGACCTAGTTCATTCTTAGAAGCTTTTGGATCAAAGACTCGAACCGGCTTAACAGCGAGGTTTTTACTTAGTCTATTTCCGTTCTCAAGAACTTCGTTGCTCTCATCAACGAGTCCAATACAATGATTTTCGACACCGTTTTTTAAGATTTCATTGTAGATAAAGCTATTGCCAAAATTCTTTTTGGCCCAGTCATTTGGCGCCCACTCTTGCCATCTTTTTGGATTACCTAATATATCAAAAAACATCCATGCCATATAAGCAAGACAATCACCTTTGTTGGTGAGTTCATCAGGCATTGCTCCCCAATCAAAAACACTATATCGATCAGAGAACTCAAATACATAGGGCTCTTTCCCCTGAATGCCTCTAATGTTTTTTACAGAACCTTCTTTTAATAATGGAGGTAAGCTCATATTTTCTCCTATGCTTCATAGCATATTTTCACTTAAGGATTAACACCCTTTGTTCTTCTTGATTTGGCGAATGTTTCACCCTCAAGAGCGTTAGTTGGGTACTTTCCGTTTACACAGGCCATACACATATCACTAATACCAATGGCCTCTTTTAGATCTTGCTCATCGATGTAGATGATATTTTCAGCACTAATATGTGCAGCAATTTCTGGAATATCTTTTCCATTAGCGATGAGTTCTTCTTTACTAGGAAAATCGACTCCATAGTAGCAGCCATGACGAAGAGGAGGACAAGTCACACCTAAAAAGATATCTTTGGCTCCGTATCGTTTCAGTAGTGAAATAATTTTCTTTGAGGTTGTTCCTCTAACAACAGAGTCATCAACAAGAAGAATATTTTTTCCTTCAATCTCACTTCGAATTGGACTTAGCTTTAGCTCAATCGCTTTTTCTCTTTTTTCTTGGGTGTTAAGAATAAAGCTTCTGTGAATATAACGGTTTTTAATTAGACCTTCTCGATAGTCTACACCTAGGTGCTGAGCAACTGAAATCGCGGCCGTTCTCGATGTATCAGGAACCGGCATAACAACGTCAGGCTTAATCACGCCTTCATCCATTAACTTCTTAGCTTTCATAGCAAGCTGTTTTCCAAGATTGAGTCTTGCTGTATAAACTGATTTTTCATGAATAGTTGATTCGGCACCAGAGAAATAAACCCATTCAAACATACATGGTGCGATTTTTTCTTTCTTAATCAACCTTGAGTGAACCTCTCCATTAAGACTGATGTAAACGAATTCACCTGGAGCGATATCTCGAACCGTTTCATAACCAAGAAAATTTATGGCAACCGTCTCTGATGAAACACAATAAGAGTATTTACCTGGAGACTCTGGAATTTCTTTTCTACCTAGAGTGAGTGGTCTAATCCCTTTTGGATCTCTAAATGCAATTAGCCCAGCATCCGCAATAAGACCAACAACACCGTAACCACCATCAGCGACTTCATAAACTTTTTCTACGGCTTGGCAAGCGGTATCAAAATTAAAATCTCTACCAGTTTTTGCTACTTGATAAAAGTGAGCAAAATATCGTAGAAGAATTTCAAGATCATTTGAAGTGAGAAGCTGATAGTGAAAATCATCTTTAATTTTTTCACTAAGACTGTGACAGTTAACTAGGTTTCCATTATGGGCCATTCCAATCCCAAAGGGAGAACCTGTGACCATAGGCTGAAGATCACTGGCATCATCAGAACCTGTTGTTGCATAACGAGTGTGACCAATGGCCATATCACCTTTAAGCGCTTCAATATTTTTTTGATTA
>CBDUBC010000156.1:0-3930 GCA_965365285.1 uncultured bacterium
TAAGAAAGCCGTAAAAGAGTCCAACATAGACATAGAGCTTTTCTTTAGTGATGTGTCCTACGATGAGAGAAATAAAGAGAGCGCCATAACCACTAAACATGACGGTCTCATACATATTGGTAATGGGTGCTCTTCCACTGACATACACCCTTAGAATGATCAATCCCGTCTGGGCCAATAAACTGAGAAAACTAAGTCCTAGGACAATGGGGAATTTCTTGGTAATAAATAACAGAGCAAAGGCGATCAAGTTGATGTAAAGCGCCCATTTATGCAGCTTTAATAGGCGGTGAATATGTTCAACGACAAATTTATTGTCTTCTTTATTTTTAACGAGATTAATATTTCCTTCAATAAATTTTTTAGCCTGAGCAGAATTAAATTGTAAAAATTCCTGACCCATAGGGGACATGATGTATTCAGAAATAGGAACCCATTGAATTTTCTCTTTTCCTTCTACAGGCATTGTCCATGCCTTACCTAGGACCATTCGATTATACAGACCTACTTTTTTTCGGAGATCTTCTAATCCTCTTTTATAAGAGGTATCTTTCTTTTGAAGCATGATTTCTCGGCTAATGTCCTTCATTCGGGTACTAATTTCTTCATAGGTTACCCCTTCTTTAACACCAAGAAACTCTCGGACCTTATTATGCTCAATAACCGCAGGAAGTTTAAGATTGGCCTCACCAGTGAAGTTTTTTAATGCAAAATGACAATATGTCTGACTTACACTTTTACCTTTAAGAGTAAACTTTCGGTTAAGATAAGTAAGAGTCTCTTCTGCAACCGTGATAAGCGGTTTTATTCTACCTTTTTCAAGCGTGGGAAGCTTTTCAATAATGGGAGTACATGGAGAGGCAAAAAGAGGAAGAGTTGCGATTAAAAGTGCAAATACCATGATTTTTTTCATACCGTTTCTCCACTACCAAAAAAGGCAGCTTTTTTTCTTCTACGAATAAGGTAGTGCCATGTGGTTCCAAGAACCAAAATGAGTGAACCTAAGTATTTAATGATCCTTCCAGGATCAAAATTAGCGGAAAGTACTGATCCATACCCTGAATTGTCCGTTTTAAAGTAAGAGGCTTGGTAGAAGGTGAAGCCTGCATGCTTAAGAGGGTTATTCATATAGATATGATGATTGGTCGAGCCTTCTTTTCCTGAAAAAAGTTGAACAAAACTTTCATAACTTGCGGGATTATTGGTTCCTGGGTCGGTGTCCATTTTAAAATTGGTCAAAATAAATTCAAAAGGCAGCATAAGTTTTTGTTTATCAAGACTAACTCTGATGAAGTCAGATCCCTCTCTTACGACAACTGGCTTGGTATCCGTTACATAATAAGTTTTACCCCCATGGGTAAATTCAACGGCCCTTTGGTTTCCTTTAACAATTTGACTATCTTTTTGAATCGGTCGGATTCCCTCAGGCTTTTTTATAGGGTATAAATTCTTTTCTGCTCTTAAAAGGCTTACTTCAAATCCCATCCAAGGAAGAGCATGGGCCGAATTAACACTAAGTTTTTCACTTATCCATTCATCATCTTCGAAATAGCTAACCCCGTCTCCAAATAAGAAGAGGTGAGGAGCTCCTTCAAAAAGTTTTTTACTAAAAATTTTAAAAGGACTATCTCTTTGAATTTGAAAACCTTCGTCAACAGGCCAGGGAGAAAAGTCAGGGAAAAAGCTTAGAAATTTACCTTCATGTGGAAGAACTAGAAATCGATTTCCCTCGGAGGTTTTCTTAACTTGAATATTTAAATCTTCAGGAACGAAGCATCTTTGACTGTCCGCATTCCAGAGGATCAATTTAGTTTCTGTGTCTTTAGCAAAGCAATCAAACAATACTTTAGGAAGAAAGTGGACAGTTAAAGGCCCCATCGTTAGTGTGCTTTCAAATTCTGTTGCCTCGGGATGATTGGATAAAACAAAGCTTTCAGAAACCATGTCGTTGGCGATGATGTACTGAGCGCTAAGATAGTTTTCCTTGCTAGGTACCCAATCAGTTATACTCTCTGCATAAGGAATGAATCGATTAAAAGTAATGCCTTTATATTGGACACCTAATTCTGTATCGGAGGTGACTTCCGGCAAGTCCATTGTAAGGGCCTTTTGGTCTTCTCCAAAGCTAAGTTTGATTTGATCCTTTGGAAGTTCAATCGCTCGACTTGGCATTCCTGGAAAGAGAGTAATATGGCCATCGATACCACTGTGGTAAGTGATAAAGGATCCAGCGAAGAGAAGAAGTAGACCAAAATGAAGAGTATAAAAACCATAAAAGGCTTTTCGAATGGGAAAACGTTTAAAAGTTGCCATAAGGATGCTGAGAAACATGACAATCTGAGTGAGCATGAAAGGCCATTTTTTATAAATAAGCCTGTTGGCGTATTCTGTACCATAGTAACTTTCAGCAAAGGTCCCTACAATCATAAAAATCGTAAAGATTGTGATGATAACAACCGCAAATTTGAGGGAACCAAAGAGGTCTTCGGTTTTTTTATATAAGCTTGTAAAATCCATAAATTACTCCGCGCTAAGATGTCATTAAGGCGGGCGTTTTTCAAGCTTTATTGACTTAATCTATAAAAGGTCCAAACAATGCTGAAAAGGATAGGTTGATGCATCATGTAAATTAAGAGAGAGTGTTTTCCCATCTTATTAAGTAATCGAAAAAATGTATTATTAGGTACTGATAATTCATGAAGATTTCGATAGTGAGCAAAAATACCGAGAAGACAAACACCTACCCATGGGAAAGGTGGAATATAGTCCATAGAGGCATGGGGAAGGATAAACCAAGGGATGTCGAGGTCGAAAAAGGTCGAAGGAATAATAAGGGCCATTGCGATCCCTAGACTTAATTTAGGCCATCTTAAAAAAGGAAGGGCTAAAATACTGCATACAGCTATTGAATGAAGGGTTCCAAAGTAAATCCAGTTATTAGGAAATGCAGCATAGGTGTAAGCACTAATAATACCCGCAAGAACAACCAATTTAATGAAACGAATCCAAAATTTCTTCCAACGGATATACTCTAAATGGACAAGCCTTAGAGAGAGTCCTACCGAAAACATAAAAAGAAAAACGATGACTCGAGGAAATACCCACCAAAACAGGTCTTTATTCACATCAAAACTAGCGTAACCAAACATAGTTAGGTCATAAGAAAAGTGAAAGATGATCATCAAAAGAACGGCCAGTCCTCTAATAGAGTCGATAATATGGTAACGTTTCATTTTTTAATTATATTTTAATTTTGGAAAATAAAAAAGGGTCCTCTTGAAACTATCTTCACTAGGCCAAATCCATGGTTACTTAACGTCAGACTTGAAAGGGGAGCTATCTCCTTAGCTACCATAGGATACTGAAGATCCCCTTTTAGGGATAAACGAACCTTTTCAAAGACGATAACACTAAAAGTGCACTTTAGATTTAATTGATAATCCCCTGCGGAATAACCCTTTATTTTTGAGGAAAAGTGAACCGCAGTTGATTTTCTTTTCTTTAAAAAAGAATGAACTTCTCCAAAATTAATTAGTTCATGATCCTTTCTTCCTCCTAAAAAACCCTTCATATGAACTATGGAAATACTCTTTGGAAGACAATCCAATGCGAACTTAAGATCGGAAAAATCCTTTATGGGATTGAGTTTAAGGTCCATTTTATTTTTTGAGCTATCCCCATCACCGATACACCAATATAATTTTCCCTTAAGTTTGGGGGCGACTACACTCCCTCCATCTACGAGGAGATAGGGCATGTTCTTGGGGGTAATACGTTTGATCAGAGGGCCTACAAGGCAGACTTCTTGGTGGTTTGAGAGAGATTTTTTTATTTCTGAGAGGGTGATCATAGATATTCTTTTGACAATAAATGCTAATTAATCTTATTTTTACCTAATTAGAGAAACAAACTGCTATTGAATTTGATTTC
>CBDUBC010000157.1:0-3889 GCA_965365285.1 uncultured bacterium
CAGAGCCACCTTTGTTTGAAGCTGTTCTTTTTTTACCACTGGAGGTTCCCGCAAATTTGGGGGTACTATCTCCTTTCTTTGCCATAATTCCACCAAGATCAGAAACCGCTAGCATACCGTTGGTGGTTTCCACGGGAACTTTACAGGAGAAACCTTCACCGAAATTTGGAGGAACAAACATCATGGCGGTTTCAACGGCCGCAACCCCCATAGCAGCAGCATGAATAGCAGTTTGAAGAGCAGCTGAAGTCATCTTTGCGATATCGATTTTCATGAGCTCTTTAAGCTCGGCTTGGAGGTATTCTAAGGCCTCTTTTTGAAGTTCTTCAGAACTTTTTGCTTTCGCTTTGAGAGAATTTTCTTGAGATTCTTTGCTTTGACTTTCATCCTCATCGTCAGCTGTCTCGCCCTTGGTCTTCTTCCAATAGTTATATTGAAGTTTTCTTAAGTTGATATCTCCAAAAAGCATAATTCCTAAGTCGGCCAACCCAATGAGGCCTCCGATTTGAGCAAGCTTTGAAGATGGACATGATCCATCTATATCTCTTGTAACTAGGTCGAGAAACTGCGTAATCCATCCAATTTTTTCAGCGGCACACTCAATATCTCGAAGTTTCTTTTGAGTAGCAGAATCAAAGACAACTTCGCCATTAGAACCTGTGTTGACGCCCTCTCCTTGCAACCAAGCTCCAGCGTTATTAGTGATACATTTTGTTTTTGCATTTCCTTCTAAATCGTCACAGCTAGAATAAGCAGCAGAATACTCTGCACTCTCACAATTCTTTTTACATGAAGCGACTTCTTGGGGATCATCGTCTTTGGTTGCATTAGCTTCTTTTTTTGCACATTTTTCAAGACATTGCTTCTTTTGAGTTTCAGCATTATTTTCCTTAAGCATATCATCTCTTTTACTTCCCCAAGCACAGTCTTTCGTGAAGCCTTCTTCAAAACTTGTTCCAATATCAGGAGATGAATCAGAATCGTCATCAGAGCTATCTGCAGAATCGGCAGCAGCACCTGCAGCTGACTTTCCAGCAGATTGAGCATAAACAGGGCCTACAAAAAGTGGATTCGTAGCTAAGCTGTAGCAAAGGATGAAATTCAGAATTTTATAATGCAACCTCATCCAAAAGTTTCTTTTCTTTTTCTTATAAAACATCGACTTAGCTCCCTACACGCAATAACTAATTCCCTAATCAGTATCGGGTTTTAGAACCTGACTCCTTAGTATTTTAGCATTTAAGTCGATTAATATATGAGAAAATTGCCTATGTATTTGAAGGAAGGATGATTCAATAAATTTTATTGTGCCTAAAATTTTTGGGCAGGTTTACTTCCTGGGATTGTAAGGCACCTTGAAGTCAACTAGACCTAATGATTTCAGAACTTTAGAAAAGGAGAGGAATTTGTAATTTCCATTGAGAATACTCCCTTGCTCATCTGTATTATGGTGATCATGAATGGCCATGAGTCCCCTGGGGTAGTCGTTGCCAAGTGGTGTACTAAGAATGTCAAAGCCATCTGTCTGAGTGACTGAATCTTTTGCCACATAACCTACTTTGAAACTTCCTAAGTAGCTGTTTATCTGTCCTCTATTAAATATGGCATATTCACTAATTCCCTGCACAGAAACTACAATGTAGCCGCTACCGTTAGGCCCATGATAAAGAGAGATCCCTTCTATATCATCAGTTAAACGAGGTTGTTCTTTCATGAATTTCGTTTTGTCATATTGAGACTTAACAATTTCAGCAACTGCTACCGGGTTTTCTAAATCATAACCAACTTTAAAGACACCAACCTTTTCAATTCCAAAATAAAGCTCTTTATGAAAGTCATCCCCTACACAACCTTCCATTTGATGTCTCTCTGCAAGTGCATCGTGAATTTCTTCATTAAGTTCACTCATCTCAAATTCATTGTTTTGATATTCCAAAAGAACATCTTTCATCACAAGATCAATTGAAATGGAGTCTTGTTTTTTATTAATGAAGCTTTTAACGTCCAAGACTCCAACGGATTCAAGGACTACTCGATTATTTTCTTTGACTTTGAGTTGATGTTTGTAGAGTTCTCCATTTTCAAGAAGTGAAAAAACATAATAATTATTTCCTTCTTTTCCCATACAAAGCCCGTATGGCTCTAGGTTTTCGCCTTTGCTACTGACAATGGGAAAGTGACCAAGAAGCTCAACTCCAGGAGTATTTTGATTAATTTTAAAAAGAGAAGTTCCTGTATACAGGCCCTTCAATTTGTTTCGGTTTGAAGCAGCTAGAATATCTAATTTTTGAGTACCAAGAGAAAAGTTATATCGAATATCAATATTATTAAGAGGTCCTATTTTTTTTCCATCAACACTTTCATAAAATTTTATTTGCTTACCTTTGAGATCATAAAGTCCAAGACCTCCGCGGCCTCCATCTTTTTCTTTATTTTTACTTACACCAAAGACAATACTCTTTTCAGGTTCTGTAGGATGAAGCCAAATGGCCGTATCATCAGATGTATCTTCTCCTAGAGGAATGGGAGTTGTTTCATAACTTGCATTCACTTTGACTGGATAAACCTTTCGAGGTCCAAAAGAGGATAGAAGTCCAAAAAGTGAAAGTAGTAGTACTGGTTTCATATCTATAACCCTGTAAAGAATTTTCCTGCTTATAACCTATAGCGTAAACCATTTCAATCGAAATTGGAGTGTGTGATAATTGTAACCTATTGAATATCGGTAAGATGAGCGTTTTGAAGTGCTTCGATAGCGGCCCTTCTTTTTAGGCCTTTTTCTTTTTTCTCTACGAGTACGGGAGGGTAGGCCCGTTCCTTACAGTCTGTTTTGGAGCATCTCTCACAAGTCTGACTGACTTCCTTGTGACCTATATTTTTTGAGTTCCAAAATTTAATCTTATTTTTGAAATTCTGATCAACTAAGATCCCTAAAGTAAGGCATGAGTTCTGATTTTCCTTAAGACGACTTGGTCTTGCGAGAGAAACAACAAAATAGTCTTCTGAGGAGTTCACCATTTTTGAAAACTGTACCCCTAAAAGAGGTTTTTTGTACTGTTTGGAATGAAGTTGCTCTTCTAAGTTTTTTAGAAGAGTAATTGTAATCCATCGACGACAATAATGCTCTTTTAGCCCTATTCCATGAGGAGGATGGATTTTAGAAAAATGCAATTCTTTTGTTATGTCGTAACTGTCAAGATTGTCATAGGAGTTAAGATTCTCAATTTTTAAAAAGAAGAGTTCATTGAGATTAAAAAACTGAGGAAGGATTTGAGTAAGCCGGTTTAAAAAGACCTCACTACTTGCCCCATATTTAAGCATGAGTTTTTTAAAGTCTCTTTCTTTGAACTCTTGGTTTGAGAAAATACTTCTCATATCCTCAACCAGGGACTTGGCACCCATAATGAGAGCTCCCGCGAAATAAGACGCCTTGAAGTCATTAAGAAGCTCATTATAAAGTTTTAATTCAAAGTTAGCCGGACGATCCAATTGAAGGACCTCGTAACCTAATTCTTTGGCCAATACAAAAAGTTTTTGGTCTGGGAGAAGCTTATTATTCGTATAAAGAAATTTTTTCTCACCTTTTTGAATATGAAAAGAACGAAGCTCCTCAAGTCCCTCGCGATTATTTAAATACTCTTTGGGAAATTCATAATGAAAATTATTTCTTAAGATGGTCTTTATTTTTTCTTCTGTGACCTTACTTATCTTTGTTCTAACTTCTTCTGCTAACTCTTCGATTTCAGGAAAATAGTTTTTATGCGATTCTTGATAAACTCGAAGAGCACTTAGGTGGATATGCTTTAAGTTAATATCATATGTTCGAACCATCGTATGAAGAGCACTTAACAGGCTTGAAAACTTAATTGGATCATGGGCCATGAGATCA
>CBDUBC010000158.1:0-3829 GCA_965365285.1 uncultured bacterium
GAATTATTTTCTTTTTAAGATTTGCGGCCTGAAGTTTTGCCTGTACAAGTCGAGCAAATTGATCCATTCCGGGGTTATTTCTTGTTGGGGCAGGAGTTGTATCTAAAGACTTTTCCCAAGATCGGTCATCGCTATATTTTATGTAAGGACCGACAACGTTTCCTAAACTAGCAAAAGTAGACTCTTTTTCAGAGGCCACATGACAACGAATACAATAGGCCCCAAATCCAGACTCTGGGTAGATATGAGGTTCTTCATAGCTTAATTTTTGCGTCCAAGTTCGCTTTGATTTTCCGTCTCGATTATCAATTTTATCAACAGAGTCAAAGATAGATAACCAGTACCATCCATCCGCACTAGCTCTGGAGTCTTTAATCATAACTGTCCACCAGCCAGTAAAGAGATCATCCAAAGGAATTCCTTCATATCTTCCTGCTGGCGGGGCATACATTTCTTTGATGATCATAGAACCGTCTGGAAGATCACCTTTACGATCATTAAGCATCCAGCAGTAAACTTCAGGTGAGTAATAAGCAACAACAGCAGGGTGGGTTCCATTATAATTGTGACCATTGTAACCCGTCTCAGACCAATCACCTGTGTCTCTAACTTCCATATCTCGAGGCCACTTCATGTCTCGATACTCAAAGCCTCTTAGGAATTTATGAGATCTTTCTTCTAGCTTCTTTTTAGCAAGGTGATAATCCTCTCCTTTTAGGAGAAGGAGTTTCTTATAGTCTTTAGTCTGATAGGTAATTAAAGGAAGATCGTGAGTTTTGATCTTAGAATTTTTTATACAGCTTTGAACCTCTGGATGAACTTCTACAGCTTTAACAGCGGAAAAACTTAAAAATAAGAACAAAGTGAGAAAAATACGACCCATGCCGAGCTCCATAAAATACTGATTTTTAGCGTTAGGCGGTTATACATAAAATATAGGACTTCGATAAACGTCTTTACGGATTTATGAAAAAGTTTTAGGGTGTCGCAAAAAAATATAAAGGGGTTCTTAAGATGACTAATAAAATTAGCGCACAGCACATTCTCGTAGATCAACAATACATGGCAGATGATATTATTAAAAAGCTTCAAAATGGAGAAGATTTCGATAAGTTAGCTGCTGATTTCTCTAAATGCCCTTCAGGGGCCTCTGGTGGTCACCTTGGAGAGTTTGGTAGAGGAATGATGGTTCCTCCATTTGAAGATGCTGCTTTTTCTTTAGAAGTAGGAGCTGTTTCTGGTCCTGTAAGAACTCAATTTGGTTATCATGTCATCAAAAGAAACGCTTAAAGATAAACTAGCTACTGAGGTGGAGAGCTGTGATTGGTCTATGCTCTCCATCCATCAAAAGCGAGAGGCCATTATTTTGATAGATGGCTCTATTGAGCTTCTCGATGCAGGAGTCGCACTTGCAACCGATGATGCTGAGTCTGTAAAAATTTGGCAAAAAGATGATTTGATTCGAAGACCGACAGAGTCAGAGATTTCTCAGTGGGAAAAAGATCCACATAACAAGTTTGCCAAATTCCTAATCATCCAACCATTTGTCCTTATTCAGTTGATCCACTAAGATTTCCTTGGAATAAGGAGGTCTAAATGAAACGAAATATACTTGTTACGGGAGGTAACCGAGGCATTGGTTTGGCCATTGTGAAAAAGCTATCCCAAAACTCGGACGATACTATTATTTTAGGTACGCGAAATCCAAAGGAAAGCATTCAGCTTCCTGAAAATGTTTTCCTGCGATGGTGTGATTTGAATGAGGTAGAAAATTCAATTGAAGGGCTTCAAGAAGAGTTTTCTCATTTTGATGTCCTCGTAAATAATGGAGCTATCTTAAATCAAAAAGGACCACTTGAAATCTCTAAGGAGGAGCTTGAGGAGGTTCTCAGAGTCAATGTCATGGGGGCATATAATCTTATGAAGGTATTTCTTCCTCACATGATTGAAAAGAACTATGGAAGAATTATTAACGTCTCTTCTGGTTGGGGATCTTTTCATGATGGTCTGACGGGGCCATTTTCCTATAGCTTTTCTAAAGCTTCTCTCAATGCACTTACATTAACTCTTTCAAAAAATCTGCCTTCTAACGTTAAGGTTAATAGCATGTGTCCAGGCTGGGTGAGGACTAGAATGGGGGGAGAATCTGCTCCACGCACACCTGAGGAGGGAGCTGATACGGCAGTTTGGTTGACCAATATTGATGAAAAGGGACCAAATGGGGGTTTTTTTCGAGATCGAGAAGAGATCCAGTGGTAAAAAAAGGGGCCTATAAGGCCCCTTAAGTATTTCTTATAGGCAAGGATTTTTGTGATACTCAAGCTTTTTCATAGGAGGAAGTTGAGCAAATACCGAACAATCTTTAATCTCATTATTTGTAATGGAAAGATTTGTTAGGTTATCAAAACCAAGAAGTACTGAAGCATCAGTAATATAGTTTCCTGAAAGGTAGAGGTTTCTAAGAGACTTCAAGTTCTTAAGAGATGAAATATCTTTAACTAGATTATTTTTTACTGAAAGGATATTTAGCTTTTTAAGATCCTTAAGTGCGCCAAGATCTACAATAGAGTTATTCCCCATTACGAGAAGGTAGAGGTTTTTAAGACCTTCAAGAGCTTGAATATTTTCAAGCTTTTTTCTCCAAGGACTTGGATCGTTTACTGCTTTTGAACTTGGTCTTTGAGTTGATAACCAAAGCTCTTCTAATTGAGTGCTTTTAGCAATAGGACTGATATCTCCTAGAGAATTGGAAGAAGCATCTAAAGATACAAGGTTTGGAAGACTTTTAACAAATTCAATGGAGTTGATTTTGTTTTTAGTCATCTTAATGTACTGAAGAGTTTTAAGAGAACCGAGAACAGACACATCGTTGAAATTATTTTGGTTAATAATAAGAAACTTAAGGTTCTTTGCACCTTTTAGAGGAGTAAGGTCTTTAAGTTGATATCTTTTAAAAGCACCATTTTTAAGAGCAAATGTACCACTCATAAGTTGAAGAGCTTCCATAGACTCAAATTTCTCATTCATTCGATCACATTTTGATTTATCGATAAATACACTTTTTAGAAAGGCTCTTACTTCAGAAATGCTATTGAATTTATAATTAAATTTCGTTGTTGTAGGAACGGCATATCCACCAAAAGAGAGTGTTCCAGCTTCTCTGACAACTTCTCCATTTGCTCCATATACAGTTGGAGTTGGGATTTTAACTGGCCAAGGGGCCTTAGGTAAAAGAGCAAGCTTAATCATGGCCACAGTTTCGGCCTGATCTATAGAGATGCCCTCTCCAAGTTCACCTTTACAGAACTCGATAAAAGTTTTTGCCTGGGTTAAACCAGAGAACATAAGAGCGAGAGATAAAACAAGTGCTTTCATAATCCTTCCAAGGGTTAAGGTAAGGAAGGACCTTAAGCTAAATCAACCCACTCTACAATCTCAAAAATAGGACTAGGTATTTTATCGTTGATCTGGAGCACAACTGTGTAAATTTAGGGAGATGCAAAATTAATCGAGACAAAGGCAATAATATAAGATATTTAGCCGACTATTATGTTGAGTTTCAGTAATATATCAAAGATTCAAGGTGGGGAAACCCTCTATTCAGACGTTAACTTCCAAATCAATCCTGGAGAAAAAGTAGGTTTAGTTGGTCCTAATGGGGCCGGGAAAACAACGCTTTTCAGAATGATTATTGGAGAGGAAAAACCAGATAGTGGTGAGATAAGCTTTCCCGATAAGCTCAGAATGGCCTACTTCTCTCAAAATGTTGGTGAGATGAAAGGTAAAACTGCCCTTGTGACAGGGGCTTCTTCAGGTATCGGACAAGGCT
>CBDUBC010000159.1:0-3740 GCA_965365285.1 uncultured bacterium
CGCCCCTAATCTTCACTATGCAAAAACAAGGCTTCGTCCTTCTTGGATCAAGAGATGGTTAGAAAACCCTCAATCTATTTTACCTTACACTTCAATGCCTAACTTTTTTGAAGATGGTGAGGCACAGGATGATGAGATTCTTGATGGAGATGTTGATGCTCAAGTTAATGCATTAACGAAACTAATTCTTGATTTCGGATACGATGAATACGCTAAGCCTTTAGGAGCTGGAAATGAGTAGTCACCATGGACCAATAGTAGACCTTAAATATCCTGATGATAAACAATTTGGGACGGCAAACCCGGGAAAGATTGGAATGTGGTTATTCCTAGGAACAGATGCGATGTCCTTTTCCGGCCTTTTAATTGCCTATGCAGTTCTTAGAGCAAGTAAGCCATGGCCTAATCCCGTTGAGGCACTTGGTGGGGTTGAGCTCTCAGCATTTATGACCTTTATCCTGATCTGTAGCTCGGTTTCCATGGTTCTGAGTATAGATGCTTGTAAAATGGGTGATCGAAAAAAAATGCAAAAGTGGCTTCTTGTTACCATTCTTGGTGGAGTTGCTTTCCTTGGAATTCAATACTATGAATACTCACACCTTATTAAGGATTTAGGTCTTACCCTATCTCCATGGACTTTTAATGGTGAAATTTATAATCATTTTGGTTCAACCTTCTACGCTATTACAGGCTTTCACGGGCTACACGTTCTTACTGGGGTGATTTATCTCATCGCGATGTATGGCATCTCTAGAACGGGTCGATTTGATAATGGAAATTATCATCAGCTCGAAATTGCTGGTTTGTTCTGGCACTTTGTAGACCTTGTATGGATCTTGGTCTTCACTTTTATTTACTTACTATGATCCTACGACTCTCAACATTTCTTTTTTTGTCGTTTGGGCCAAGCCTTGCCTTGGCCTGCCCTTATTGTGCAGGGTTTAGCAAAGAAGACAAAACCTATACAGTGATTATTCTCGGGATTTTTATCGCTCTCTGTTATATACCTTATATGCTCATATATAGGCTTATAAAAAAGAACAAAGATATCAACCGAGTTGAAAACAAATGTTAGAAGTCCACGAGATCCCCGCCCTCAACGCAACCTTTAATTCGCTTGCCACCCTTTGCCTGATGACTGGCTTTATTGCTATTAAAAAAGGAAATAAAGAGCTCCACAAAAAGCTAATGATCACTGCGCTGGGATTTTCAGCACTTTTTTTAGGGTTCTATCTTTATTACCATTACCATGTGCCTTCTAAAAAGTTTCCTGATCTTGGTATGATCAAAACAATCTACCTCATCGTCCTCTTTAGTCATATTGTTCTTGCTGTTGGAATGCTTCCACTAATTTTTAAAACTTTCTACCATGCCTTTAAACAGCAATGGGAAAAACATAAAAAGATCGCCAAAATCACTTTCCCAATCTGGATGTATGTCTCAATCACTGGGGTATGGATCTATTTGATGCTCTACCACTGGTATGCCTAATAGGGCCAAAATACTCCTTTTTTAGGGGGCATGTGACACCATTAGAGGTGCCCAAATCCCGGTTTTTTAAAAACCTCCAATAAAATCAATCATTTGTATGTGCTGCGATATGGCACAAGCCTTGCTCTATTCCTAGTGAGAGAAATTGCTTTTTAAGCCAAAACCATCATCGAGGAGAAGAGAATGAAAAGAATTGTATTAGCTGTATTAACGATCGTAACACTTGTATCTACTGTTCACGCTAACGAGATTGAAGTTAGAGTTAATGGTAATATTGAAAATTTAGAAATTACTCAAAATGAATTTGGCGAGAGTCAAAGAGACATGCTTCGAGCGATTAAAAAACTTAATAAGGCCGTAAGGCAACTTCAACGAAGAGTGTTTGAGCTTGAACTAGATTCATGGAGACCAGCTCGAAAAATGTATCAATGTTCTGTTACTGCTATTTCTGGAATTACCTATACAAGTGATCTTATCGAAACCAAGACTCAAGCTTTCGCTGATGTAAAGAATCAATGTCTTAGAAAAGAAAACTATTTTAATTGTAACTATGGTGGAGAAGTTAACTGTGAAGTAGTAGGAAGATAAATTCTAAATAATAGCTTTTTAAAAAGGCCCTAAAAAGGGCCTTTTTCTATATCTGATTAAGCAGCCTCTTCCTCTTCAATGATACTTTGTTGAATCTTAATTAACCTATCAGAGTCTTTTTTAAGTTGATTATTCATCGATTCGATCTCTTTGAGACTATGGAGTGTTTTATTTGTAGACTCATCAATAAAATTTAAAGAGCTGGCGAGCTTTGCCACACCAGCTGCTTGTTGTTCTGAGGCTCCTGAAATTTGTATGAGTGACTTCTCCTGAGAGTTAGAGTTTTCTTTCACTTTCTCAAAGGAGCTTTTGATTTGGGTATTCAACTCACTCCATAAATTATTAGCTTCATAAATATTGTCTTGAAACTTTTTAATATTATTTTTTAATTCCTCAATAGATGTATTGAGTTGATTTTTACTACCTTCAACAATGCTGTTAATTTCATTTGAAGCAATGCCAGAACTATTGGCCAAGATACCTATTTCCTCAGCCACAACGGCAAAGCCCTTACCATGCTCACCTGCTCGAGCAGCTTCTACTGAAGCATTGAAAGAAAGAAGCTTTGTTTGAAAAACGATATCATTAATAACTAGAGTTTTTTTACTAATGAGATTTACAGATTCTTCTACTGCGGACAAATTCTGTGCCGATACAGTTTGTAAGGTATCCATGCTTTCTCTAATATCTTCTAATGTCTTTTTAAAGTCTTCTGCTTTAGAGACTGCTTGAGAACTACTAACGACGGCATCATTAGTTTCTTTCATCAATTTTAAGCAATGATTAATTTCTTGTTGCGTATTTTGGGCCTTCTCAGATATCTCTTTTGAAGTTTTTGATATTTCTGTTACGTTGGAAGAATTCCTATCGGTACATTTGAGTAATTCTTTGCAAGAAGCTTTTGAGTTTGTAGATACTTTTTCAATACTCATTGTAAGAGGAGAGATATCTAGGGCAATCTTTCCTTGTAAATCGAGGGTCTTCTTAAAATTCAAAGAAAGATAAGTAATAGCAATAGTTTCGAAGACAACAAAAATGGCATGAAGGACTACAATCCATAGAGATGCCTCATAGTTAAAGATACTTTCTGGCAGAAAAAAATAAAAACTTACGTGGTGTACGGCAGCTGTAACAGCTGCGGCAATAATCGTCCAAGGATTAGCATAAAGAGAAAGAATACCAATCATAACAAAAATATGAAAATGCCACTCAATCATTCCTTTCCCAAGATGAATCCTGATCGCCGAAAGCACCATCATAGAAAACCCCATCATAACAGAACCAAGAAATTTCTTATTGAGAACTTTTTCAAAAATTACTTGTCCCAAAAAGATAATAAGCGGACCCACAATGGCAATAAAGATCTCTGTTGAGAAGAACTTTGCCATGGCAAAGAATATAGGTATATGACCTAAAATTATTAGATTCATAATTTTCGATACTTTAGAAAGATTCTTTTCAAAAGCGTTCACAGTTTGACTCCATCATATTTTAATCCTAAAGGATCAAGTATCTTTTTATACTTCATGCTTACAGCACAGCCGCGAACGGGAAGTGATATCAATTCTTTTTTTCGAGAAACCTTTTTTAAAAAATGAGGAATATCGATTGATGTTAAAGGTGTAATAGAATTTTGACTATATCCACCTACATAGTGAATT
>CBDUBC010000160.1:0-3735 GCA_965365285.1 uncultured bacterium
AGGAAAGAAAAATGAGTAGGTTCCTGAGTACCCATAGGCGAGAATATCACCTGGTTCAATATACCTTTTTGGAATAGGCCACTCTAAAGAGTTCACAGCAAGTTTTTCACTATTTTCAAAAAATTCTATCTTTATTGGAAGTCCGGCATCACCAGGATTTTTCCAATACGTATGCCACCCAGGATGGTTTTTAAAAGTAACCGCAAGGTATTCCTTAGAATCATGCACCCAAGTTTTGACAGAGAGGACGACTGTATCCTCAGGGATCTCTTCGTTTTGGGCATGAAGACTGGTGAAAGGTAGTA
Source organism: uncultured bacterium (assembly GCA_965365285.1). Lineage (GTDB taxonomy): Bacteria > Bdellovibrionota > Bacteriovoracia > Bacteriovoracales > Bacteriovoracaceae > JAURDE01. The sequence goes on from CBDUBC010000160.1 coordinate 306, forward strand.
GACAAAAAAGGGCGACTAAGAAAATTAACTTCATCTCTTAAGTTCCTATAGGTTTAAGACTTCCCTTTTTATCACAGATTAAAGGGATAGGGGAATACTCTAAGGTACTGAAATCTCTTAAAGACTAAGGCCACATTTTCCACCCCCTTGAGATTTACGAATAAATTAAAATAATTTTCTCAAACTCCGAGAAGTATCTGAAACATGGACCATCACAGGGGTGGTAAGGCTATGAATATGGGTTTAAAAATTGTCTTTTTAGTAGGAATTTCCTTTAGTTTAGCGTCATGCGATTTAGCAAATCGCGTGAGTGATAGGGCAAGGGAGATCAATAATTTTGAAAAAGCGGCCTATTCGCTTGCAAAAGAGAATAGGGAGCTTAAAAACGAGATTACTGAGTTAAAGTTTAAGAACCAATCACTAAAATCTCAAATTTCCTTTCTCAATATCCAATTGGATAAAGGCAAAGGTAACAAAGTTGAAATGAGAGGTCTCGCAAGTCCTCCTCCTGTTGAAAACGACCTTGTTAAATTTAGCGTTTATAAGTGGTCTTCTGATCAGATGATAAAGATTGCGGATAAGGCCTATAAAGAAAAAGATTATGAGAGGTCTGCTCAATTTTTGAACTCTCTAATTGTTAATTATCCAAAAAGTTCGAAGGTCGATGATCAGATTCTTTTTCAAGCGGGGATTAGCTCTTTTGAGAGTGGTAAACACTATGATTGGACCCTTAAGCATCTCAATAAGCTTATTGAGGAGTTTCCTGAGTCAAAATTCTATAGAGGGGCCAAGCTTTGGGTAGGTCTAACTCATCTTAAATTAGGAGATAAGGCCGCCTTTTTTAGAACTGTTGAAGAATTCAGAAAGAAATATAGAAACACCAAAGAATGGGATATTTTAAGTGTGCGCTATGAAAGCCTTATTCAAAAATATAAATAAGTTCCTCTTCGCAGGAATCTTTTTTTCCACTTCACTTTTTGCTAAAGACATCGCAGTCGTTCAGGAGCTTTATGGAAATGCTTTTGGAATTAGAGATGGAAAAGTAAGAACACTTCAAAGAGGTGATGTAATATCTGACCTCACTGAGGTTGTTACTGAAGAGGGAAGTCAAATTAGTCTTTCTGATTTTTATGATCATAAATTTCACCTTTCAGGCTCTGGAAATATTAAATTTTTTAATAAAACGATTGAGCTAAAGAAGGGGTATCTTTGGTTACAATCATATCAAAATTCAGATGCAGAATTTTGGGTTCATACAGCGAATTCTCATGTGAAATATAATAAGGGAGAAGGAATTATATCATTTGATATTAATTCTGGGAGAACTCAAGTCATGACCCTAGATGGCACGATGTATGTCAAAAACCCCCTTTTAAATACGCCCGAAGTAGACGTTCCTGAGGGAGCTTTTAGCGTTGTAGATAAAGAGTATGAAGCCGGTCAACCTCGATGGGCAACAAAAGTGGGTTACAACTCATTCATGAAAATTATGCAGCTTTTTAGTAGTATTACTCCTATTGATAAGAATAATCGTCTTTTAAGGGAGACGATGGCAAGTCAGCAAAAAAGGGGCGAAATCCAAATTCAATCCATGAAAGAAGAAAATAAAAGAGGTCCGGCCAGTGAAAAGGAGAGCTTAAAACCTGGAAAAATTATTTTTCTTAATGTTAATCAAGATAATAAAAAATCAATGAGAGAGAGTATGCTTCATAACGATAGTCTCTCTAAACTTAAAAAATATACGGCCCCAAAACCAAAGAAAAAATTTGCACCAACTTATCAAAAAGTAAGCAATGTCAAATTAAGAGTGTTTGGAAAGCCTCATATTACTAAGGCCAAAGCACCTCCCAAAAGACCTATTGTTAAGGTCGAAGTTCCTAAAGTGAACACTAGGGAAGTAGCCTCCCCACCTTCGTCTGGTTTTGAAAGTAGTCTAATGGATAGCTACAAAAAGCAGCTGAAGCATGACACTGAAGTAAACCAACTCATTGATCGTCTAAAAAGCTTTAAAAAAGACTACAAAAAAAGCTACTAAGTGACTGAAATCACTATGGAGTAATTCCTACATTCTCTAGTATGCTGCACTATGAATTTTGACTAAAATTTGCTATATTCCCTCAAATTTACTCCTAGGGGATATTATGGCAACAATTTCTGATAAACCACTCTTATCTTATGATGATGTTTTACTCGTGCCTTGTTACTCAGAGATTTTACCAAGTGAAGTAAAATATAATTCTCAATTCTCTAGAAATATTTTTATTAATCTTCCAATGGTCTCCGCGGCCATGGATACAGTTACAGAATCAAAAACAGCAATCGTTATGGCACAAGAAGGTGGAATTGGTGTTATCCATAAAAACATGTCACCTACAGAACAGGCCATTGAAGTTGATAAAGTTAAGAAATACGAAGCTGGTGTTATTCAAAAACCAGTTACAGTTCATCCTGAAGATCCCCTCACTACTGTTGTAGAGTTAACTAAAAGACATAAAATAACTGGTGTACCTGTGGTTGATGGAAACCATGTTCTCGTCGGTATTCTTACGAGAAGAGATATTCAGTTCGAGGAAAACTTCTCTCTTAAAGTAAGAGATGTCATGACTCCAAAAGAAAAACTTATAACCGCAACAGCTGAGATTAATACGGCAGATGCTCGAAGACTTATGCATCGACATAGAATTGAGAAACTTCCTATTGTAAATCAAGAAGGTATTCTTTGTGGTCTTATTACCATGCGAGACCTTTCTAAAATTACGGAATTCCCTAATAGTAACAAAGACAACCTCGGTAGACTTAAAGTTGCTGCCGCTGTTGGTGTTGGTGGAAAAGAAAAAGAAAGAGTAGAACAACTGGTTGAAGCGCAGGTGAACGCAATCGTTGTTGATACGGCCCATGGGCACTCCAAAGGCGTTATTGAAATGGTGAAGTGGATTAAAAGCACTTTTCCTCAAGTTGATGTTGTCGCAGGCAACGTGGCGACTGCCGCTGCTTGTAGAGATCTTATCGCCGCTGGTGTTGATGGAATCAAAGTTGGAATTGGGCCTGGTTCTATCTGTACAACACGAGTTGTAGCTGGAATTGGAGTTCCTCAGTTCAGCGCAGTTATGGATTGTGCAAAAGAATGTTTACCTCATGGAGTACCTGTTATAGCTGATGGTGGTATTAAATATTCAGGTGATATTGTAAAGGCCCTTGCTGCCGGAGCTTCTTGTGTCATGCTTGGATCACTTCTAGCAGGAACTGATGAAACTCCAGGTGAAACAATTCTTTATCAAGGGCGAACTTATAAAGTTTATCGAGGAATGGGATCAATTGGCGCTATGCAGTTAGGATCAAAAGATCGTTATGGTCAAGGTGCTGTAGAAGAGCTTAAAAAACTTGTCCCAGAAGGAATTGAAGGACAAATTCCTTACAGAGGGTCTCTTAG
>CBDUBC010000161.1:0-3690 GCA_965365285.1 uncultured bacterium
ATCAAGGCTTGTAGGACTATCAAAATTGACACTCCCTCCGTCCTCATCAAATTTATCAGATTGATCTAAATAGTAGTTATCTTGAAAAAGAAGATGACATTGGTCGGTCCCCAATCGGTCTAAAATTCCTCTAGCAAGCGTTGTTTTCCCTGAGCAGCTTCCACCTGCTATTCCGATAATAAGAGGTTTCATAACGTAGCCTAGTTATTATAAAGTCTTGAGCCTACATCTCCTATTCCAGGAATAAGTAGTCCCGATTGATCAATACTTTCTTCAATAGATATGGCAAATATTTTTACATCTGGATGAAAATGATGAAGTTTTTGAATACCAGCTTCGGCAACGGTTATAGTTAGAACAGTTATTTCTTTTACTCCATATTGTTTTAATCTATCGACCGCTGCAATAATAGTATCCGCGGTAGCAATCACAGGATCTAGTAAGATGGTATGTTTTCCCTGACAATTTTCCGGTATTCGAAAATAGTACTCAACGGTATTATTTATAAATTTATCTCGATAAATTCCAATATGACCTGCTTGCGCACCTGTGAGAACTGAGAGAACTCCATCAAGCATACCATTGCCTGCTCTTAAAATAGAAATGATCAAAGGAAAGTTTTCGATCCTTCTCACATTCGCCTTGGATAAGGGTGTTTGTATATCACAGTCTATAGTATCAATATTCTTTGTAGCTTCAAATGCCAAGAATCTTGATATTTCTGACATAAGATTTCTAAACTCATTGGAAGAGCAGTCAGCCTGTCGAAGCCGTGATAGCTTGTCTTCAATAACGGGATGTTGAATGAGTTCAAACGATGGATTCATAATTTTCCTTTTAAAATACCGTGCCGTCTCGAATAATATCCAGAGGCGGTAAACCGTTTCGTTTTTCTTGAGCAAGCCTTCTTCCTGCCTTCCATGTTCCGCCTTCAAGAGTTTTAACAAGTGGAAAAAGTTCAGGAGTCAGTTTTAGCCTCTCAACAATTTCTTTATGAAGTTTATCGAGGAGAACCAAAGTAATGGCCCTCCACTCAATTATAAGGGGAGAATTTGCGCTCCATTTTTTCTCAAAAACTTCAATGCTGTTAGGTAAAAGAAGACCTGAATCGATAAATAAACCACCATTTCGATATTCAGCGAGACCAGTCATTTTGCAAATACCCTCTACTTCGTAATCAAACTTCATAAAAATTTCTAATAAAGAATAGGTCAACCATTGAGGCAATTTATGAAAGGGAATATACGCCTCTATGTTATCTCGTTCTCCAAAAGGCGGATAATACCAAACATCTCCTAGAGAATCTCCTTTATATGGATCTCCCTGCGGCCATATGGTTTTAAGGGCCATAATGATTTGATTTAGAAATTCTTTGGCCTCAATAGATTTGGAGTCTAGACTTTGTAGAAAACTACTAGGACGATCTCCTTTAAAGAACTCGTTGTTTTTTATGGCCTTACCAAAGTTTTTAAGAAGATTAAATCGACCTTCCAGTCCATCAATAGGATTATCATCTGAGATTTGAAGTGCTGTTTTAAAGTCTTTGAGCTCTAGATTCACAAGTGTGTCTGCAGATACTTCAAAAGGTTGTCCAAAGAAACCTTTTTCAAACATTTCAAGAGAAGCTAAGGCAAGTCCCTCACTTTTTCCAAAGGATTCCTTTTCGTCTTTATAACGATACCTCCATCGATCTCCGGCCCCTGCATCAATAAGGACACTGACACAACAGAGATCAATTAGATTTTCAAGGCTTTGATCCTCTATTTGATACAAACGATTATGTCCTATATCAAAATGACGTAAGCGTGAATGAAAAGGGATATCGAGAGAAGGGTAGTTTCGATTCATTTCCTTCCAGACAATGTCAACGGTCTCATTCCATCGTTCATCATCAAGAAAAAAATTTGTCTCACCAAACTCCATTGCAACAAAAATCTTTTTGGCCTGAAAGCGAATAGTTTCAGGATTCAAAAGCCATTCTGGGTCACTCATCGAATTTTCTACCTTTTACACTTTCCAAATATTTCTCATCTCTCTTTTGAGAGTCATCGGTGAAATAACCCTTTGCCTTTTTGGCCTCAATTTCAACCATCGCATCTTCAGGAATGAGATCCTCTGGAATGGTGACTCTATTTTCAATTTTAATTCCACTATTAATAATAGCGTCATATTTCATATTACTCATAGAAAGGAAGTGATGAATCTTTTTAATTCCAAACCAATGAAGAACATCCGGCATAAATTCTTGAAAACGAGCGTCTTCTACACCAGCAACACATTCCGTTCGATAAAAATAATTTTTTGCTGTATCTCCACCTGGCTGTTTTTTTCTAGCATTATAAACGAGAAACTTTGTAACCTCTCCAAGAGCCCGTCCCTCTTTTCTAAAATAGACAACGAGTCCAACTCCTCCTGATTGGGCGCGTCTAACAGCTTCTTCAAGTCCATAGGTAAGATAGGGCCTACAGGTGCAGATATCAGATCCAAAAACATCACTTCCATTACATTCATCATGAACCCGACAAGAAAGCATGACCTCTTCTTTAGCTAAATCGGCTGGGTTTCCAAAAATATAAGCGGTAGAGCTTCCTATCGGAGGAAGGAGAACCTTAAGATCATGTCTCGTGACGAGTTCAGGAAACATACCTCCTGTCTCTTCAAAAAGTACTTTTCGAAGATATCCCTCTTCAATCCCGAATCGCTTGGCGATTCCAGGGAGATACCAAACCGGCTCTATGGCAACTTTAGAGCATTTGATGGAGCCATCCTCTTTGACAATTTTACCATCTTTTTTAAGTCTTCCTTCGCTTACTGATTGTTTAAGTTCAGGAATATCAAGATGGGCCTCGGTCGCGGCGATAGTAGGCTGAATATTAAAACCATTTTTAAGGAGGTCACCATAATGAGTTTGAACATCTGCCCCCCATGGATCCAAAGAAACAATTTTTTCAGCATCGGACCAGGAAGGATGAGGTCCAATGTGAAAACTTGCGGAAGTATTTTCAAGGTCGGGTCTATGATTTTTGGCAAAGTTTCCTTGTGCCATCGAAAGTGCTCGATAGACGGTATAACTTCCACTATGAGTACCAATCACATTTCGATGTTCTCTTGAGTTCAGGGTTCCAACTATAGGACCTCTTTTCACCGGATCTACATGCCCCCAGTTGAGATGAATTGCATTGTTATAGATTTCTTTGGTGTGAGTTGCGAGAATGATGTGCGATGATTTTTTAAATTCTTCCATAGGTCTTCCTTGACTATAATATTTTAGAACGCCGCTTCCGTATTTGTGTAGCCTGATTGCGTTATTAATGCCTTTTATTATACAATTAGACTATGATGCTTAAACTTCTACTGCTTCTACTTCCTTCTTTAGTATACTCTAATGTTCTCTATACTTTTAAAGATCTTCAAATACTTTATGATCAAAAAAATTTCGAGGAATATCTCCAACATGCCAAGGATGTGAGACCTAAAGAAAGGACTCGAGTTTGGACAGAGATGACTCAGCAAATGGGTCACCTATTCATTGAGGATCTCATCAAGCGAGAACAGATCAATCAAAAACAGTATCAGAGAGTTGAAAGCTATAATCTTTGGCCGGTTTTTAAGACGGATGAAGTTTTTCAAATTAAACGTGAAACTTATGCTTATAAGTATTTTGAGAACTGTGACGAAAAAAAAAGAACG
>CBDUBC010000162.1:0-3688 GCA_965365285.1 uncultured bacterium
TTGGGATAAAATCGAATTTGAACGTTGTAAGATCCATTGTTATCAATATTCCAGAGAAGTCCTACGAAATCTCCAATATTAAAGACCCACTCATTTTCATAAGTCCTACAATCCGCTTGCTCAGTTATGTAAGTGACTCCATCAGCATCGGTTAGAGGACACTCAAGAATAGTGTCGAGATTAAGATCGACTCCTACAATACTTAAAGGATCACAACGATCATAAACTCCATCAAAGTTAGGATCGACGCAACAGAGATCAAGAGGAGTACAGCTATTTTGTCCTGTTGTTTCATCCACACAGTAAAGATCAGAATCCGGTTGAAGGTAACAGACGTTTCCAGAGTACTCAAAAAGACCAGTTAGATCGGTTGCTTTTTGAACGCCTTTTCCTTTTCGAGAAGAATCGGTTCGACTAAGATCTTCTCCATCAGAAGAGAAAACACCTTGAGAATCAACGAGTCCTAAATAAAGAAGGTCATTCCCACTTTCATCTTGAACATAAGCGAGTTCACTCGAGAGGCTTATACTAGGATTATCCGTTGGTTTACCAGTGATTCGAGCATAGACTCGATAGCCTTTATCATTTTGCGGAAGTCTAAGAGACGCTCCATTTTGAGAAAAAGACTCTGTACACCAATCGGTTACTTCTAACTGAGAAGTTGTCGGCGCATTCTTAGGACCCTTTTTTCCCGACTCCATAAGAATTGTTGTTGGTTTACCGTCTTCTTCTCTAGGAAAAAAGATTACATTTCCAAAAATCTGATTTCCGTATTCATCATACTGGGCATCAGGACACTTAAATCCCTCTTTTTTACCGAGTAAATTAAGATTGAAATGCTCTCCACTGGGAAAACCATTTCCTTTTAAATCTTTTCCAGCGTGGGCGCTGAAACTAGTGAGCACAAGTAGTGCAATAAGACTTTTCATTTATTTCTCCTTGTTGATGGGGCCCTATCGGAGAAATAAAGGAAATATAAAATCAAATAATTTTGTTGAAAAAGCTCCCCTTGAATAGGGGAGCGATTAGACATTTCTTAGTCTGGATACTTAAATATTAAAACAAGTTTGGTTAGGTAGGAATTTATTAGCGACAAACTTAAAAACTGCCTCACCGATATTAAGGGTATTGGAGAGATTAATCTTAGCAACTCGAGTGTTACTTAAACAAACCTTTCTTCCATCAAACGAGCTCACTTTTGCTTTAAGAATAACACTTCCATGAGCATCTCTTCGAATCTTTCTTTTGACAGCGACAAGAACTTTCATTCTCATATCACACCCACTAAAAGAAAGGGACTCAGCTCTTTTGATAACAAGCGTTTTTCTTTTCGTGAGCTTTTGAGTGTAGCCTGCCATTTCTTGATTCACTTCATTTAAAATGATCGAGCTTCCAGCATTTCCGAGAAGTTCGATACTTCGACAATTCACAGAGGAAAAGGCAAGTGAGCTAAAGGTTAAAGACATGAGGGCAATTAATAATTTCATTGTTTCTCCTTGGTTAGTGAACGCACAATAAAATCATCTTCTAAGCTCGTCAAGAAGTGCAATTTGACACCATCAAGATTTAAGATAATCCTCCATAAGTTCCTTAATTTTAGTCGTATAAGGCCTTTTTTCGATCTCACATTTGAGTCTGAAGGCCTTGAGAAGCTCGGGATCAATTTTCATAGTGATAAGCTTAGACTTTTGAACTTTTTTTGCTTTACCAAGTTCTCGCATGGCCTCTAGCCACTCAATTTGTTTAGTAGCGTCTTTCATTTATTAAGCTCCTCAATATCGAGAAGATCTTTTTTCCTTCCGGATTCTTTTTTCATTTTAATAAGATCGGGCCTTGAAATGACTTTAAATTCCATTTTACCGACACGAAAGATTTCCGATTTAAACTCGCTTACATCATGATTAATAAGAATATCTACCTGATCTGTCGGGTCTTTTTCATTATAGAAATTCCATGCGATTAAATTTCTATTTTTAATATATTCTTCTCTGAATTTAAAAACAGAAATGGCATCAATAGGAAGCTTAGAAATAAGACCCATGCTGTTTAAAATAGTTTCTATTTTTTTTAGGTTAGGTAAAGTGAATTTAATGATCAGATCAATATCCACCGTATTTCTAGAATATCCATGAAAGTTAACGGCATAGCCACCAACAATCATATAATTGATCTTTTCTTTCTTTAGAGAGCGAACGAGTTCTTCAAGCTTCATAAAGAAAGTATATACCGGTATATACCACTAAGCAACCTATTTTTTAACACCATAATTCATATCAGGCCAACGACCGAAATGAAAGAAAACGGGAAGGGTCTTTAATTCACTAGACTCCATCACTTCCCAGGCTTGATCAAGAACTTTCGCGATCTCAATTCCTGCTGGAATAATCCCTCCTCTGGCACTCATATAGTTTTTATAGGTCCAAGGAGAACTTTTCTTTGCTTTAAGCGCGCCAAAAGGAGCGATGATTCTCTCTCCAAGAAGACCTAGGTATTGAATACGAGATCCGTGTTTCATCTCTTTAACGAGATTACCTCGAAACTCGTCTTCATAAACTTTATTTAAAAATTGATAAGGAACATATTTTTTAGGAACCACTCGTCCTCTTTTATTTTGAACGATCGTTAAGAGATCTAGAGTAACAGAGATCTCACTATCGGCCTTATTATAATTGCCATTAAAATCATGTGCACTACTTGCCCTTACAAAGTGTCGATCAAATTCCACATCTCCAATACTATGAGCGATACAACCAAAAAGATGAGCGACCCACTCTCGGCATTCTCCTTTCAAAGGCCAAGTACAGCTTTTAGAAATCTTTTCTAAATATTGATTATGAAAGTCGGACCAATGAGAGTATTCTCCATATTGATTTTTTCCCACGTATCCAGAGTCGGGATAGATGCTTCCATTTCGAAAAATTCTTCTTTGGTTCATAAGAAGTTTCTTTAATGAAGGAGACTTTATTTGATCAATCGCCACATCCGCCATATGCATGTGAACGGTCATACCGGCAGCAAAAAGATTAGTCGTCACGAGATACAAAATTATTATTTTTTTAAACATAAAGCTCTCCCTCGAAATGAACCTAAAGGCTTATCCTAGCACAGTCAATGGTGCATTTTGGCATCATAAAAAATTTATGACTTGCCTAGAATTTAAGTTTTGAGAGACCACTAAAGGCATTTTTTCTGGGAGCTTCCTTTTGAGGAGTCTTCTTTCTTTCCACCTTTGTATCGGACTTTAAGCTTAAAGAAATTCGCTTTCGGGCAAGATCCACGGCAATGACTCTTGCCTTTACCTCTTGTCCGACTTTAAGGATGGCAAGTGGATCTTCAACAAATCGATCAGCGATTTGACTAATATGAATCAGACCATTTTCTTTAATTCCAATATCAACAAAGGCACCAAACTGAGTGATGTTCGTTACGATACCAGGATAGTACTGACCTACCTGAATACTCTTTATATCAGTGGCATCACTTCGGTATTCAAAGGAGACAAATTCTGTTCTGGGGTCTTGTGAGGGAGCAAGAAGAGATTTGGCGATATCTTCAAGTGTGAATTCACCAAGCTCTTCTTTTAAAGCATTATCTTTTTTGAGCTTTTCTACCAGCTTCTCATTTCCAATAAGTGATTCAACAGAACAGCTTTGCTCTTTACACCATCGCTCTAAAACTTCATATCGTT
>CBDUBC010000163.1:0-3602 GCA_965365285.1 uncultured bacterium
CAAAGTCGAGCAAGGCGATATCGCAGATTTCGATCTTGGGTATAAGTTTGATCTAGCTGCTTAGATTGCAGAGAATTCTCTTTTTGCCTGAATTAAATCTGTTTGAAAAGCATCCTGAAAATCTTTAGTTAAAAGGAGTATTTCATCCATTTCTCGATCATTTGGAATAATTCGTTTAGAGACCATTTTAAATCCAAGTTTCAACAAAAAATTATCGAGAACGGATAAATTGCTTTTAAAGTATAAACTTTCTGGAGTCAGCTCATTTTCATTGAAATAAGTGACCGTTAGATAAGATGGACCTTTTTTACCAGACTTAAGGACCTCAAAAAAATGAGTGACTTTTTGTTCAATGGAAAACACTCCCTTTAGAAGACTCACTAATGGTGAGGTGAACTTGTTTCCTTTAATATTAAAGGAAGGAATTTGACTAAATTCAAAATAAGCTGAGCTCATTTGGTCAGTGTATTGATATAGAATGGGAATTTCATATTTCTTAATATTAAAATCAATTTCAAGTAAACTGAGGACTCCCTCAAGAACTAGTTTAAATTTCTTTGTTCCCTTATCAATGAAATTGACACCATCCTCTTTATTAGCCTTCTTTAAGGGATAGAAAGAAAAATTATCACCCATTGAGATCTCCATCTCAACTTCTTTATTTAGTGAATCTGTTTTGAAAACGGCGTAGAGTTTTTCTTTTTCATCGTAAACTTTAACAGTCCCTTGAAAAATATTACTTAAATTGTAGAGGTAATTATAGATATGACCATATTGGTATTTCTTAATTTGATGCATATCTACTTTCATATTGATCTTCGTGTTAATAATAGATCTGTCCGAATTGGTATGCAATTGGAGTTTTGCATGACGATCAAAGACTTCCTTGAGTTTAGGTAGAGAAGCATCTATTTGTTTTTCTAATTGCGGAAGGCTGCCTCTAATATAGTCTTTGAGGCCAAAAAGACTTTGATAATAGTTTTTATAGTGAACCTTTTTAAGGAAAAAGTTATAACCTATGAACATATCATAAATAGTGTCTATTGAGTCAGCTCGCTTAAGGGCCTCATAGACGAGTTGGCTAGAGCCAAAGTGCGTATTTTTAATCTCTTCTCGTGCTTTCTGATCAATGGAAAAAAAATATCCAGGAGTTTTGTAAATTCCATTGCCATAGAGATGCCTCCCACCAAAGGTGTCTGTTTCAAGAAGACGGTAGATCTTTTTACTATCAAACTCCATGGTATGGGCCATTATTTTATTGAAGAGTAATTTCGTCTTTTCGTCTTGCTGGTGCTTAAAAACGAAAGAGTCAAAGAGGTTGAGATAGTCCTCTAGGATGAGTAATGTTTGCGAAGATGATCCTCCCCCCATAGGAGAAAGACTTTTCCATAATTCCCGTGAATAGGCAGGGTTAAGAATTAAGAAAAAGAGAATCAGTCTTCGCAAAATCATTTTTATTTACAATTCTTTTCAAAATCAGCATTAAGCATGATTTGAACGTCTGACCAAGTTTTACCTTCATGCTTTGCAAAACAAGCCTTTGTAATTTTAGCAAGGTGCTCGTTCATGGCAAAGTCAAGAACGTCGACATGACCAGTCGCCATTACTGTAGAACCCTCTACTTTATAACTCATTGGAACCTTTTTAGTCGTTTCATTCATCACTACACTAAGTTGAATGATTTTTTTCTCTGGGTCAACGCTCACAATTTCACCTGAAATTTTTTCTCGCTTAAAAAAGAAAGTAGCAATTTTCATGTCTCGAGCAGCATCTCCTGTCGCTGTTGATTTTGTTTGAATATCAAACGTTGCACCGGTCATGACACCTTTAAGCGTTTTTCCTGATCTTGCCTTGGTGTACCCAAGATCTGTAAAGCTTCCTTTCACTCCAACTTTAGCAGGAGTTTTATAAGCTATCCATTCAACCTTAACGCCATCAGGCGAAAAAGTGTAAGTACAGTCCTCAGATTGTGCAGAAAAAGAAAGTAGTCCAAAAATTATGCTTAGAGTAAAAAACTTCATGGTTTCTCCTTGATGATTAAATAATGGAAGGATATTACTAGCAGGATTATGACTACGTAAAGGTTTCTAAATGATACAAGAGTACCCCAAGGATTTCTTTATACGCATTGAGGGTGATGAACATCGAATTGCCAGGCTTACTGTTAATATGATGAACCCCACTGATTATTCCATTGAGATTGATATTGTTCATAAAGAGTCTAAAAAAATCTGGGATCATGTCGGTCAGATATTTCATCAAAGCTCCGAAGAAGAAGGGATTGAAAATGGAATTCAGTACCTTTCCAATTATTTGAATCGTCAAAATAATGACTAATAACGCTTTGCAATTCGTTCGAAGTTTGACAGAGCATAAATCAAATAGGCCCTAGTTTGGGTTGTGTGCCTTTTAAGTTTTGGCACGAGTCTTGCTTATGTATAGGTGTGTGGTTCTGTGATTAAAAAAAGGATTTTTTTGATTGCAGATTTTTTTTGCGTCTCTTTATCGTTTGAAGAAAGGCCTAATGAAGACATTAGGCCTTTTTTTATTTCTCAATGTTTTTGACTTAGATAGTCCATATTTCTAGAATAGTACTACATGGAAAAAGAATGGTTTATATATAAGGGTGATCACCATACTGGACCATATCATTTCGAGGACGTCGAAAGGATGCTCGGAGAAGGTATGGTGGAGAGTAGCGATCTTGTTTGGAAGGAAGGTCTGAACGATTGGGTTCCATTACAAATTTTACTCAATGATTCAATTGAGATCCCTCCTATTCCTGAGCCGAAAGAGGATACTAGAGAAACTAAAACGCCAAACATTCTTTATGTAGATACGCCACCCTCTATAAGAATAGAAAACCATCAACCACCTCCCATTCCAGAAAATCAAGTTTATCAAGAAGAACCCCTTGTTGATGTTGTAGAAGAAATCATTTCAGAGGAGACTCCAGAGTTATTTGATAAAAAAGCACCAAGTAAAAAAATTAATTTTATCCCTGTAGTACTAGGTCTTGTTATTCTTTTTATTACCTATAAAATTCTTGTCGCTTTTAATTCACCCGCAAGTGAAAGAGTAGTGATCCCAAAGCTTACGGAGTCGGATGAGTTACGATTAAAGAAGCTTGCTGAAAGTGATTATAAAGGAGATCTTCCAAAAGTAGAGATTGCTCTTGATAAGAATTTAAAACAAATCGTTGTTTCGAGTAATTATGATGGAGAAGGATATTTTAAAATTCTTCTGCGAGCTAAAGAAGGAAAAGTAATCGGACAAGGACCCTCTTCGCTAATTGGTGATCTCAAGCTAACAAATAAATGGGGATCAAGTACAGAGCTTATCTTTCAGGAAGGCGTTAGGATTTATCCAGGGTATTATGATGTTCTTATCAAAGGTATATTTTGGAACAAAGTAGGCCCCTTATCTCTTTACTTGTCCCAAATTGATGCCATCAAAAAATATCCGAAAGAAAAATTAAAGACCGCTGGTAGTTTGTTCGTCATCCCAACTTCAGGTATGGGACCGATAGAAAGGGATGTCATCGAACATACTGTAGCTTTGACTGAGTTATGTATAAAGACTATTGATACATTCAAAAAAAA
>CBDUBC010000164.1:0-3518 GCA_965365285.1 uncultured bacterium
GATTCCACCTTGTACGCTACGCCGGAAAATAATCTTCTTATTTACAAGGTCATTAGTACAGGAAAGTTTTATGTTTTAGACACATCAAATTTTTCAAATGCCGATGCTAATATGGATCTAAATACTTATGCATTATACTTGAGCAACAATTCTTTGGAGGTTACCTTAACCGGCGTAAATGCTTATGGACTAACAACCTATAGTGATGGAGTAAATCACTATTACTCTGAAAATGGATCAAGTGAAAAGGATCTAGAGGCTCTTGGAGCTCATGTTGAAGCTATTGAAACGGAAGAACTCAAAGAAAACCTTCTTAACTATGGTCTTTCTGTTGAAAGAAGCGAAGAGCTTTCAAGCCTTCTAACTTCTTATAGAAAAATTTCTAATAAAAGAGGTCTTAACGCTAGAGAAAGAGATTACTTCACAAAAGAAATCTTAGGTCTTTCTTTCGAAGAAGCAAGTGAAACACTTGTAAACGAAGGAATGGATTCTCTTATCGATAAGGCTTCAGAAGTAAATAACGCTGATCCAGAAGCGGTTTCAGAGCTTATTAACGAACTTATGTAATTTCATAGGGCCCTTATCTAGGGCCCTTTTTCAATACCCTTCAATAACTTGCTCTACTAGATCTCTAATATGCTCAGGCGAAGTTTCATTTTTGAAAGCGATTCTTTCATAAATGCCTTCAAGAACTTCTTCATTTCCCTCAGCTCTTTCTTTCACCGCCTCCCTAATCTCTTGAAAAGAAACTCCTAACACAGAGTCATAAAGTCTTTTGGCATCCTCATCAGTAATGGATCTTGATCCATACAGTTTATTGTAGTGATGAATAATGCGTGCCACCTCTTCACTTCTTGACTGACTAAGCCCAAAGTTAGTGTAGATCCGAGCGGACAGCTCTTCATTATTATACTTCTCGAGGTCTGCTCCAAGGCCCTCTAGGTCTTTATAAACATCTTCTTCCGAAGAAGCGCCAGCTGAAGCACCAAAGATGTTACCTCCCACATATATAATTGGGTAAATACCAAGAGTTACAATACCGATTAGCACAGCGGCAGTTTTTTGTCCTGTAGAGGCTTCATCCCAATTCAAATAGGCACTTGAGGCACCACAACCAGACAAAGAAAGAATCAGAGAAAGACTTGTTAAAATTCGTATAATCTTCTTCATAATAACCTCCTTAAAAATAAGATATTCCTCTTATTACCGAGCACTATGATTTGGGGATGAAAAAGATATGATTTTTATTAATTCATAGTATGTTTGAGATCGAGCATAAGTTTTAGCGCTTTATAGGCCGTTTCCGATTCTCCACGCTGGTTTTGTCCGGTGATAATTCTAAACAAGGCACTATTGCATTTTGATATTTAATTTTAGGTACTTAGTAGATCCGTAAGTTTTACATCTAAGTTGATACCAACTCAAGCTTTACGTAAGATTTCTAGAAAACGGAGATTCTTATGAAACTTGTACTAATTCTTGTTTCCCTAATGTTTTCCTTTCCATCTTTTTCTGCAGATCCTCCATGGTGCGAAGGGCTTTGGGATTTTGATCGTTGTTATAATGAACATCTACCAGATGCTGAAGAGTACTGGTCCGAGTTTATTATTGATACCGGCCTCTTTGAATTAGATGATTTGCCATTTATGTTTGGCTATGATTTTTGTGGAGAAGATACAATCTTGGAGAAGTACTCTAAATATTTTCCTACAGACAATACCGTAGAAGTGTATTTTTCATGTGCGGAATATTTTGATGAATTAGAACTTGATTTTGAGAATTTTGAATCTCATTGGGAGTAAGATATGAACAAAATTTTAATATTTATTATGCTTTTTTCCTTTTCAACAATATCTCATGCCAATTTTGGGGATGAGAAAGTCATTGAGGATGATTCTATTGAACAGTTTTACGATATCATTGACCATATGGTCGATTGGTTAGATGAAACAGGCTTGGAACTCGATTCTGGTTTAGAGCAGATCTGTGATGACCATTTATTTGTAGAGGATAACTTTCCTTATGAAGGTCTCAATTGCTCCGAATTTATCGATGAATACTACACTGATATTGAGGAAAATCACTATTGATTTTGACGAGGCCCCAACAAGAGCTGAAGAGCTCTATAGGCGGCCTCAGAACCACCTCGTTGGTTTTGTCCGGTGACGATTCTGTGCTCTTTATCAACGACCACTCTATTGGCAAACATTTCAATCCATCGTTCTTCTTTTTCATAGTTGGCGCCAAGAGAGATCATGACTTCTTCTGGCCTGTCAGGTATTTGATTATTATTTTGGTCATTTGAATATGAGAGAATATCTAAATAAGTAGCGGTAGAACATGAAAGGTTAATAAATGAAAGTTGTTTAAATCCTTTACTAAAAATACTTCCAGTTTGACCTAAGTGTTGCTAGGCATTATAATTTATACAAAATTAACTTTTAGGAGGCTGAGCTATGAAAATTTTTACTTTTGTCTTTACTCTTTTGATTTTGGGCCAACAGGTTGCTCTTGGGGATGAAAACTGTCTTTATATGAACGAAACCAAGTATTTTGCGGATGGTACTTCTAATAATGGGCATTATCAAGGTTCTGCTTTTATTGCTATACATGTAAATAATGCAACTAAAAAGCGAGTTTATCATAAAATGGGTATGATGGGCTCCAAACCAATTGAGTTAGGTGCAACAAAATATTGTGATACCTATTTCCTGGGTAAAAAAGGAAATTCGAAGCTTGGAAATAAGGGGCAGAAATGTCGAATTGAAGGATTTTGCCAAGCTCAAAGTGGTCAATTATGTGTAGGAGCTTATGTCACATTCTTAGATGAAAAAATTCAAGCTAAATGGAAAGAATATTCTACAGATGAAAATGGGAAAGTTGATGAAAAATTTGCCTGTTTGGATGTCGATCTTATCCATCAGCGTCAAAAAGAATTTGGTGGTTCTCTTTAGAAAAACAAACACTCATTCACCAGTGGCTATTTTTAAAAGCTGCTGGTGACTAGGTTTAATTCTAAATAAATCATTCTAGTTTCAAGCTACTTTTCTACAAGGGGTTAATGGCTCTCAACTTAAAGGCCTTTCTTGGGGGACTTTCAAAACAGTTTATAGTTGCAAATTTGCCAGTCCTCTACGTTGATTTTGACCAGTTTTGATGTCTGTGATGTAGAAGCAATTTTACTTGAGTATTTAGAATATTTTGCTACAGAATATACCGCCAAAGCGTATTTTTCATGTGTGGAATATTTTGATGAATTAGAGCTTGATTTGGAGACCTTACTGTAATTGAGGATGATTCTATTTATAAGTTTCACGATATCATTGATAATATTGTCGATTTTACTTAAGCTCTAACATAAGTTTAAGCGCGCTATAAGCGGCCTCAGATCCACCTCGCTGGTTTTGTCCGGTGACGATTCTGTGCTCTTTATCAACGACCACTCTATTGGCAAACATTTCAATCCATCGTTCTTCTTTTTCATAGTTGGCGCCAAGAGAGATCATGACTTCTTCTGG
>CBDUBC010000165.1:0-3479 GCA_965365285.1 uncultured bacterium
GGCACCATAATGACAGGAAAAGAAAGAGCTGTCATTCGACCAAGCTCTTGATTAAAGGCTTCTGTTCCAGTGGGACTTTTGAGAATTACGACGGCCAAAACAAAATTGAGAACGGCACTCAAAGCGAAACTAGAAACTAAAAGATAAGTTGAATTGGTGATAAGTTTTTCAAATTCATTTTCTTTTTTATGTTCTTCAACAAGACCTTCAATTTTTTCAAGCTCAATGACTTTAGGATTTAAAATAAGCATACGAACGAGGTTATACTCTGTTTTATTAGTAAAAAAGACAAAGACACCAATGACAGCAGGAATAGCCGCTTCCTTTACTGCAAACCAAATCCCTGAGAGCTTAAAAAGTGCCAATCCTCCCGTAAGAAGGACACTGATAAGACCAAGCACAGAGATAAAATTCCATTTCTTTTTTTGAATCAGATCCCAAATTCCATAACTTAGTGGAAAAATGAGAGCGACAACTAATCCCCATAGAGGTCCTAGGTATTGCTCACTGCTACCCTTGCTTAAAATAAAAACCGGAATAGCAATATTAAATATAATATTAGAGATAGCGTCTTTGGGTGAGTCTTTGTCATGTGAAATCATAATCTATACTTATATCTTTATCAGGACTTTCAGACAATCCTTCAAGGTCAAAATGACACCAAAAACAACAAAAACCATGCATAATCTTCCGATTTCTAGCGCCGTCCATCATTTTACTTGTATGATGGCTTGGGAGGTTTTCTATGAGGTTTATTCGAGAACATCTAGATTTAATTGCAATTTTCAGCTTTGGAGTCTTTTTTGTAATGGTTATGGTTAATTGGAGTTAAGTCTCTCTCGCAGCGAGGTAAATCGCTGAGTTGGATTTTGATTTTTAACTCCCATAAGCATTGCTCTCTTATTTCCAATAAAAAGAGCAAGCTTTTTGGCCCTTGTGAGACCTGTATAGATAAGGTTTCGATAGAGCATAGTGAAATGACTCATTGTAATAGGTAGGAGAACAACATCAAACTCACTTCCTTGGGATTTATGAATTGTAATGGCATATGCAAGATTAAGATCCATCATATCCTCAAGGGGGTAGGTAATGATTCGGTCTTTGTCGGTTTTAGTTGAAAAATCGATTTCTAAAAATTCATCGTCCTCATCGATATCTATAATCTTACCAATATCACCATTAAATACACCAAGGTCATAATTATTTCGAGTTTGGATGACTCGATCACCAGGTCTGAATCCTTTGACTTCAATGCTCTTTTTAGGATTGATACAGTCTTGAATCATTTTATTGAGTGCAATGGTTCCGAGAGGTCCATTCTTCATCGGAGAAAGGATTTGGATTTCAGCGTTCTTCAGGTAGCGAGGTATGATTTCAAGATATAAACGTTTAATCAGTTCAGTTGCAGTTAAATTAAACTGAAGAGAGTGATGAGAAGAAATGCTTTTTTGCAATAGCCTTAAGAGCTTGGTTTTATTTTCTTCTTTTTTTATGGTTTCTTGATCAATATGTTTAAATTTATCAATCAAATCGATTGGTGTGCGACTTGTTTTAATTCTTTGAATGAGTTCAATTTGCTCTTTCGTAAATTCATCACTTTCCAGAAGCATAGCATCTTCAAACGTTTCGGGTTTCCAAATTTCAGGGTGCTCAAAAGGATTTTTAATTTTAGGTAATACGCCTCTATTGATGGCGTGAGCATAATCAATGATTTTTGAGCCCTTGCCTTGCCTAAAGACCTGGGTGAGTTCGAAAGTGGGAACAACTCTAGAGTGTAGAATGTCTTGGAGTATATTACCTGGTCCTACACTTGGTAGCTGATCCGGATCTCCAATAAAAAGGACTTGGGTGTGTTCATCGCAGGCTTTTAATAATGAATCCGTAAGAGAGTTATCAAGCATAGAACACTCATCAGCAATTAAAAAGTCGCAATCAATGGGATTATCTTCATGATATTCAAATCCGCCTTTTTGAGGATTAAAGTTAAGAAGTCGATGAATAGTCTTCGCTTCATGACCAATCACTTCACTCATTCTCTGAGCGGCCCTTCCGGTTGGTGCAGCTAAGACGATATTGAGTTTCATTGCCTTTAAAAGATAAAATAGAACTCTAGTCGTTGTTGTTTTACCAACACCTGGTCCTCCCGTAAGAACGGAGAATCCCTGATGAGCAATGCCAATTACGGCCTTTGCCTGTTGATCACTGAGCTGGATATTTTCTTTTGTACAAAAATTTTGAATCCAATCTCTACAGAGATCTCTTTGATCTTCCACTACTTGAGATTTGAGCTGAAGGATCTTTTTAGCGACTCTGCATTCCGCCTCAAAAGAACTTTTAGTATAAAAACGATCGCCATCAAGGACAATGCTTTCTTCCTTAATAAGCTGATCAAGAAGTTTTTCCACTTTTTCATTTAAGGAGAGTTCTAAGAGTTCTGAACATTTGTAAAGAAGATCAGCTTTAAGTAGGTAAAGGTGACCGTCATTTCTAGCAGAGTACAAGGTCTCCAAGATACCGGCCATGACTCTTTTATCGCAGTCTTTTGTGAAGCCTAGATTCATGGCCATTTGATCTACGGTGATAAAACCTAGACCTCGGACCTTTCGTATTAGTTGGTACGGATTCTCTTTTAGGATCTCTACCGCCTTTGATCCAAAACTTTCCACGAGCTTGAGGGCCAATCCAGTAGGGAGGTTATGCTCTTTAAGAAATGTAAGAACCTGCTTGGTTCCTTGATATTTAAGCCAGGATTTTTCTACTGACTTGAGTTTTTTATTGGTGATCCCTTTTATTTCTAAAAGCTTTTCAGGCTCTTTTTCTAAAACTTCAAAAGTTTTAAGACCGAATTTTTGGACAATTTTTTTTGCGGTTTGCGGGCCAATACCTTTAATGAGACCTGACCCCAAGAACTTCTTCATCCCTTGTAAAGAGGTTGGAAGAAGCTCATTCGACTCTTCTGCCTTAAATTGTCTACCGAATTGATTATGAAACTCCCACTGGCCTTTAAAGACCATCTCAGAGCCAACAATAATTTGAGGGGAACTTACGGTGACCGTAATTCGATCTATTCCATGACCATCTGCCTTAACTCTTAGGACGGAGTACCCATTGTCTTCATTTCTGAATGTGATTCTCTCAACTTGTCCTGTGAGCTCTTCCATTGAAGGTCCTTTTTTATACTCTCAAAGAGATTGAAAAATAATTCACCCTCAATTTCAAGGCATAGCGGGAGAAGTTGATGAAGTTTTTCCATTTTTTCAATTTCTTCCACCATTTCTTGGAGGTGATTCTCTTCTTCTTTTAGCACAGTGGCCAAATTGATATTCAATTCCTTTTTATCTAAAAGCTCTTGGTAGGCCTCAAACAGCCAGCCTGCACGAACTTCAACAGTAAAGGTTGTAAGAAGATAGGAGGCCCATTTGAGTGCCTCTTTTTCAAGTCCTAAAATTTGCTTACAAACCTTACTAATTTTAACATCG
>CBDUBC010000166.1:0-3380 GCA_965365285.1 uncultured bacterium
AGATAACTAAGATGGTTTTATCTTGGGGAAGCTTCTTGAGATTTTTGTCTTTGATCTTTTGCATCTCTAAATCATAGAGCCTTGATTTAAGAACCTTAAAAGCTTGAAGTTTATTTTGCAACTGGCTTCTTTCATTTTGACAGGTAACGACAATTCCCGTTGGGTTGTGAGTAATTCGTACGGCAGAGTCTGTCGTGTTAACCGATTGCCCACCAGCTCCTCCAGAACGATAAACATCAATTCTTATATCTTTATCTTGAATTTCAATTTCAATATTATCATCTACTTCTGGAGAGACAAAAACCGAAGCAAAACTTGTATGTCTTCTGGCATTGGAATCAAAAGGTGAGATTCGAACAAGTCGATGAACCCCGGTTTCACTCTTTAAGTTTCCGTAAGCATAGTTTCCCTCTACGGTAAAAGTCGTAGACTTAATCCCTGCGGAATCACCTAATTGAAGATCGAGTTGGCTGAGTTTGTATTTTTTCTTCTCACACCATTTAATGAGCATTCGTTGAAGCATTCCGGCCCAATCACAAGACTCTGTTCCCCCTGCTCCAGCATTAATGGAGACAATAGCATTATTTGGATCCATTTCTTCCGAGAGAAGAACTTTAAGCTCTGCTGCCTTGAACGCCTTCATAAAAGAGTCATAGGTATCAATGGCCTCACCAACAGAGTCGGGATCTTCCTTGGCGAATTCAGTCAGAGTATTGAAGTCATCAAAAAGAGTTTTTAGTTCGGTATAAACTCCTACAACGTCTTCCAATATAGACTTTTCTTTTTGAATTTTTGAGGCGGCATCTGTATCAGACCAGAAACCCTCAAGGGATTCCATTTGCCGAATTTCGTCTAAGCGATTTTCTTTCTTAGATATTTCAAAGTGCCCCCCTTAGAAGATCCAATTTCTTCTCGTAAGAGGCCATTTCATTTGCTTTTTCTTCTAGATCGATTTCAACGCTCATTGTTTATTTCCATGTCATTTTTTTGATTATTTTATCTTCAAGAGCAAACATGATCTTTTCTTCTTTATCCGATATTTCGTGATCATACCCTAGGCAGTGTAGAAAACCATGTAAAAAAAGAGAGACCAGTTCTTGTTCAAGAGTGTGACCGATTTGCTTTGCCTGTTTTGCTGCAACTTCCTTACAAATGACAATGTCTCCCACTGAGATCTCATCCAAGCTAAATTCATCCTTTTGGAGACCCTTTCTTAGATTGTGATACTGAGGAAAAGAGAGGACATCCGTCTTTTTATCTTTATTTCGAAAGTCGCGGTTGAGTGTCTGGATCTTTTTAGATCCACAGATCATCAAGGAGGCAGAGGTTTTTTTGGATTGAAAGACCTTTTTTCCTTCAAATTCTTTGTGAAGAAAGTCATCAAGAGCGCGAATCATCTCAAGCAGATGTTGATCCAGCTTTTTTTTATGATAAAAAGAGCGTGGGGATACCGAAGTATCATAGCACTCCAAGTCAAACTTTTTGCTGTGTATCAAGTGGTTTCTCATATTAATGCGCCATCATAATGGAAAAGGAAAACAAATGGCAAATAGCGAATATGAACGATTTAAGCAAGTCATTAAACAACTCAGACACCCTACTGATGGATGCCCTTGGGATCTCAAACAAACTCATCAAAGCCTTCTCAAATACCTTATTGAGGAGTGTTATGAATTCATCCATGCTGTGGAGACCGATAACCTTGAAGAAATGGAAGGAGAACTTGGTGATATCCTTCTTCAAATACTCCTTCATACAACTATAGCGGAAGAGTCCAACCACTTTAACATGGAAAGCGTATGTAAATTGGCCGCCGATAAAATGATTCGAAGACATCCACATGTTTTTGAGAAAAAAGATTCCAATATTAAGGTTTCCGAAGTTCTTTCCAATTGGGAAAAAATCAAAGATGAAGAGAAAGGTGAAAAGACTAGTGAGATTGAAGATGCTCACCTTAGACTCCCCTCTCTCATGTCCTCAGTAAAGATTGGTAAAAAGACCCAAAAAATAGGATTTGATTGGGATGACGCTCATCAAGTGGCCTATAAAGTTGAAGAAGAATGGCAAGAACTAAAAGAAGAAATCATGCCCTCTGAAGTCAATAAAGAGCGAATCTTTGAAGAGATGGGTGATTTTCTTTTTTCTATTGTTCAGCTAGCAAGACATCTTGATATTGATCCTGAGCATGCTCTTAGAGCAGCAAACCAAAAGTTTGTAAGACGATTTAGAAGCATGGAGGATCTCATCCGAAAAGATAATAAAAAGCTTGCGGATATGAATCAAAAACAGATGGATGTTTACTGGGATCATGCTAAAGTTTTAGAAAGAGATGAAAATCAATAAACTCAATCAAGAAAATCGCCTTCACAACTCTCCCTATCCTGTCATCGGACTTACAGGGGGAATTGCTACGGGAAAATCTACCGTGAGCCAATACCTTAAAGATCATGGCGAAAATGTTATTTGCGCTGATGAGTTGGTTCATGAAATCTATTCAACTGAAGAGACTTTTGAGTTCGTATCCAGTGTCGCTCAAGAGGCCATTGCTGATCATCAAATCCTCTTTCCTAAACTTCGTGAACTCTTTTTCAACGACAAAGAGCTGCAAAATAAGATCGAGACTTATATTTATTCGAGGCTCCCTCAGGCCTTTAAAAAGAAATATGACGAATTTAACAATCCAGATTTTATCTTTTACGATGTGCCGCTTTTATTTGAGAAAAACCTCAATCCACTCGTAGACCTCATCACTGTTGTTTATAGCACTCCTGAAAATCAACTTAAAAGGTTGATTCAAAGAGATGGAATCAAAGAAGAGCTCGCTAAAAATATTCTGCAAAAGCAAATGCCCATTGATGAAAAAAAGCAAAAAGCAGATTATGTAATTGAGAACAACACCAACCTAACCGATCTGTATCAGAGTATAGATCATTTT
Organism: uncultured bacterium; assembly: GCA_965365285.1. Taxonomy (GTDB): domain Bacteria; phylum Bdellovibrionota; class Bacteriovoracia; order Bacteriovoracales; family Bacteriovoracaceae; genus JAURDE01. The sequence goes on from CBDUBC010000166.1 coordinate 2,936, forward strand.
CTAAAAGAAATTAGACGTTAAAACCCGGTCTTTGAGGTTTTCTCCCGGAACGGATAAGTTCATAGCGCTGAAGCTGATCACTTGTAAATTTTAAAATAATTTGATCGGCCCTAAAAAGCTCTCTTTTTCCAACTATGGTATAAAAAACTTTATTGTTATGAACTTCCTGTCCCTTTACCACACCAACTTCCACACCATCGAGGTTCGGCGCAAAGTAGACGTGAAGAAGAACGGTGTCACCTAGATTAAGCTTCAAGAGTACCTGCCTTTTCTTCAAACGTAATTTTTTCCATACGACGAGCCCCTTCTACCACTCGAGGATCGGTCGTATATACACCATCAACATCGGTGTAAATCTGGCATTCGTCAGCTTTGAGTGCAGCTGCCAACGCTACAGCCGTGGTATCCGAACCACCTCTGCCAAGCGTCGTAATATTGCCTTCTT
>CBDUBC010000167.1:0-3346 GCA_965365285.1 uncultured bacterium
GAGATCATTTTGATAGAGCTCATGAATTTCATTTTCAGTTTCTACGTTTCCATGCTCTGTAATTCCCACAAAAACACCAACTCGCTCCTTATCCACCATAGAAAATTCTATATTCGCATCGAGAAGAGCTTCATTGGCGCAGTAAATACTAATAGAACCAGCTCTTGTTCCTCTTTTTCTCATCTTTCTTGGTTGATATTTTTTTTCATCAAAATCACATGTCCCGGCAGCTACTTTACCCATATGACGTATATCAATATGGCGAATACCACTTTTCCCTTCTAAGAGATTTCCTCTAAATTCATTGAGATTATTTCCTAGAGGACAAGTAAGACCAATACCAGTAATGACAATTCTATGCTTCATAATTATTTTCCTTCACACCCTTTAAATTTTTTAATCCGTGAGACATTAATGCCTTTATTCCATGAGAGATTCCCTCTACGGTCTCTACAGAATTTGTAAGTGTTGCAAAGACTTTAGGAAGTCTTTTTGCAATATAATCTACCCTTATACCCACTTCATTTTGTCCCATGTAGATGACAAAATTCATAACGGACTCGGCAATAGAGCAAGTGGTGAGTATAGAGTCCACTCTTCTTAAAATATTTCTGTGTCCCTCATCAGTGTTTGGTTGGTTATCGAGATGACCTTTTAAACGAATGGCCATGGATTTAAATTCATTGATGGTCTCTTGTTCTCGCTTCTTAAAAATAGAGGCGGCAATCTCAAGGCTATCTTCTTTGGCGCCGTGAACATTGGCCCTTTTATCTCGATTATAAGTTGTTTGTATTGCACCATAATGAGCGAGTGTTTTGAGGGAGTTGGAAACGGCACTTTGAGAGATCTTGAGAAATTGCTCTATCTCCTCACTCGTTAAAGGCCTTGGAGATATCACGAGTAAACCATAAACGGCGCCATCAATTCTTTTAAAACCGATTTTAACGAGAAAGTTCTCGAAAATTGGAATTTCTTCAAATAATGTAGGGTCGATTAAGTTTTTCAATTATATTTTATATATTTTAAATTTATAATATATGGAAATTAACAAATAAAAATAAAGTATGAAAGCATTAGTTTTTGGCGCTACAGGTCTTGTTGGAAATGAATTAGTGAAGCTTCTTGTTAGAAGCGACGCTGTATCAGAAGTTATTACTCTTTCCAGAAGACCCATCCTTATAACCTCTCCTAAATTAACTCAGCGAGTTTTTAATGATATTACTCAAGCTGGATTTCCTTCAGACATCGATGTGGTCTTTAATTGTCTTGGGACGACGCTAAAAAAAGCTGGATCCAAAGAAAATTTTAGAAAGGTAGACCTTGAACTGGTTTTATCTCTTGCTCAAAAAGCAAAAGACTCCTCCGTTTCAACCTTTATCAGTATTTCCTCTTTGGGTGCTAAGGTAGGCCATCCTTCCTTTTATCTTCGCACCAAAGGGCAATGTGAAGAGGGCCTAAAAAACATAGGTTTTAAAAAGCTTATTATAGTGCGTCCCAGCCTGCTTTTAGGTCAAAGAGGAGAAAGAAGAATATGGGAAGATATTGGACAAAAATTAGCCGGCTTCGCTTCTATTGTTCTTCCCAGTCGATTATCTCCAATAGCTGCGCATGAAGTTGCAAAGAGTCTATTAGAGCTCTCTTTAAAAGGAAATTCTAAGGGGAGTGTAGAGTATGAGATTTTTAATTCGGATTAGGCTGATTTCTTTTTATTGTTATTCCCATAGGCCTCAACGATTTGATTTTTTAATTTCTTTAGAGTGAGTGGTTTAGATACGAAATAGTCCATTCCACAATCCATGGCCGATTTCCAATTGTTACAATGAATTAAGTTTAGTTTTTCATTTAAGTTCGATGTCCGTTTCACAATTTCTGAGACATAGTCGTTTATACTAGGATCATCATCAAGAACGAGAAATTGATAAGGTGCCTCAAATAGCATTATTTTACCTTTTTTAATGTTTTAAATGTTCCTCGATATCAAATCGGTCCCTTGCGACTATTTCATAAATGCAGGGAACAGCATAAAGAGTCATAAAGGCAGAAACACCAACCCCTCCAATCACCACTAACGCCATGGGGATTCGAGTTTCTGCCCCAGGTCCAAGTGCTAGCGCCGGTGGAAGGGCAGCTGCAATAGTAGAGATTGTTGTCATAAGAATAGGCCGATATCTTTGGGGACAGGCTTCCATAAGCGCTTCTTTTACTCCCTTTCCTTGATCTCTCAGTTGATTAGTAAACTCTACAAGAAGAATAGAGTTCTTTTTTACAATACCCATAGTCAGAAGCATCCCAATCATCGAGTAAACATTGATACTCTGATCCCCTAACCAAAGAAACAAGAGAGATCCTGTGATTCCAAAAGGAATGGCCGTAAGAACGGTAAGGGGATCAATGAAAGAGTTAAACTGAGATCCTAAAACCATATAACTAATCGCTAGTCCAAGTAGAATAATGAGTACAATAGAGATGAGAGAATCCTCTAGACTTTGGCTAAACTCAATAATATGACCATCGAGATCAATAGAGTTTTTGATTCTTCGAATCTCTTTAACCGCATCACTTAAAATAACACCTTTATTGAGGTTCGCATCGACTCGAACACCACGTTCTCTATTTTCTCGGTAAACCTTTTGAGGACCCTTTGTGGGGACAAAGTCTACGACTTCTTCAAGTCTAATGAGTTCGCCTCGGTTATTCCTTACAAAAAGAGATCGGATATCTTCTGGCTTCTCTCTATTATTTTCTTTAAGTTGAACGAAAATATCAAAACGTCTACCACCATCGGTATATTGGCCTGGTGTTGATCCGGCAAGAGCGACATTTACAAGATTAGTTATCTGAGAGATATCAACACCCTTTTTTTGGGCCTCTTCTCTTTTGGGGACAATATGGATTTCAGGAAGATCATTGACATCATCACTTCGAATACCCACCATCTTCCCGGTTTCTTCCATCTGCTTTCTCATCGTTTCATAGATTTCTTTTTGTTTATCGGCAGATGGACCTTTGATAGTAAATTCAATGGGAGATCCTCTTCGACCACCTATTGCTGAACCAAAACTGTCTCGAATAATGACTTTCATACCTTCAATCTGTTTGGACTTTTCTCTAAGCTGTTGAGCGATTTCAAATTGATCCAGCTTTCTTTGATCTCTTGGTTTTAAAATAACAACACCATTTCCTCGGTTCCCTTGGCCTCCGGCCCCAAAACCTCCGACGGCCACAAAGACTCTTTGAACACCTTCTTGAATGGTGGCAAATTTTTCAAATTCCTTAACTTTGGTATCCGTATACTCCATACTTTTTCCATCAGGAGCAATGAATATAAGAAAGAGAACATTTCTAT
>CBDUBC010000168.1:0-3260 GCA_965365285.1 uncultured bacterium
TCTGAATTTGCAGGAAGAGCATGGTCACATGGTGATTCAACTTCTCAATGGGTCACAAGCGATCAATGTATGGGCTGCCATAGTGGAGACAACACTCCCTATGGGCCCAATATGTTTGTTAAAAAGCCTTTCTTTGGAGACAAAGGAATTGATATAAGCCCTTGGGGAGAATGGCGAACTTCTTTGATGGGACTTGCCGGTAGGGATCCTGTTTTCCATGCTCAGTTAGAAAGCGAAAAGGCCTACTCAAAAGGGCAAACCGCTATGAATCCCGGTAAGATTGAAGACACTTGTCTAAAGTGCCATGGAGCAATGGGACAAAGACAATATCATATGGATCATGGGAATGATCAACATTTCACTCAGGATATGGTTTCCCATATTGATAAGTATGGTGCTCTCGCAAGAGATGGTATTTCATGTACGGTTTGCCACCAGATGAAAGACAATGAAGGTGAGCCTCTCCTTGATATTGCTACTGGAAACTTTAAAACAATTCCTGTTAAAGACGGAAAAAATACCATTCAAGGTCCTTTTCATGATCCTAAGACATGGGCAATGAATCAGGGTGTGGCGATGAATCCAGTAGGTAGTGATTTTATGAAATCGGGAAGACTCTGTGCTAGCTGCCACACCGTTCACTTACCTGTCATTGATGAAAATGGTGAAAAACTGGAACACGGAGAAACCATCATTAAAGGTGGCGTTTTCGAACAAGCGACTTATCCAGAATGGGTTAACTCCAAATATTATCCGAAAAACACATGTCAATCATGCCATATGCCGGATCACTTTGAAGATGAAGACATTAAGCTCGAGGCAAAAATAGCAAATATTCAAGATAGTGATTTCCCTAAAGGAAAGCTTGAACATGATGGGAAAGTTGAAGATGTTGCAGCTCACTTTTTAACCGAAGAAGAGAATATCACTATTCCAAAAAGAAAATATAGAAGACATAGTTTCCAAGGAATAAATCTCTTTACTTTAGAGATGTTTAATCAGTTTCCTGAGCTTCTTGGGATCTCTAAAGGCAGTTATATGACCTATAATAAGCAGGGGTTGAAGCATGCCATCATGGAAGGAAATAAGTTTGCTAAAAACAAAACGGCAGATCTTGAAATTTTAACATCAAAATATAAAGACGGTTACCTTGAGCTTGTTATTAAGGTCACTAACCTTGCGGGTCACCGTTTTCCTTCTGGTGTAGGCTTCAGACGAGTTTTCCTTGAAGTAAAAGCTGATGACTGGTGTTCAGGATGTACCAACTCTATTGGAGTAATCCTTGGAAGTGACGGAAATCCTCTTCCTAGTGAGTTTCATAAAGAGAAGAGTTATCAGCCTCATTATGAAGTGATAACGAACGCTAACCAAGTTCAAATCTATGAAGAGCTCGTAAAAGACACTCTTGATAACTTTACAACAAGTTTTCTAAGAATCGCTAAACATGTGAAGGATAACCGTCTTCTCCCTGCTGGTTGGATACATGGTGGTGTTGACGGTAGAGATAATATTACTCAAAAAGAGTTCCTTAAATCAACCACCCCAGGGCATAATGCTCTTAAGGATAAAGATTTTACCGATGGATCAGGAAGCGATATCATTCGTTATCGAATAGCTTTAAAGCAAAAACCTAAAAAGATTTCTGCTAAACTTTATTATCAAGCTATTCCTCCGAGATATTTAAAAGATCGTTTTGAAGCCTCTCAGGGACCACATACTCAGAGACTTTTTCATATCGTTTCAAATTTGAAAACGAATGGTACACCTATTAAAGATTGGAAACTTCTCATCACAGGAGATCATAAGGAGCTCTAAGAGCTTGTTAGTATAGTTATGATCTCCTATATGACGAACAGCCATCTTCTTGCACTCGCCTCAACTTTAAGTTTTGCAGTTGGGGCCCAGGCTTTTTACCATATTGGTAAAAGAGTACACTACTTATGGCTCGGTCTCTTTAAGAGTATTGTTGCCACTATTATTTTTAGTATTCTTTTCTTACTTAAGCCTAGCTCTAATTTGGGTGATGGAATTTCTTTTTTTCAATTCTTTTTTTCTGGCTTTTTAGGATTAGGACTAGCCGATTTATTTATCTTAAAGTCCTTTATTATCTTAAGACCTGGAAGAACACTTTTACTAACAGGCTTTCAACCTTTTTTTGTGGCGCTCTTTAGCTTTTTATTTTTAGGTCATAGTTTTGCATGGGAAAAAATCTATGGAATTATATGCTTTGTTCTTTGTAGCCTTGTTTTATCAAAAGAAAAAAGTGATATTCCATCCTATGAGGCTATGAAGGGAATCCTTTATAGTTTTCTTGGCGTACTCCTTAATTCCTTTAGTTGTGTCCTCACAAGAATGGCTTGTGATCAATCTCCTTTAATGGACTCTATTGAAGGGAATCTCATACGGTTATTTGGTGCTCTTGCCTGTTTTGCTATTTTTTATAGAATCCTAGGAGAAGGATTTATCAAAAAGTTATCTTCTTTTAATACAAAAGACCATTTTATCCTCATAATGGGAACTATCTTTGCAGCAGTAATTTCTTTAATTCTATACTTGATAGCAGTGAAGGATGGAGATTTGGCAACGATTACAGCAATTGGGTTAAGCCTCCCCTTCTTTAATTATTTATTTGAAATTGTGATAGATAAAAGGCCAGTGACAAGACCTATGGTCTTATCTCTCATCCTTTTCATAATCGGATCTTCGCTTATTCTTTAGAATCGTTTTTTAGTGGACATGTTCTGAGCCCAACGATTTTGTAAAGTGGACAAAATCCTAAAATTCCCGTTAACAATGGGACTAGTCCTACTAATCCCCACATGGTTTTAGGACCTACAAAAATGATACAAATCAGAGCAATTCCTAATACTACACGAATAACTCTATCAGCAATTCCTTCATTAATTTCCATAATATACCTCCGTTTATGCTCTTATTATATCACCAAAGCTTAAACTCTTGGACCTCTAATCGCTCAATAAATTTTGTTACCTTTTAAATAACAGTATGCTAGGTAAAACCTATGAAAACGTGGATTTACCTTCTATTCATTTTTGCCACTCCCTTAGTTCATTCAGATGAGGGAAGCTTTAAAAAGATACTCACAAAATTTGAAACCAAGTTCTCCAAAGAGGTTGAGAGTCATGGGGGAAAACTTGTTATTCAAGGGCTATGGGACTCCGATCAAATAAACGCTCATGCCTATCGAAAAGATGATTTATGGGGAATCCGTGTACATGGAGGACTTTTTCGTCATGAAG
>CBDUBC010000169.1:0-3147 GCA_965365285.1 uncultured bacterium
TCCTGAGACATAAGAGAGCAGGGGAGCACTGGCGGTATTGAGATCGACACCTACGTAGTTTACACAACTCTCAACCACACTACTCAAGGACTTTTTAAGTTTGAATTGATCGACGTCGTGCTGATACTGACCCACGCCAATACTTTTAGGATCAATTTTAACGAGCTCCGCGAGAGGGTCTTGAAAGCGTCTGGCGATACTAATAGCGCCTCTAACCGTGAGATCTTTATCAGGAAATTCTTTTCGAGCAATTTCACTTGCGGAATAAATAGAGGCCCCATCCTCATTAACAAGCATTGCTTTTACTTTATTTTTCTTAACGGGTTCTACCTGATCTTTAATAAATTGAAGGGTTTCTCTTCCGTGTGTCCCATTACCAATAGCAATATATTGAATATCAAAATGATGAATCAGTTTTTCTAAAGTTTCTTTAGAGCCTTTTTCATCTCTTTCTGGATAGATCACCGTATCCACGAGAAAAGATCCATTTTTATCGATAGCAGCTACTTTACAGCCGGTTCGAATTCCTGGATCAATTCCAAGAACAGATTTTTGACCAAGATACGGTCTTAAAAGAAGATTTCTTAGATTCACACCAAAGACTTCAATCGCCTTTTCATCTGAAAAAAGCTTTAGATCCATCTTTATTTCTGTATCTAAAGAAGTGTGAATACTCACTTTATAGGCTCTTTTACAGCAATCTTTTAAAAATTCAAAACAGCCAAGATCACTCTTAAATAAAGACCCCACAATAAAATTTACTGCATTGTCTTCATCAAAAGAGACGGTCAGCTTTAAAATGTCCTGCATATAGCCTCTTCGTAGAGCAAGAAATCGATGGGCCGTTTTAGGGTTTTTGAGATCTGAAATTTTTTGTTCAAATTCAAAATAGTCTTTATATTTATCGTAACCTTCAATTTTTTCAGCCTCTTTTTTCATCTCACTCACGATACTTGCTTCTTTCCAGTATCTTTTTCTAAGCTCATCCTTTATCTCAGCGGTATGAGAAACTTCTTCAGCGATGATGGATCTTACGCCATCGAGCATATCTTTTTCAGATTTGATTTCATCGTTAAAAAACTGAGTCCCTACTTCCTTAATAATCTCTTCTAGTGACTTCCTACTCGTCTTCATCATCTCACTAAGAGGTCCAAGTCCCGCTTCAATTGCCTTTTGTCCCTTCGTCTTTCTCTTTGATTTATAGGGAGCATAGAGATCTTCAAGCTCATGAATCGTTGAGGCCGCTTTTATTTTATTCTCAAGATCACTGGTTAGCTTTCCTTGCTCTTTAATGGCATCTAAAATAAAGCTTCTTCTTTTTTCTCGCTCAACGTATTTATTATAATCTTCTTCAATCGCACCAACTTGAACTTCATCCAGTCCTCCGGTCGCTTCTTTTCGATATCTTGAAATAAAAGGAATGGTACATTTCTCTTCAAGCAGTAACTCTAATACTTTAGATACATTTTGAGGTCTTAAACCCAGTTCTTTAGAGATCGCATCAACACTAGCTTTTTCAATCGTCACAGTCATTCTCCCAGATAAAAAGGATCAATATCAAATTATGGACGCACCAATCAATTCTTTTATTGAATGATACTCAAGGTTAAATCTTATCCTTAGGAGGCAAGATTTTTATATTTAATGACTGGGTGTGTATCTAGAGATACGAGGACTCTGATTAATCGATCAATGGTGATTCGTTGAATACTGCAATTAACGATCTGAGTGATGACAGTACGACCTACTCCAGACCTATCAGCAACCTCTTGATGAGTAAGCCCTTCTTTCGTAATAAGCTCTCTTATTTTACCCATCATATCGGATTTAATCTCAGCTTCGATAGCATCCGCTTCAGATAGCCCTAATAGTTTTCCTAATTCTTTTGTGTTTTTTATAATATGTTTTTTCATTGGGTCCCCTTTAGCCGCCTCTTTGCAAGGTCTAAATTCTTCTTAAAAGTGGTCTGAGTTTTTTTCTTAAATGCATGCAGAAAATAAATATCATTTGCTTTCGCTTGGAGGTAGTAAATGATTCTATAATGACCGCTTCCGTCATTTAGTCTTAATTCGTGAACACCTTTGCCTATTGATGGCATCGGTCTTGATAAAGGTAGTGATAATTTTATTCCTTTGTTTAGTTCTACAGCAATAACTTGAAAATCTTTTTGTAAGTTTAATGGTAACTTTTTTAACTCTTTTAAGCATGAATCCAGAATTATAATTCTCTTATTCACCTTAACTCCTCTCTTGTGTCATAAATATGTGACATTGTCAACTATTTTTAATATTTAGTTTTCTATTTCTGCAAAAAACCTATTTAGAATGCTTCCTTTAACTAGTTGAAATTATTTAAGGTAGTGGTTCTATTCTGAAATTTAATCAAAGTAAAAAATATTATATATCTCAATTTTCCTTATCAAAGAGTCTATCGGATATAGCGTGGCAGCTGAGTTATAGCTCTTCCTGGAGGGGGATCTTTTCTAAGTGTGTTGCTAAAGTTTAAGATTTTTTCCTTTAACTCTTTTAAAACATCTTCTTGGAAACGATTAAAGTTATTTAAAGCAGCAGTGTTCTTTTTCATATAGGCAACTTTACCCCATATGTAAGCATTAAAGAGGATTAACTTTGAGCTATCTTCAGGCTTAATCCAAGGCATTACGTTGGGACTAGTACCTACTGGAGTTTTATAAAAAGCTGCATCAACAACAACCCATCTCTTTTTTACTTCATCAAACATGACATTGAGCTGATTAAGCTCTGTTACAAGAAGACCGGATAACATGATTTGTTGAATAAGGGGAAAAAGAGTTTTTTCATAAATGCTATTTTTTGTAAGAAGTCCCTCGGAGATAATATCTCTAATGGTTTTTCCTACAATTCGAGTTTTAATTTGAAAATGATCATTATTGATTTGGCGATGAAAGGCCTCAACCGTATTGATCTTGTAATGGGAAAGGACTTCATGAACCCATACTTCTTCTTTGATCTTTTCTACAACATCTCTTTTATCTAAATAATCTTTAAGGACATATTCGGGGCAATTTGGAAGCTCATGAACTTTTCCATAGGCCCCTCGCCCAATCTCTTGACCTACAGTGCAAGACTTTTGATTAATTTGAACAGATTGCCCAACACCGATAGCGTG
>CBDUBC010000170.1:0-3138 GCA_965365285.1 uncultured bacterium
CAAGGAACATTACTTCATCTAATTTGGGCCTTAGGCGAGATTAAGTTCGATAATGGAAAGTTTATTCATTCAAACCTGGGTTCATACTTTTCTAAAGAGGGTGCAGATAAATATTTCAGTCTTGAGCAAGGACTAGAGTGGACAGGAGAAGACTCCATTGATGACTTTTGCTGAGTTGTAATAACTTGTAACAACCTTTTAAAAAGACTTAGCAAAAACAAATGGTTAAGTTAGACTCACCACCTCCACCATGTATACTATGATGATGTTAAATTAAAAAAGTAATATTTTTTAGATGCTGGATTATGCGATTACTTTGAGTTGTTAAAATGTTCAATACCAAGACCTTGGTTTTGAAATTCTTTTTTGAGAAAGAGTTCTTTTACACCGCGTCCGGAAGTGCTTTCTGATAGTTTGTTTGAAAACTCAATAACTGCGCAAATGACGCCTTTAAATGTTCCAAAAGCAAAGTCGTTTAGATTGTCATGAGTGATATGATGGACTCCAATTTTGACCTTTTTTCCAAAACCACCAGCAAGTATAGATGAAGCGAGATTGGAGAGCTCAACCGGCCTAGAGTCTTTAATAATTTCATTGGCGTACTTGATATGCTTTTGTTCTATGGGCATAGGCTCAATACTATATTTTTTTAAAGTAAACCCATAGGGACAATGGAGGCAACCATTTTTGCAGCATGAACCTCTATTGAGATGATACTTAAATGTGAAGACCTCTTCACCTGCATCGTTAGTATATGTTAAGTCATTTTTATCGTTACTCATTTCCGCCGCAGGATACCACAACTGAATCTCCTTTACCATCTCTAGAAAAGTCTTACATGAGCCTCTAAGACCTTTTAAATTCTCAATAATAACGAGAGGATACTGTCGATTCTCAATAGTGCCGCCATAAATGAAATGAAGTTTTGAAAATAAAAGGGTGATGCGATTGATTAAAATCAATAAATAATGTCTCTTAAATCATTGGGTTGTCACGAGATGTGAGTCAGTAGTGAGTCAGGGAGATTTATATGAAGAGGTTAGTGTTCGTTCTTATGGGATTGCTACTGGTGGGTAATGTGGGCGTTGCTCAGGAGCTTACCGATTTTGAAGAGTCCTTTTTTAATATGATTGAGGACTCTAGCGATAAATCAGATGAGTATTGTGAGGCCCGCTGTAACAGCCAGTGGAATACTTGCTTAGATGGTTGTCGAAACCTTCCTAGTGATCGAATTAACTCATGCTATGTAGGATGTAATCTGGGTTACGATTATTGTAGAGCACGATGTGATTAAGTAATACTCATAGAAAAGGATGGAGTGTCATTCGTGAGAACCTCTTATACTTCAAGACCAAGAGAATGAGAGAGCTTTGCCTTATTCGTGATAAGGTCCGCAAGCGTATACTCCTCTAATGTTTGATAAAAACTTCTTTGGGCCTTTTGAAGGGCCATTTTTAGTTTGCAGGAAAGATTTATTCGACAGTGGCCATTGTCACCAAAACATTCAACCAAAATAGAGTCCATTTCGAGCTCCTTCACTAATAGCCCAATATTAACCTTTTCTGGATAAGTGGATAGAGTGATTCCACCGCCTTTACCTTTGAAAGAATCAATCACACCCATGGTTGAAAGTCTGTGAACTACCTTAACAAGATGGATTCTTTTATGTGAGTGAGTGGATACCTGTCATTTCTTCGGCGATAGTTTTAGTTTTCATTCCGCTAGGATTTTTAAGAGATTATTATTTTACTTTTAAAAAATCCTTTAAATTCATTATTTGGTTACAACTTCTAGTGGGATTATTAGGATTTCTCTTTCACCTTTATCCTATTGTCTCAAGTGATGAAGGTCGTCTTGTTGATCGAATTCGTTATGTCCCGCCCATTATGGCCCCTCTTCTTTTTTGTAATTTAGCCTTTCTTATGGCCTTTGGGTGGCGCTCAATTATCGATCATAATAAAAAGGATGTTCTACTCCTCGGCTGGTTCCTATCTCATGTAAGGTAGAATCAAAGCTAGAGAGTGTATATCAAGAGTCTTTCATCCACTCTAGGCAGATTGATATGACTTGAGGAAGCAAGACTTTAAGAGGCTTCTTTTGTTTTGATTTCAATGATTCCAAGAAGAGAAAGCAGTCTTGCTATTTGAAAAGTAAAATCAATTTCAAACCACTTTTGGGCAAAGTTAAGATTATTACCGTATTTATGGTGATTATTCTGATAAAGTTCTCCCATAAGGGCAAAGTCGATGGGAAGCGTATTTTTACTCTGATCATTGGTGTTGTAATTTCGATAACCTAGTTTATGGCCAAACCAGTTTACAATGGCACCTTGAATAGGCCCTACCATAAAGTGAAGAGGTAAAACGGTGAAATAAAAATACCACTCGACACCCATCAAATAATAGATCCCCATAAAAATAGCAATCCACATGTAAATATTAAAAGAAGTTTCCGCAAAATCATCCAGTGACTGCCATATAGGAGCTCGATATTTGATGGCACTATCTTTGACGTTTTTATGATTTTTAATAAGGAATTTATATTCTTTGAAAGTTTTGACCATCATATTCCAAATGCCTGAGGAATAGACCGGAGAATGGGGATCTTTTTCAGTATCGCTATAAGCATGGTGGCGTTGATGAAGTATCGAGTAACTTGAAGGATTAAGAAAGCTTGCCCCTTGAGTAAGATAGGTCAGAAAATAAAAAAACTTTTCCCAAAACTTATTCATCTTAAACATTCGGTGAGAGCAGTACCTATGAAGAAAAAAGGACTGACAAAATAAAGAGAGAAACCAGTGCGCAATAAATAAGGTAAAGACGTTCATAAATCCCACTATACTATAGTGCCGTTACATTAGACCGATCGCTAAGTTATTTCTAGTCCGAAATTGCTTAAACTTCAAAAAAAGAATACTCTTTGTATCTGATGATTAATCGTTGTCTAAGATAAATGACTATGAGTGTTTGTTAAGGTGAGAACGCAAGGAGAAACATTATGATTGATTCACTATTAAGCGCAGGGATGATTCCCGACTTTCTTATTAGACGAGGGATTAAAAATCTTTTAAAGCAGCGCCTCATTGATGAGTACGGAAATGGAACTGATGAGGCAGAAGTTAGACGAAAAAAGCTCATT
>CBDUBC010000171.1:0-3119 GCA_965365285.1 uncultured bacterium
CCTCGTGGACCCTACTCAAAACTTCGAATCCGTCGAACATATCAGCCAAACTACCCATGCTAGGATGAAGCTTCTTGAAAAAAAGATTGATCAAATCCAGAATCAAGAAGATCTGGTGGATCTCCTTCAAGATCATGAAAATGAGCCACTCTCCCTTTGCTCCCATCATAAGACTCCTGGCGCAAAAGATCCTTCTGCGACCTGCGGAGGTCTGGTCTCCGATTTTATTTCTGGGAAAACAAGCATTTGGCGTGGTTGCAAAAAATATGATGACAATTTCATGCAATACGCTTTTACTTTAGAAGAAGGTAACTTTATCAGGATCAATTGATTGAATTTTCCTTACTTTTTTACTTGGACGAAACAAAAAGACGTCACCCATTTCCATGTAGAATCAGTCGATGAAATATCATTTACTACCAAAGAGTACGGCAGGGTCTTCGATCTCTCTAGTATTAGCTATCAAGCCTCTTTTGGTCTAAAAAATAATTTCATAGCCGATTCAATCATCAAACAGCTTCATGCCTTTCCCATTGCATCCCCAAAGGCTACTTTTGATTTGAAAGACCGAGTGACCAAAGACCTCCTTGATTTTTGTCAGAAAAAAGATGGGAAAATCTTCTACACTACGGGCGGTGCTGAATCCAATGAAAATGCCCTAAAAATGGCACGGAGAATTCGGGATAAAAAAGTGATTCTCAGTCGGAAGGTCAGCTATCACGGCGCCACACTCGGAGCACTTTCTATCTCGGGAGATTGGAGAAGAGATTATAATATCACCCTTGATGAGTGGACCGCATGGATTCCTGAGTGCCATCAAGACCCGGATCTTATTGAAACAGAAAAAATTATTCTGGAAGTTGGACCTGAGCGGATCGCTGGTTTTTTCCTAGAAACCATTATTGGTGGAAATGGTGTCTATCCGGCCCCCCAAAAATGGTGGGATGGGATTAAAAGACTTTGTCAAAAATATGATCTACTTCTTATCCTTGATGAGGTCCTTTGTGGTTTTTATCGAACAGGAGAACCTTTTGGGTATTTTCACTACAAATTAGAGCCCGATATGATTACCTTCTCTAAGGCGATTACAGGTGGAATGGTGCCTTTTGGGGCCGTTTATGTCTCTAAATCAATCTCTGATTTTTTTGAAGAAGAAATCCTTTCATGTGGCCTTACAAATTATGCTCATCCGCTCGGACTTGCTGCCCTAGATGCAGTTTTAAAGATCTGTAAGGACGAACAATTTTTAAAAAATTATAAAGAGCTTCAAGAGGTTTTTAGCAAAAGAGTTTTAAGCTTTCATAAAAAGCCGAGAGTAACCGAAGTACGTTGTACAGGTATGCTTGCGGCCATTGAAATGGAAGGTCATCCGCCTCTTCAAAAATTTTTAGAAAAGGGGCTTTATCTTGTCATTCATGCCAAGCGCATTATATTGGCCCCTAATTTCTGTTACACAGTAGACCAATTAAATGAGGCCCTTGATCTTTTAGAGGATCTCATGGAGTGGAAACCAAAATGACAGTGAATGATCAATTTAAAAAAGTTTACCCCGATGCCCTTAGTGCTCTCAAAGATTTAAAATCAGAAATGTCCCTTATGAGTGGAGGATTTGGTCTTTGTGGAATTGCCGAAAATTGTATCGATGCTCTTACTCAAATGGATGTCAAAGATCTCACGGTGATCTCTAATAATATCGGAAACTCAGGTCGAGGGCTGGTAAAAATTTTAGTCCAAAAAAAAATTAAAAAGGCCTTTTGCAGTTATGTTGGAGGAAACCCTGATCTAGAAAAACAGATGCTCAATAAGGAAATTGAAGTCGAACTGGTTCCTCAAGGGACCTTTGCAGAAAGAATTCGAGCGGCCGGAATGGGGATCAGAGGGTTTTACACTCCAACGGGCTATGGAACAGTGATTGCCGACAAAAAGGAAATCAAAGTCTTTGATAAGCCTTGTGTCTTAGAGCTTCCCTTACATGCTGATTTTGCCATTATCAAAGCACAAAAGGGAGATGCGTACGGAAACCTTTGGTTTAAAGAAAGTGCACGTAACTTCTCTCCTCTTATGGCCATGGCCGCGAAGGTTACTGTTGCCGAAGTGGAGGAACTGGTCGACTTAGGAGACATCCCCCCTGAAGATGTTCATGTACCAGGAATCTTCGTGCAAAGAATCTTTGAAGGAAAAGACTATAAAAATGATATTGAATTTCTGATCACGGAGGATGAAGGATGAGTTGGTCCAAAGAAGAAATGGTCGACAAAATCATCTCCTTGATTGAAGAAGGTTCCAGCGTCAACCTTGGAATTGGCATGCCAACTCTGATTGCTCAGAGAATGCCAAAAAATAAAAATGTCATGATCCAATCAGAAAATGGTGTGCTTGGAGTGGATGGAAGACCTAAAAAGGAAGAAGTCTCTCCGACTCTTATTAATGCCGGTAAGGAGACGATCTCCGTCAAAAAAGGTGCCTCCTTTTTTGATAGTGCCTTAAGTTTTGGCATGATTCGAGGAGGACATATTGATTACTCCATTCTTGGTGGAATGGAAGTTGATGTTAAAAGAAACCTCGCTAATTGGATGATTCCTGGAAAAAAGATTACGGGAATGGGTGGCGCCATGGACCTAGTGAATGGTTCTAAAAATGTTATCATTATGATGACCCATTTTTCTAAAGATGGATCACCAAAGCTTACAGCAAACTGCTCCCTTCCTCTCACAGGTGCTGAGGTAGTTAATCTCGTTATTACCGATCATGGAATATTTAAACCGAATGGCAAGGAGTTTGAAGTTATTGAACTTGCACCAGGTGTAACTGACCAGCAGTGCCAATTACCCTAAGAGGTTTCCTCTTTCTCATATTTTTTTAGAATATCTTTGTGTTGAGCAGATTGGATATGATAGCCAAATCGGGTCACGATATCTTGTGCCGTAATAATTCCCACAAGCTTTTTATCATTAAGCCTTGAAACAACCGGAAGTCTGGAGATTTGATATTTACCGTAGTATGCCAAATTTAGCATTGAAATTGATTTGGAGAAACGCTTGCAGGAGCGTTTCGTAAAACTGGTAAAGGCGCATATGAAGGCAGCGACGCGAACATCGCATGGTCCGCGGGCGCTGCCA
>CBDUBC010000172.1:0-3065 GCA_965365285.1 uncultured bacterium
AATCAAGATATTGTGAGAATTATGAATGTAAATGAAAGTATTAAAAACCAAAGGCGTTCGCTTCAAGATCTCCAAGGTAAAGGCCCTAATCTAATGAGAAAAAATCTCTCTAAAGATGAGGAAAGAGAAATAATTCAATCCATATTTAATTAAGAATAGACACTATTTTTTTTACTCCATCCATTTGCGATAATATTTGGACCTTTTGGATTAATTGGTCCATTAGATTCGCCTGGATTTCAACAATTCAAAGATTTTTAGGAGTTTTCTCTTTCACTATATTGAAGGAAGGATCGATAGTTTGATTATTAAAAGAGGAGCTTACTCTAATTACAAAGCGATTATTAAAGGAATGAAATTTTTCATTTACGCCATTAAAATAGACTCTTTTGTAGTTAGTGGGTGGAGTTTGATTCGGCCGAAGTCCAATAAAAGCGTGGGTTCTATCTTCATCGATCCAATCGTGTTGATCAATGGATGGATCCGTTTTTGAGATCGCTACTACTCGTCGGGCAAAGATGAGATTGGCCGATTTAGTTTTAAGCTTATACCGATCCTTAAATAACAATTATTTCTAGAGTCAATAAAATATATTTTCGGCGCTAAAAAGCCGATAGAAATGCTATGGATAGCCCTACCAATCAGGTCATCAAGAATAATATTAACAAAGTCATCTTTATGGATGTCAGTTGGACCTTTTTGGTTCTGATGCCCGTAATTGTTCCCTTCTTTCAATCTCAAGGACTGAGTATGAAAGAAGTGTTTCTCCTTCAAGCCTTTTATAGTCTAATTGTTCTACTTTTTGAAATACCCTCAGGTTATTTTGCAGATATTCTAGGTAGAAAGAAAAGTTTAGTTTTGGCCGGATTCCTTCACGGAGTCGGTTTTAGTCTTTTCCCATTTATTGAAAGTTTTGAGGCCTTCCTTTTTGCTGAATTTTTACTAGCTGTAGGAGTTAGCTTTTTCTCTGGTGCCGATATTTCTTTACTCTATGATTCTATTTTTATTCTAAAAAAGAAACCAACAACACTCACCATTGTTGCTAGACTTCTTTTTTATAAGCAGATTTCCGAATCGGTCGCTGCTCTTTTAACTTCCGTATTGGTGCTTTTTTCGAGTATGGCGCCAGTGTGGGTTCAAGCGGGGGCCTCATGGATTCCCTTTGTCTTTGCTCTCTTTTTATATGAGCCCGCGAGAAAGACAATGAGTAAATCCGATCATAAACAAAATTTTAAATTTATTTTTAAAACTCTATTTGGTCAATCCAGACTTCTTTCTCTCATTGCTCTAACAGGTATGGCCTATGGAACAACTGGACTTTTGGCGGCATGGTCCTTTCAACCTTATTGGAAAGAAATTGGAATCCAGCTCTCTCACTTTGGACTTTTGTGGGCACTTTCTAATTTTATTGTGGCCTTCATTGCTCGGATTGCCCCTTTTATTGAAAGAAAGCTTGGGAAAGGGACCACCTACCTCCTGATAGGTATTCTACCTCTCATTGGATGGAGTGCCATGGCCTTAAGCTTATATTATATGAAGCACTCCTCTTGGATTATTATCGGAATATCTTTAGCGTTTTTCCATCAGGTATGTAGAGGTTTAGCTCAGGTTCTTTTTACTGATCTTCTTAATAAAATGGTTCCTTCAGAAATGAGAGCAACCGCAAATTCTATTAAAAGTTTTGGTGTGAGGGCCAGTTTTATTTTTTGGGGACCCGTCATAGGAATAGCTATGGATGCTTTTGGCAGTGTGACTGCTTTTACAATAATGGCCTTTGTTTTTACGCTTAATTTTATTTTTCTGATACTCCCTCTTCTTGGTTACCTCAAAATGGGTAAAGAAAAGGGAGTACTTTTAAAGAAAACCTAGACCTGATTAAGTAGGTTTAAAACCTTTTCTTTGCCGATACTTTGAATAAATCCAGCAAGTTTTGGTCCCTTTTCTTTTGAAATAAGAACCTGATAGGTGGGAACAAAGAAATCACCTGGTTTAAGCTCCTCGTTTTGCTCACGGTAGGGTGCCATGATTTCATAGAGCTTTTCATTCAGCTCTTTATCGGTGTCTATCTTTTCAAATTCAGACTCCATAAATTTTCTAAGATCAACAAGAAAGGATTTTTGAAAATCTTTAAATGGTATTTGAGGGAGGTCTTTATTGACCTGAAATTTAAAGTCCTCAGGAGCATAGTTTTCAATCCAATAGAGCGCACATTGACTTCTTTCCTGAAACCTTCTTTCATCTCGCTCATTTTTGATATCGTTTTTATAAAATGCTTTAGTCTTTTCAAGACTTCCCTCATTGATTTGAAGGAGGTTACAAAGGTGTCTAAAAGCTGGTTGAAATGGCATTGTCTTAGGAACTTCCTTTTCCACGCTTAGTTCGTAAACTCTTTTTGCCATTGCTACTTTTTTCTCATTTCCTTTTTCAAGGCCAAAGGCAAGTCTTTCTTGGCGGTCAAAGTCCTCATAGGTCTTAATAACATCAAGATCAAAACTAATTGCAAATTCGACATTGGATCGATAACTAGCAAAGATCCATCGAACCATTTCTGGTTCATAAATTTTAAGAACATCAGAAAGGGTGATAACCTCACCACTTGAAGAACTCATTTTTCCGCCTGCACCCTTAATACTTACAAATTCGTATTGGAGATAAAGAGGTGCCTGCCAACCGTAAACATCAGCTACAATATCTTTTGCCGTAGTAAAACTACCACCTTCACTTGAGTGATCCTTACCACCTGGCTCAAACTCGACGTGCTCATATTCCCATCTCATAGGCCAATCTACTCGCCATGGAAGTTTCACTTTACTGGTCTCACTTAGTGCGAGTTCACCCTCATGTCCATTTTTGGTACATTTATAGTTGAGCTTGTCTGCTCCATCCCATTTTACGTACTCCATTTTGTCGGTGTTACATTCATTACAATAAATGGAAACTGGTAACCAATCTGATGGGAGAGGCTCTTTGCGGTATTTGTTAAGAATACCTGCAATAACATCCTTTTTCTCCAAGGCCTTTTTGATCCCTTCCTTGTAATCACCATTTCGATATTTTTTTGCTTG
>CBDUBC010000173.1:0-2870 GCA_965365285.1 uncultured bacterium
TAAAGAGCAACTCTTTTCTTTCGATCCTCCCATCCTTTACCTTGAGCACCAAAGGCCTTAATCATGGCCGGCCACATTTTTTCTTTTGGGTAGTTGGCAAATTTAAAAAGTTGTTGAAAATTTATTTTTAAAACTATCCTAAATTCACTTGGTCCGAGATCTCCATTAAGTATTTTCTTAATATTAAAGCGGGAAGCCGGTGGTAGCGGAAATAACCCTGGACGATCAAGGACTTCTTCAATAGTTTTTACATAACGGATGTATTCATTAAAGAAGGTTTGCTTATCTTTCTTTTCCATCGTGAGAACTAAAAACATAGAATCTTTAGGGAATTTGAGATAGTTGGCCCTTTTCCACAAAGATTTAGCGGTTCTCTCTTTTGGAGAAGTTTCAAAGAATTTATTTTTATTGAATTCGAGTCGAAATTTATTCTCAGAGGACTCTTCTACAAAAAATAGGAGCTGTCTAAATTCACTTGATGTAAAGCTTGATTCGAAGATGGTATTCTCTCGACCTTCCTCATCTAAGATTTTGGTTTTTTTAAAACCTAAAATATTTTGATCTTTTAACTGAAAAAGAAACATACTTATCGAACGAGTAATATCAAACTGCTCAGACTTACCTCTTCTTATCGTTATTCTTTTAACAGGTAGGTTGTTTCCAGTTCGTGGTTTTAATTGATCATCTAACGCATACTTTTCTGAAAGTTTAAAGCTTCCTAAGCAGGCTTTGTTATAAGCGTCTTGCCCCTCTTTTGTATTGAGATCATAACGATAAACAGAATCATAAAAATTACCCCAATCTTTATTCACTGAAAGATTAAAGGGTTTAAAATTTAAAATACCTCTGGCGAGATTCCATCCAAGATTTCCAACAAAGTTATCTACTGTAATCACACCACTTAACATATCATTTTGAGATCCTGCGGAGAAACTCATTCCTTTAGAGCGACTTCTAGAGAGCATAACTCGAACATAATTATCTCCGGGTTTTTTAGGTTTTTCCCTTAAAACAGAAATTCTATGACGGCCTCTAAAATAAAAAGATAAATTAGCACCAAACTTTAAAATATCTAATCCAGGAATCTCTCCACCCGAAAAACCCGCACCTACACTCACTCCTCCACCAAGGCTGTAGGATATAATTTCATAATCATCCATTGCCTTTGCCCTCTTCCAATGAAGAGGTAAACGTAAAGCAGTTGTGATTGGATTCCATAAACGACCAAGGTAGATATCGTAACCTCTCGCTCTCTCTGGGAGTTCTACGAAGTTTGCATATTTTTCATTTTCTTGTTCAATAGCTTTGGGAGATTTTTTTACCTCTTTTTCTTTTTTAAATCTTTTCTTAAATCTCTCTTCAAAAAATTTTATAGGTAAAATTTGAGTTCTTTTTTCTTTTTTAATAATTTTAATATTGTAATAATCAAACCCAGCTTGAACACCAGCACTTGCACTGAAGCCCATATAGCTGGCTGAAATTGAGGGGTTAATACTGAATTCAACCTTATCAATGACAGAGTGACTTTCTTCTATATCCTTATTACGAATTACGTTTCGAGAGACACCTGCACTTAAATTCAGGCCAAAGTTCATAACATTCGGTACTAAACTTTTATCATAAAGTGGCCAACTACCATTATACTTGGATATATTATTGAAGAGATACTCTGCAAGGGTCCGACTATTAAATAGACTTCGACCGAAATTATTCGCTCCAGAAAAAATATACTGATATCCATTAACGATCCGACCACTTGCTCCTGCAGATTCGACTATTTCAGAACCTAAAACTGTATCTGCTTCTCCGATATCATCACCATCATCTGCATCTTCATCTTGACCGATAAGTGGACCATTAGTAGATACCGCTAAAAATAATAATAAGATTTTTAAATATTTCATTGTCTCTTGACTATTATAATCGGCTTTTGCTCAGAAAAATTGATCCTTCAATAAAATATATTGGGCTTCATAGTTAATTTAATATTCCGATCGAGGATTGATGTATACTACCGAGATGAAAAGATCATTTTTTAAACTAATTTTATTGTTTTGTATAGCTCTTCCTGTTTGGGCACAAGAGGAAACCCTTCAATTTTTTAAGACCCATAGAAATGATTTTCTCCCTTCTGGAGCCTTTTCTGATAACCAAGGGAATATCACCTCTTTTTTTGAATTCTCTAATGGGGTTACTCACACTGCTCTTGCAGGCCAAACAATAGGGTTTTGGGCGCCAAGAATAGAAGCCTATCAATCGCTAATGAATGATTTTAATAATGGGGCCTTTAATTCAGCCGATATTTCAAGTCTAAATAATGATTCTCGCTTTCGTTTACTATTTGGCTCTGGTGGAGGAGATGTCTTCTCAAAAGATTTCATGACCCAAGTAAATGCTTTATCTGGTTTAAGTTCAAACACAGATGGTTTCGAGGCTTTTAAAAGTCTTGATCCTTCAACATTTAATCAGTTTCTATCTAAAATGAGTCCTGATGGAGCGCAACTTGCAAACCTTATGCGAACGGCTGACTTCACAAATTTAAACCCTAATCAAATTAATACCATTGCAGGCTACCTTTCCCCAGAAAATAGCGGCCTCGCTGCATTTTTAAACCCTAATCTTTCTGATGCTCAGGCATTTCAAATTATTTCTGGTTTACCACCTGATCAAAGAGCAGAGTTTCTATCGGCTTTTCAACAAGGAGGTCGAGACGGTCTTATGGATCACATCCAAGGAGAAATTTTCTCTGATGTTGGACCTAAGATAGATGGTGAACTAAGAAAGGAGCTTGAAGGTCTTGCCGAAAAGTACAGACAAGATGCGCTTGATCAAATTGAAGAAAAGAAAAATGATCTTCTTTCACAGGCAGG
>CBDUBC010000174.1:0-2866 GCA_965365285.1 uncultured bacterium
AGATGGTTAAAGAGGGAGAGCTTACGGAAAAAGACGCAAAAAGCTTTATTGAAGTTCTCGTTATATCCAGAGAGCGAGGATTCGTGGGCTATTCTCATTTATGGAATCCTGAATATAAGATCGATTTCCTGAAAAAATTCGATCATGCGATTCACTTAATGAGAAAAAATGGGCGGATTTACGAAATTCAAAAAAAATATAGCGGCGGTAGGTAAGGAAGAGGAGAGGGAGGCTCCCTCTCCCCAATTTCTATTCTTCTATAAAATTAATTTCAAGATTATTTCTTCTTAAACCATTTCTGATTCTAATCATGAGATAATCTTCGTCTGTATCATCAGGACAGGCTTGAACTTCTTCAAGGATTTCGCTGATAAGAGAAAAGTGAACGTCTTCAGGAGTCTCGTCTCCCTCCTCTTCTTCCTCTTCTTCTTCCTCATACTCATCCTCATATTCCTCTTCTTCCATTTCTTCTACTGCATTGGCCTTCATATTCATTGCGGCCTCGGCCTCTGGAGCTGTCCCATCAAGGGCCTTAATTCCAAAATCAAGAAGTCTTTGAAATTCTTCGTCTCCAATAGACTCATAGTGAAGATCGTCTGATTTTGTGAGCTCTTCCGTGAAAAAATTCTCAACATAGTCATAATCCACAACCGACTTCTTATCTCCTTGAAGGAAAAAAGAATCATCATTTGTGTTGTAACCCACGTGAGACTTGAGGTGAGAGAGGGCATTAAGAAATGAGGTCGATAGTTCATTTGGTAATGCTCGTTCTGTTGCTGGCATAGTCTTTCTCCTGTTATATGTTCTCTTAACTACCACATCCAATACACTCAATATCGGAATCTATAGGTTTAATTCCTTGAAGCTTCATTTCAAGGTTATGGATTTTTCCTTTGATCTCCATATCTTCCCATAGATTTCCGGTGAGCTTTTTTTTCAGTTCATTAATCTGTTCTTCAATTTCTTCAGTATCTTTTTCCATGCTGATCGCCTCCTTGTGATCGTTTGGTTTGTGTGTGGTTATTCTATTTTAATGCGGACCTATATTTTACTCAAGCTTAGTTCACTCGATAATCCGTAAAATAAATACGAACAATCTTACTTTCACTTAGTACCTTATTAACGGACTCCATAATTTCGGACTTTATTTTATCGACTCCACCATCGGAGAGGAGGTCTTCTGGATTCTTTTTATTTACAAGCTTAATGACCAAGTCGCGAATAGAGGTTTTTTTGGCCTCCATCTCTTCAAGGTTTTTGGCCTCAACTGAGAGGTTCATACTCAATTTTAGGTACCTTCTCGGTCCATTCCATTCCGCTAGATTAATCGTCATTGGCTTTAGTTCAAAGATTTGCTGAATACCTCCTACATCGTTAGAAATTTTTACTTTACGAGAAATAAAATTCTGCTCCTGGTACACGGCAAGCTTTTTATTAAGGCCCAGCTGTCTGACAAAAAGAACAATGATAACAATAAAGTTAACAGCGACTAGGATATAAAGAACAATATTTTTTTTGGGAGTAACATCCTCCACTTCTACATTAGAACTTTGCTTTGCCACCTGCTCGTTATTCTCTTCTTCTGCCATAACCATCCTTTTTAATCTCGCTAAGCATGCCTAAAACATGTTGTGATAATCCCTTGGCCTTATATTCCTTTGCGACCTTTTCGAGTCCTCGAAGGTATTTAATAGGCCAGTTTTTTTGAAGCTCATTGACGAGCCAATGAGGGATCATCCCCTTGGGATCAATATGAATAATGAGTTCTACTTCAGTTTGTGCTTCACCGTAGGGTCTTAAATAAAACGCTCCTGCACTGAGGTGGGCGCGAACATACTCTTCATCAACAGGGTAGTCCTTGGACACGAGAGAGCGGGATCCTATGACGAGAAAGCCACGTTTATGATCTATATAAAGTTTATTATGGACGATTAAATCACGATTTTGAAGAGGCCACGGCAGGAAGTGTAGGTCTCTCGTTACGACTTCAATATCACTGATGTCTTTAAGGACAAATTTATCAATGAGGCTAGGGGACCAACGCTTATGTTCTGAAATCTGGCGAATAATCTCTAAATAAACCTCTATGGGGCCCTCTAAGATTCCCTTTGCTTTAAAGGCAAAGAGCTCACTCTCACTTAGATCTTTATTATAAGCACGTAGCGATCGATCATGTCTAATCTCCACCCAAGGGTGTTCATCATTGCGAATCTTTTCTAAAAAGCTTTCTCCGAACCCGAGATTTGAGAAAAGTAGTAAAAGGATTAAAACAACCATACCTCTAATTTAACGTATGGAGTAAAATTACGGTAGGATTTTAAAGTCGAGTATTTTGGTTATAGAAATAGGGGATGAAGAACATCCCCTATATTATAATTAATTAAAGGAAACAGTATTTGTACTTTCCACTTCTTGAGACTCAGACGCTACAACAGCTGGAGCTTCTTCTTTTACTGGTGGAACGTATTCAACACCTTCGAGTTCTCTGATAAAACCGCTGAATGTACCTTCTTGGCCTCTGATCACTCTGTTAAGATCTTTTACCATTCCATTGTGTGCATGCTTAGTTTCAAGAACGTGCAGAAGTTGAATAAGTGTTCTATACGTGATGTCTTCTTTTGTTTTGTTATCAATAACAGTCACGTCATGACCTTCTCGAATAACAGCAGCAATTTCTTCTAGTGTTACGTAACAGCTTTGCTTTGTGTCATAAAGTTTTCTGTTAGCGTATCTCTTGATAAGTCTAGAATTTTCCATCGTCTTTCCTTTGGTTTTACATCTGTTTAAAAGATATAGGTTTCTAACATCATGCTAAGTAACGTGTCCAGAAATTATACACAGCAAGAATTCTAAAAATTTCTTACAT
>CBDUBC010000175.1:0-2851 GCA_965365285.1 uncultured bacterium
TGGAGTTAAAGGCAACTTTTGAAATAGAGGAATTCACCGAAATTTTATGGAATTGAGTTTTAGCTTTATAGACCGAAAAACAAATTTCTCTCAAATTCTTTGCAAAAGCATCCCAGCTTCTTTTATCAGGCTTTTCAATAAATTCATGAAAGGGAAGATCATCTAAATTAAAATATTTTTCTGCAGAGGAGAGATCAACGGAACTTATCAAAACGACTTGAGGGTGGTGAGGAGTATTTCTCGCGACTTTATCCAAATAAGTAAGCCCATCCATCACCGGCATATTAATATCAAGTGTCATTAAATCTACTTTTTGGTTTTCTAAAATTGCCATTGCCTCTATGGGATTATTCGCTTTTCCTATGACTTTAAACCTAGAATCCTTACTAAGGATCTCCGTAATTTTTTTCACAATGAAGGGCGAATCATCGACAACTAACACTCTAATCTGATCACTTAAAGAAGTAATATGATCATCATCTTTATGAATCGATCGATAAAAAATAGATGGATAGACCATATCTAAATCTATATTTTCTGCATAATTAGACTCAGAAAAACTTAATAAGAAATGCCCTGGTTTATCCAGCTTGCTTTGAAGCCTTTTTAAAATACTATTTCTTTGCTTATCTTTAAAATACATAAGAACATGGCGAGCTAGGATGATGTGAAACTTTTGGTTAGGATAAATATCAGAAACGAGGTTGATTGTTCGAAACTCACAAAGAGCATGTACTTGATCTTTAATTCGAAAGTGACCTTCTAATTCTCCTTTTCCGATATCAAAATATTTTTGAATTAAGCTTTTGGAAATATTTTTAACCTTGGTTTCTGTATAGACCCCATTTTTTGCATAGTTCACCGATCTTTGATCAATATCAGAACCAAAAATTTTTATCTTTTTAATAACACTTAAGGGAAGTCGATTACTCTCAATATACTCTAGCAGAGCAATGGCAATACTATAAACTTCTTCTCCGGTTGAACAAGCCGCTGACCAGATATGAACTTCTTCTAACTTGAGTAGATTAGGAAAGATGTACTCATACATATAATCTAGTTGACCAGACTCTCTAAAAAAGTAGGTTGTGTGAGTCGTCATCGTTGAAACAAGAGCCTTAACCTCTTCTTTAGCATTTTCTTTAAAATAGGCTAAATAAGTTTGCTCACCTTTAAATCCAAGATCTTGGGCCCTTTTACTTAAGCGACTGCTCAAATTAGTTATATTTTTATCATTCAGCTCCATTCCCGTAATATTGGCAATAACTTCCATTATTTGGCTAAGTTCAATATCTTTATGTTTTTGAATTGAATGATGTAAAGCAATGACTGAGTCTTCTTCAAAGGGAGCACTCAAACAATAAAATATTCCTAAACTTGAAAGCTCTATAAAGTAGTCTTCATCAGGGAAGTGAGCTATTCCAATAAAAATAGTTTTTTCATTTTGGTGTTGCATCTCAACTATTATTTCTTTGTGATTTTTTAGATCTGGGGAGAAAAGGGATAGAAGTACACATTCTGTATCGAAATCAATATTGGCGGAAATTTCTTCAATCGTGTCTACAAACTGAACTTGGTATTGATCGGCTTTAAAGGCATCGTTTAGCGATTTTCGCAGTAGCTCCTCAGGCTCGAAAACGAGAATTTTTCCCATTTCACTCTACCTTCATTCTTTAACTCACGTTCCATTTATCATCATCTCGATCAACAGAACCTTCATTTGAATTCTGTTCCTCAGAAGGGAGCTGAATCTCTTCTTTTTCAAAAGCAACTTTTGGTTCTGCCGTCACTTTTTTCTTTAGAGGGTTCTTAATTGGAAAAATCGACTTCCATTTAAGAGTTTCGGAATAATCTTTATTTCCGGAAATAAAAATATTTAAATTCTCTATTGCCGATTTAAAGCTTTCTGATTCATTGTAAAGTAAATTCGCCTTACTTGTGAGAACTCCAGCATTATCAGAGTTTTGCTGAGTAATGGACTCCATTTCAACCATTGCCTTATTGGTGTGTTGAATACCTGTACTTTGTTCCATAGACGCCATATTAATTTTTTCAATGGCCTTTGAAATATTAAGTAAAGACTCATTAAGATTTTTAAAAACAAGTTCACAATCTTTTGAAGTTTCTTTACCTAGAGTTACCTTACCTTGGTTTAGTGCAACAACCGCCTTAACCTGCTTGGTACTCGACTCAATCAGGTTGGTAATTTCTTCGGCTGCTTTACCACTCATAGAGGCAAGCTTTCCAATCTCTTCTGCGACAACGGCGAATCCTTTTCCATGAGCACCGGCCCGCGCCGCTTCAATAGAAGCATTAAAGGAAAGAAGACGAGTTTCCGCAACAATCTCATTAATGATCTCTGTTTTTCCCTTAATTTTATCCATAAGATTTTCGATTTCAGCTAGCTTAACGTTGGAGCCTTCGATTTCTTCCATTGCCTCTAACATAGCATCGAGGGCCGACGTGGCCTCTGTACTCTGTTCTCGACTTACTGTGGTCATATCAATTGTTTGTTTAACGTTAATTTCAGTTTGGGTAAGCATTGCTGTCATCTCATCAAGATTCGTAACTGTACTTTCAATGGCCGCAGTCTGCTCTGTTGTGGTTTCAGAGAGCTTTTGACTGGCGTGTTCAATTTCTCCTGAAATAGCCTTTACTTCATTAGATGACTTTCTAAGCTTTTTAATGAGATTTACAATTGGTCGAGAAAAGCTACCTCCAATCAAAAGGCCAAGAGTAATCGAAATTAGGCAAATCCCCGCAGAGATTAGATAAAGCTCCTTTTTGAAAAGAAATAGTTTTTTAAGAACTTTATGATAAATAGCATCAGTAACAAGGTAGAGGTTTTCTC
>CBDUBC010000176.1:0-2764 GCA_965365285.1 uncultured bacterium
TTCTTTACTCTTAAATTTTTTCCATAAGGGATTCGTTGGATGAGCTGGTTCCTCATCCGAAAGGTGAAAATCACTTAAGACAATCGTATGCTTGGCTCTCTCAGGGCTCAAAAAGAATATCCTCCATTTAGAATGAATCCCGAAAGACTCGCACTTGCATCGATTTCAGTTGAGTCGCTACTAAGAGTCCCTGAATAGCCTATGAATCTATAGCCTACATGAAATTTATAATCAGTGTAGGCCATACCAAATCCTCCTTGAACTCCATATCCCGTCCCTATCTCAACAAGATTATCTGTAGCTCCTGGTAAGGAGAGGACTCCTCCTCCAAATACGAAGGCCTTAGGACCTAGGCTGTAGGTTGCATTAAGGAAAAAATTAAGAAAAGTATAGGCGGTCTTAGGCTCTGGAGTTTGATCTACTCCATTGCTATCCGTTGCCGAGGTCACTTCTCGATTAAATTCATATTCTATACCAAGAGAATATCCCCACTCTCTTTTATAAGCTAAATTATAATACTCAAACCCTACCCCTATCGCAGCACTCATCTCTTCTTCGAGAGTATAATCTCCTCCCGAGGTATCGGTACCACTCCATTCAAACGAGCTTCCCATGTTATAAAGTAGATAGACATTTTTATGATGTTTATTCATCGCCTCACCGGCTACCTTCTTTCTTTGCTCAACCTCCATCTCATCTTTTTCTAAATCCTCAAACTCATCTTCCACCATCATTTGCCCACGAGAAAGCCAGTCTCCTCTTTGCACCTGTTGCTTAAAGGGGCATGTCTTTAAATTAATAATGACTCGGTTACCTTGCATTTTTTTAAGAATTTTAACCGAACAGGATTTTCCCATTTCGGATTCTAGAGTTAGCATTGATCCGACTTGAGCATCGTAGCTTGAAAGATGCTTAATAAGAGCATACTTTTTTGATGAAGTGACTTTGAGAACTCTAGCGACACGATCTTGTCCATAAACAAAAGAGGTATAAAAGAATGTAAGTAGAAGGATCCATTTCATCAATCATCTCCAGAAAAAATAAAATACAGTTTTATTCTACCACTCCCTTAAATTTTATAAAGACTTGGATATTCCTGACTCTTCTACTTCTTTTTCTTTATTTGAAATTCCATGTAGACTTGAAGAGGTAAAAGGAGTTCCTATGAAATATTTAATGATCTGTTTTTTTATCTCTTCCCAGGTATTCGCTCTCGATTTCTCAGCACAAAAGCTTAAAAATAAGGCCCTCGAAAGAATTTTAAGATGTCCTAATCTAAATGGGAACTGGAGAGGTAAATGCGAAAATGTTGATACACGAGAAGTCATGAACGTCCAGGTTTTAATTTCTCATTCAGATTGCTCAACTATTAGATTAAATAATAATCCATTCTATCCCGGAACCACTTCAACAGAAACAACTTCGAGTTCGCAAGGAACGCATACTCAGACTACTCATTCTTACTGGCATGATGGAGACAATGGTTTTGCTCTCAAAATAAATAACAAGCTTCATCAATTTAATCAGATCAATCACCTTCAAGAAACTATTGGTGAAATCAAAATGAGAAGAACTCAAAACTCTCTTTTTTTCAATCAATTAAATAAGGTTATTAATGGAAGAGGACAAGAATCCAGAGAGCTATTAAACTGTAGTCTTAACCTCTAGAGATACATCTCGACACCTTTACTCCAATTAAAGGTGTCGACATTCTCCGTTGTAACCTGATGCTTTTCAAAAGGTATTCCTTCACTCTGATTGAGCTCTTCAAAGTTATCCGCAAGAGCATTCCAACTATTAAGGACTTTTCCTTGTTTGATAAAATCTAAAATCTCTTGAACTGCTTCCTCATCACCTAAAAGTACAAAAGAAACACTCCCATCCGGAAGATTAGTTGCTCCTGCTTTAAGAGATCTTTTCAGTGCCCCTCTTATAAAGGTCTGTCTAAACATTACACCCTGAACTTTGCCGGTAACTCTGCCGTAAATCTCCATGTGGACTCCTACCGCGGAACGTTTATGAGAAAAAAAGATTGTTTGATATTATGAATGAGATATTCTTCAACACTGCCTAAAAAAAGATCGAGCACATTTCTATTTCTCTTGGCACCAAAGACCACAAGATCAAAATCGCCAGCATTAATCTCTGAAATAAGAGTTTCCCCTACATTTTTTTTATTATCCTCTAATATTCGAATCTGATGAGAACATTTTTGATCAATTATTATTTGCTCAATTTGATCAAGCTTTTCTTGGTAATTATGACCAGTTCTTTTGACATGACATAGAGTAAGTTTAATTTGAAAGGCATTTTTTAGTTTAATAATCCACTTAATCGTCTCATCGGCAAGGTCCGATAAATCCGTGGCCCAAAAAACATTTTTGGGATGAACCGCAGACTCTGTCTTAGTAACCAAAACTGGAACACTCGACATCTTAAGAAGTCTTTCTGTATTAGAGCCAAGAAAAAGCTCTCCCCAATCATTTCTAGTCTTGGGACCTAAGACCAAAAATGAGAAATGCTTATTTTTAGTTTCTTCCAAGATTGCATCAATAACTTTTCCATGAAGAACAGCACTATTTTTAATTTGTTTTCGATCTCCACCACAGTCTGAAATGGCCTTGTGAACTTTTTCTATGGCCTTAAGATCGAAAAGTTTTCGAATCTCTTCAACTTTTGCCTTCCACTCGGAGTTTAAGGTGTCGCTTAATTCCAGATTCATGTCAGAAGAGAGGACGTGAAAAACAAAACTTTCGATGCCAAG
>CBDUBC010000177.1:0-2728 GCA_965365285.1 uncultured bacterium
CCTGTTTTAATCGGTAATTTTTAATCTTCTTGTCGGTTGCACTTTTTCTTTGATAAATTATTAGTAGGCATTCGCTTAATCATGGATGATAGGAGTGAAGGATTGATGAATAGCAATTTAATTAGATGTTTTGTAATTGCCGACGATTATAAGTGGCATGTGTTGACCGATTCCATTGAAGAATTTTTTGAATACACCAAAGCTTACCTCGAGCTCATGAACAGCTCAAAAAAAGAGAATCATTATTTTTTTAAGAATATTTTCTTAGAAAAAGAAGAGTTCAGACAAATTCAAAAGAATATGGCTTATCGTTCCAGAAACATCCAGCAAAATGAGCCTCCGAAAAGAGAGTCTCACCTTAGATTGGTTGAATAGCTCGAATTTTTCTTTTATACTCCGAGGCCATGAACAGTATAAAAGAAATTATTGAACAGCGACGAACCACTCATAGTTATGAGCCCTTTGATTTTTCTGAGGAAGCACTTTTAGAGTGCCTAAAAGCATCATTGTTAGCACCCAATCACAAGTTGACGCAACCCACACGATATCGATTGGCCGGTCCAAAGACTCGTGAAAAAGTCTTCGACTTTCTTCTCCAGCAAAAAGCAAAAAAAGAAGAAATCACCGATGAAATTGTGAAGTCATTTGAAAATAAATTTAAAAACCCTACTCATCTTGTAATTGTTACGCAAAAACTTCATACCAACAAAGATGTTCAAAAAGAAGATTATGCGACTCTATCCTGCTGCCTTCATAACCTTGCTCTTCTGCTTTGGGAGAAAGACATCGGTACCAAATGGAGCACAGGTGGTAAAATAAAGCTCCCCGAACTTTATGAAATCGCGGATGTCGATGCTAAAGAAGAATCTATTGAGGGTCTTTTTTGGATAGGTAAACCCAAAAAAATAAATCCACCTCCTCCTCGAGACTCTTTAGAAAAATTTCTTAAAAGGCTCGATTAATGAAAAGATTTTCAGAACCAGTTGAACAACTTGAAGAGTCGATCTTCGCGACGATGAGTAAACTGGCAAATGAAAATAAGGCCATTAATCTTTCTCAGGGGTTTCCTGATTTTGAGGCGCCTGATTGGATTTTAAATGAAGCTACGGTGGCCATGGACAAGGGTCTTAATCAGTATGCTCCTGCTCCGGGTATTCTTCCTTTTAGAAAGGCCTTATCCGATCATTTTAAAAAACATTACTCCCTAGATTATGATCCCCAGAGCGAAATAACAATTACTAACGGTGCAACCGAGGGAATCTTTTGTTCGCTTATGGCACTACTTAATCCGGGTGATGAGGTCATTGTTTTTGAACCTCTCTATGATTCTTACCTCGCTACTATTGAATTATGTCGTGCTAGGGCCGTACCAGTCACTCTTAATGCCCCAAACTTTAAATATGACCCTAGCGAGCTTAAAAAAGCTTTTAGCTCAAAAACAAAATGTCTTATTCTCAATACTCCGCATAATCCAACGGGAAAGGTTTTCAATCATCAAGAACTTCAAGAGATTGCAAACCTTGTGATCGAAAATGACTGTTACGTCATTAGTGATGAGGTTTATGAGTTTCTCACTTTTGAAGAGCATAAACATATCCCCATTGCTACTCTGGAAGGGATGAAAGAGAGAACTATAACAATCTCTAGTCTTGGAAAAACATTTAGTCTTACGGGATGGAAAGTGGGATGGTGTGCGAGTTCTCCTGAGCTTAGTCACGCCCTTAGGATGGTACATCAATATAATGTTTTTAGTATCTCTCACCCTTTTCAATATGCCGCGACCAAGGCCTTTGAAAAACTTGAAGCATATCTTCCTACTTACCGATCTACTTATACTCAAAAAAGAGATCTTCTATTAAGAGGTCTCAAAGAGGCCGGATTTAATCCTATTAATCCCGAGGGAACTTTTTTTATTCTTTGTGAAATTTCAGAAGAGGAAGATATTGAATACTGTCGCAATCTCATTTTAGATAAAAAAGTTGCCGCTATTCCAACATCAGTTTTCTACATCAAAAGTGATCAAGGAAAAAAGCTCATTCGTTTTTGTTTCGCTAAAAAAGATGAAACCCTCATACGGGCGATTGATTACTTAAAAAACCAAAATTAAGATGTCTAATAATATCCACTGGCTCAATAACTTTTAGTGGATACAAATCATTATCTACGATGATCATTCTTCTAGAAGAGTTTTTTCTAAAGGCAATTAAGCCTTGAGCAACTAAATGGTCCTCTAATAAAACCTTCGGAGGCTCCACCAAATATTTACTAATAGGTTCATTCTCTAATTGATCAATCATTATTTTGTGGAAGTGATTAAAAAGGACACGATCGGTGACAACTCCACGCATATCTACTCCATATTTGGTCATAATAAACATATTAGAGTTACTTTCCACCATAAGCCTTGTGACCTCAGCTACACTTAGATCTTTTTCAGAAATAATAGGTCTTGAACCTAATAGCTGCTTTAAAGGAGAAACCAAGTTTTTTAAATCCATCTCATCTTCGGCAATTTGGTAATCATTATAATCATCCTCAGGAAGAAACTTCCAGAAATTACTCTCTGTGACTTCATCTATCCCATCTAAGGTATCTTTTAAAATTAGACATAGATTATTGATAATTTCCTTCATCCAAAAATTATGGATAACTTTTTGCTCTTCATTAACAACCGGAAATATGGCCTCGGGTCTATAGTTACACTGCTCAAGAACTTTTAAAAAAGGAT
>CBDUBC010000178.1:0-2721 GCA_965365285.1 uncultured bacterium
TTTAGAACTCAAATTTGATCTAAGTTTTGATGATAAAAAGGTTTATCGACTTGATACTCATGATCTCATTGGTGTTGACCTTTGTCTTCCTAACCAACTAAAAAACTATGAGATTTCTTTTGATAAATTAAGATCTTTAAATAAGCATCTCATTTATAAAATTAATACAGACTGTACAGTTGAGCGAGTGAAGAATCTAGAAAACCTAACCGGTCAAGTGATTCATTTTCACTTTCTATTTCGTCCCATTTCCTTCATAATACCTAAGAGAGGAGATCTCAAGGATATTAAGGATTTAAGTCGAAAGGACACAGGAAGTGACTGGACTAAAAACACAATTCCCACCTACTTTATCGATATTTTTTCATCCCAATCCATCTAACCTCTCCTCAAGAGGTCGCTATGAAATTTAAGAATTCCGGTATTGTTAATCTCTATTACGCTATATCGATTAGTCTAGGTACGCTAATTGTCTCTGCGGGGATTGGATACTTTTGGTTTAATGGTGCGATTAATGTTAATAATATTTCCTCCATTATTGAGGCACAGTCCTTAACTCAAGAGCTAGAAAAAAGAAATGAAATTGATAAAATCATTGAGCTGGTTTCAAAAGATCAGGTCAGAGAAGGGGTGACACTTGCTGATGATTTAGAAAAAAATATAATCGAAATTAATGAGCTTCATTCTGTCGATGAGACCTATAAGGCATTAACAAACGAAACTTTAAACCATAAGAACGCCATCAACGCACTCATCTCCTATCCAAAACTAGAAACTATATACCAAATTCTTATTAAAAAAGCGGATGCCTTCTTTGACTTTGTTAAAGATAACAATTGGAAGACGTTAACAAGAACTTCAAGAAAGCTTGTTGCCATTATTGATAACGAAAAAAGAAATGGAAACTTAGATCATAAAAAGATTTCAAGTCTTCACTGGAGACTCAATCAAGATATTAATTATATGAATAATATCACCAAGGGGAGTGTGCTATCTGAGGTAGATAAGAATAAGATTATTGATAAGCTAGCTTCTCTTGAGTCTGAAATGAAAATGCTTAAAAAATTCTCTAAGGATCTAAAAGAGTATGAAAATAATTTCTTTCATTTTAAGAATAATTATGATGCCTGGTTAAAAGATATTAAAACATCCCTTTCTTTAAAAAGACTTGAAGGTCAACAGGATTCAAAAAAACTAATTCTTTTTTTAATTGGTAGCGTAACTTACTTCTTTTTAGTTCTTATTTTTGGTTTTGTAGTCCAAAAGAAAAATAAAATACGAGGTCAAAAAGAAAATGAGACACTTTTCATAAATATGATCAATTACGATCTCATGAATAGAGATGAAAAGAATTTTGACGAATTTTCAGACCAGTTTAAAAAGGAATTTCATAAATTTAAAAGCTATCTTGATAAAAGAATCAAATTCGGAACCTTTTTTCAAGAGGCCTTACCCATCCCTGCCATTTTACTTGATTCCGATCTTCAACTCGTTTGGGCCAATTCCCATTTTTATCGACAATGGGAATTAGAGGGACAAAAAGGAAAAGAAAATATCTCCTGGGATTATCTTCAAAAGTTTACTAATCTTGGCGAGGAAGATCCTGTCATTACAGGTTTTCAAAATAATATTGCTGGGATTTATCAAATTCAAATTAGAACCTCACCCAATAAGGATCTCATTCCATTTGAAATGTATGTTTCACCGATAAAGGATCAAGATAGTACTAAAGTGATGATCTTCTTTTATCCTCTTAAATTTATGGAGGAAACTCTTCATAACCAAAGTAAAACACAACTTGGTCCAATCACTAAGACTCTTGATCTCTTTCTAAAAGGAAGTTTCACGAGTGAGAGTAAGGAGAAAGTTAAAAAGGATTTTGAAATTGCCGATATCGAAGGGATTTACAATAAATTTGAAGAGCTAAATCAAATGTTCAATCTTCAAAAAGATGGTCTCTTTAAAGAAATTGAAAATCTAGAAAATGATCTTTACGACAAAATCAAGCTTCTTCAAGATACTCAAAAACTTGTGGAACGAGGAATCCTTATTCAAAAAACAGGATTTCAAAAATTCAGTGAACTAAAACATTCAGTCGTTGAAGTCGTAGACACTAGACAAGAGATGGAGCAGGTTTATTTAAGTACGGTAGTAAACTCCAAAGAACTTTTTCAAGGAAAGGATGAGCTTTTAAAGCTGGTAGAGTTGATTAAAGAGAAGGTTCAGCAGCAAAAGGCTATTTTTGACAGACTTATTTCTCATCAAAAAGACTTTAAAGAAGAAAAAGAGCTCATTTTAAATCAAAGAAATAAAATTTATCAGGCCCTTAATCAAACACTTCAATTTAAGAAATCTTCTAATGTTGAGGAGCAACTTAAAGATAGTTTAGAAAATTTGAAAGTAGAGATTAAAGGAGTCGATAAAATCATTGAGAGTATTAATAAGTATGCCAAAACTCTTGATGTCCTCATATCGAAGTCAGAACTCCTCTCAAATTCTGGAGAGACAGAAGATATGAACTATCATGAACTTCTCAGAGCTCTTCAAGATAAAGTGGAAACTGATATTTTTAACCTCAGTAAATTAACTAAAAAAGGTCATGAAAACGATGAGCATATGGTGCAAAACCTTAAAAATGTTTATGAAAGCTTAATCAATAATCATAAAAGAATGATGGAAGCGGTCCAGCTTATTAGGGATGAAAAAATTACTTTTGAAGAA
>CBDUBC010000179.1:0-2671 GCA_965365285.1 uncultured bacterium
AAAGAAGAAGACTATGGTCTATTGAAACCAGGCCAAATCATTCATGAAGTGGGTACCACACGTATGGGCAATGATCCTAGGACCTCCGTTACCAATAAATACAGTCAATTGCATGATGCGGATAATGTTTTTATTACTCTAACTGCAAAACACCTCTTTCCGTCGGTTATGGTGATTAGTCGAGTGTTTGATAATTCCTCGAAAGCAAAATTAAAGCATGCGGGTGCGGATAAGGTGATCTCTCCGTTTACTCACGCAGGATCTGTTATGGCCCAAGCAGTACTAAATCCAAGTGTCGATGATTTCTTAGAATTTCCAACCGATACTAATGATTTTTTTCAAGTTGCCGAATTTAGTGTTCAAAAAGAACATTTTTGCCAAAGTAAATCCTTAGGGGATTTGAAGCTAAAAGAGAAGGGGATTATCATCGTAAACATCCTCAGAAAAGATGGAAAAAAAATTTTTGCTCCTCATAAAGATATTGAACTTAGTGAAGGAGATCGAGTAGTAGCGATTGGATCAAGGGAGGACTTTGGACAAGTTCTTCAAACGATTACAAATTAATCAATTATATAGTGTTTGCAGGTTCCATCTGCTCGTTGTTCAATAATTCCGCGAATAATCTCTTCTCCCTCGGCAGGTGGTGCGGAAGGAGCTTGAGCGGCCGTAGCTCCACTTTCCACAATACTTGGATAATTGGCCTCTAAGGTCGTTCGATCGATGGCATAAAGAGAACGTTTAGTCTGACCCATATAGAGATATTTTTCCATGACGGAGTTTTCACTGCCCGTATAATGACCAAGACCTAATAAATGCCCCAGCTCATGAAGAATAACCGAAGAGAGATCGTATTGGGAACTATTTGGAATATCCGAAAAATCAAACTCTAGATTTACCAGGATATCTGCTTCGATGATCTGAAGATACTCATTAGACTGCCCGGCATTTTTTCTAACCGCAAAGTACTGAGTAACCGCCAAGGCGTTTCCACTAACATCACTAAACCAAGGGTTAATACCATAAAGTCCAAATTCTCCGTCATCATAGTCTGAAATATTTGAAGAGGAATTTGTAGTCGCCCCAAAGGAGTAGTTGAACAGATTCGCCCCTGCCAAAACATTATCCCATCGGG
This sequence comes from uncultured bacterium, assembly GCA_965365285.1. GTDB lineage: Bacteria > Bdellovibrionota > Bacteriovoracia > Bacteriovoracales > Bacteriovoracaceae > JAURDE01. Next base: position 1,133 of record CBDUBC010000179.1, read on the forward strand.
CCGCCATGACTTCAGGACCATGACTGCTTAAAGTACTGCCATCATAATAAGAGGGAAGAGTTGAATCAATTTTGAGAGAGAGGGGAAAATCACCCGTATGCCATCGGACAGAGCCCGCGGCCCTTTGATCTCCAGTTGAATAAGGGGCAGCTTCCGGTAGTCTCGTAGTGACGACGTCATAACTTGGTTTACAGCCACTCAAAAGGAGTAGGAAAATGAGTAAAATGCTTTTCAAAATTATCCCTATTGGGCCCAAAAGCTAGGCCCATAGGGTATTTTCGACGCTTTTTAGAAATAAGCTGAGTAAAAAAGTATATTTAAATATTATTTATTGAGAGACTTCTGATGATCCTCTAAAAACTTCTGAAGCCCTGACTCTGTAAGAGGGTGTTTAAAGAGTGATTTCACAACTTTAAAAGGCATGGTTGCTACGTCAGAGCCCACGAGAGCGGCGTCTCGTACGTGCTGAGCGTGTCTGACAGAGGCAGCTAGGATTTGAGTTGTAAACCCGTAATTATCGTATAATGCCCTAATTTCTTGGATCAAACCCATTCCATCATGACCAATATCATCGAGTCTTCCAATGAATGGAGAGATATAAGTGGCCCCGTTTTTAGCTGCTAAAAGGGCCTGATTTACTGAAAAACAAAGGGTCACATTGGTTTTAATTCCATTTTCACTAAACCACTTACAAGCAGCTATACCATCTTCAGTAAGAGGGAGCTTAATAACAACATTTGGGTGAATTTTGGCCAGTTTCTGACCTTCCTGGATCATTTCTTCGGATTCGGTGGCAATGACTTCTGCAGAAATAGGCCCATCTACGATGTCGCAGATTTCTCTGATAACGTCTTCTTGGCTTCTTCCTGATTGAGCAATAAGAGAAGGGTTCGTGGTTACACCATCAATAAGCCCCCATTTAACGGCTTCTCTGATTTCTTCAACAATTCCAGTATCTAGAAAAAACTTCATATTTGATCCCCTTAGTCTGATTCTTTTAAAGGCTTATAACTTTTGGCCGCTTCAACGACAAGTTTTCCCTGTTAGATTTGTACAAAATTCTCGCTCATAATAGAGATATGAGGAATATTTGGTTTATAATTTTATTTTGCGCAATGTGTTCAGGAATTCTATCTGCTAAGGTGAATGAAAAACTTCAAAAGATGGTAGAGGAGGATCTCGACTCATTTTTTGATCCTCGGGTGGATTACTCCCTATTTAGTGGCAGGGCAACAGACCGCGATGACTCTGCGAGTGTCATAAAGATTCAATCAGAAAATAAGAACACAAGATTTTTTAAATCTGGAGATCAGGTTTCATTTCAAGTTCACCGTTCGGGAACTCCTTGGTGTCAGGGATTCGTTCGTAAAGTCGATGGAGATTATTTCATTGTCTACATCAAGGACATCAACTCATGCTGGAATGAAAAGTTTTTTAGAAGAGGAACACGACTCAATTTTAAGGCAGAGGTTTTAATTAAAAGAGTGAAGGAAGCAAGCTCCGCGCGAGTTCTTCTTTTAAAGAAGAAGGAAAGTTATT
>CBDUBC010000180.1:0-2653 GCA_965365285.1 uncultured bacterium
TTCATAATATAAACAAACTATTGGTCAACTAGATTAATAACATAAATATACTAAATAGCTGCTCTTTAAGAAGTTTAAGGTACAACAGAAATACAACAAATGTTGGTTGAATCTAAAAAAAGGGAAAACTCAATATTATAGATAAACTCAATACTTTTAGGGAAAAAATCGAAGGTCTTCGTGAAGAAAAAGAAGAAGTTGAAGAGCAAGAAAAGAGCGATCTTAAAAAAAGAAGAGTAAAATCTCTAATCATTGGTTTGGCTCTCTTTTTTGTGGCCTTTGAATTTCTTTTTCCTGAGAAAAAACAAGTTAAAGAAATTGTTCCCGTTTATGCACAAGTACGCTTTCCTATTCTAGAAGAGTTCTCTGACCCTCAAAAAAGTAAGGAGCTCATGAATCAAGCCTTGGCGGAGCTTCCCAAGAAAAACTATCTCTCCCTTAATAATGCTGCTAATCTTTTTAGACAATCTCTTTCTCATAATTTCAAAGATAATAAATCCATAGGCTATCTCATTAATGCTTATTCTAAGCTTCTAAAAAATGCCAAGGATCCCAAAAAAGCAGGGGATACGATCCTCACTTTAATGGCAATAACCAAAAATAGAAGTTTAACGGATGCTCAAATTGTTGAAGGAAGTGCTCGTTTTTATCATTTTAATAACAAGAGCCTTACAGCACAAAATATCATCGAAAATTTTCTAAGAATTGAAAAACCCAATCTAGATCTTATGGTTCTTTATCTCGATGTTCTCATTGAAAATGGTAACCTGGTTAAAGCAAAAGACCTCTTTGAAAAATTAAATAAAATCCCCAAAAAGCCAATTGACGTGCATCTAGTTATGGCAAAGTTTTATGAAATTGATCAACAGTTTGAAAATGCAAAAAAACAAATTCTAGAAGGCCTAAAGGATTTTCCTCGAAGTATTCCCCTTTATATTTATTATGGTGATATGGTTTCTAAGGAAGGTAAGTTTAAAGAACTTGAAAAAGTGGTTGCCAAAGTTCAGCAATTTGAAGCGGGTAAATCCCCTTATTATCTTTCTCGCTATTTTGAATTCAAGGCCATCCTTCTTGCAGTCAAAGGCGATCTAAAAAGTGCTGGAGGTTACTTTAAAAAAGCTCTTGCTATTAAAGATAGTGATATTCTTAGATCAAGACTTGCTTCCCTAGATTATAAAGGTTCCAATGCAGTTGAAACTCTTATCGTAGAAAGTAAAATTATTGAAAAAATGAGACTCGTTCGAAAAAAGATGAGAGAAAAAGACTGGGAACAGGCCTTTCAGCTTGCTATTGAAGCGGCTGATTTAAATCCTAAATATATTCCGTCCAAAAGTCTTTTAGCAGAAATTCAAATTAAAAGAGGCTTTTTCGAGGATGGTCTTAAAACTCTAGAAGAACTTAAAAGTGAATATCCTTTTAATGATAAAATTCTTTTTCAGTATATTTTAGCTCTTATTGAGTCCTTTAAGCTTGATAAGGCTGAAAAGGAAATGGCCGTGCTGGGGCAGAAAAAAGATAAAGATGAAACCCTTTTTAATCGAATTCTTGCCCACTTTTATCTAAAAAAAGAAAAAGATATCCTTGGTCTTCGCTATCTTAATGTAGTAACTCAAGCTGATCCACTTGATGACCATAGCTTTTATTTGATGGCAAAAACATTTCTTAAATACAGAAAGTATGATCAAAGTCAAAGGTATCTCGCCAAGGCCATTGAACTAGATCCTGAAAATATTCAGTATAAATCGCTTTGGGCGAAGATTCTTTATGAACTCGAAGGAGCTGATACGGCCATTGGTTATATTCGCGATTTACTTGAAAAAAATCAAAATCATCCAAAACTTTTAGGGGATATCGCTATTTATTATTATAGAAGTGGCCAATTAAAAGACTTTGAGGAATACCAAGAAAAAATAAGTAACCTTCCCGAAAAGGATGAATCCTTTTATGAATTTCTTATAGAATCCTCTAAAATTAATGAAAATCTAGAGGATGTTATTAATTATACAAAAGAGCTTATTAAGGTCAATCAAGGGGATCTTCAGTCCCGAATGGCCTTAGGTGAAATGCTTTTTAACCTTAAGAAATACAAAGAAGCGGAAAAGGTTTTTCTAGAGGTTAAGAAAAGACTCTCTTCTTATCCAAAATTGAATTATTTCTTGGGAAAAATTTATCTCAATACTAAAGATATAGAAGGGGCGGAAAAGCTTGCTAAAGAAGAGATTAAATCTGATTCAGAAAGTTCCTCAGGCTATCTTCTTCTTGGAATGGTTTATCAGGTAAAAAAAGATTATTTCAACGCTGCCAGACAGTATGAATTGGCCATTTCAAAAAACTCTACTGATGTTGAGGCGCTAGAGGCTTTGGCCAAAATGAAGAGAGGTCAGAATTTTCTCACAGAGGCAAGAGAGCTATTTCTCAGGGCCATCAAACAAGAGCCTAGCAGACCTAGTTTATATAAGGAAATCGGTTTTGTTTATAAAGGTATCGGGCAAAGTGAACTTGCTATAGAGTCCTTTGAAACCTATCTTAAACTGGTGCCTCTTGCTCAGGACGCTCAGACGATTAAGGGTTATATCCAGCAATTAAAACTTTAATTCGCTTTCTCTTTTCCAATACTTGGCAAAAGGAATTATTCGGCTTATAGATCAATATA
>CBDUBC010000181.1:0-2569 GCA_965365285.1 uncultured bacterium
TCTTTTATGTTTCTTTTATTTTGTTCCACTTCTTGCTTGAACTTTTTATTGTTTTGTTCGATATCATCGATTTCTTTTTGAAAATCAGAGGTTTTTTGCCTATACTCTGACAGCTCTAGCTCATATTGCTGTTTGACCTCTAAGTCTTTATTAAGAGAATCTAACTTATCCAAATCGGCTTCAACTTGTTTAGCTTTATTAACCGTCGTATTAATCTCTGTATCAATCTTATCATTGAACTCTTTAGCTCTTAACTCTGACGACTTAGAGGCATCAACTTTAAATTCCTTTTCAAGTTGATCCGTTTTATTTTTGAACTCAAAGTACCCATCTTGAGCATTTTTCATTTTCTTAACACTATTGGAATCAAAGTCTGTATCACTAAATTTCGATTGATCGAAGTTTTTCTTTCTTGTTAAGTCCCCATCCAATTGAGCAAGCTTGTCTTGAAGGTTCTTTCTTCTATTTTCAAATTCTGAGTCAACTTTATCTGCATTATTTTTTCTGGTGATCAATTCCTCTTGTTTTTTAAGGTATTCCATTCGATCGAGATCCGTTTCAAGCTCATTTTTAAAAGTAGCTGCCTCCCCCTTTCGTCTAGAAATCTCTGCGTCAAACTCCTGTTTATTGGATACCCCAAACTCTCCTTCGAGATCTCTAACTTTATTTTTATTGGCCTCAAATTCAGAAGCCGCTTTTCTCATTGCTCCTGCATCGTTAGGACTGAGATCTTTTCCGATATTGCTATCAAAGTCTCCTGAGTCACTCGCCACGTTTCGCTTCTTCATTCCATCACTATTTAGAAAATCGAGCTGTTTTTGTATTTCTGCTTTACGAGCATTAATATCTCCAATTCGAGCATTACGGTTCGTCCCAAGTTCATCGAGCTGCTGATCAATTTTAGAAATCTCGGTATCGATCTCTGCCTTAGAGGCTTCAAGATTCTTTTTAGTTTCCAGAGCTCTTTGGAATTCAGCCTGTGAGGCTTTATTCTTTTTGTATGCTGTTCTTTTTGTATCCCACACTTCAAGGTCATCAACTAATTTTTGAGCATCTGCTATTTCTTGATCAATTTTTTGTTTACGTGCATTTAACCTTTCAATTTCAGCATCTGTTTCTGGTGTTCTTCCTGACATGGTCTTTCGCTTCTCTTTAAGCGCATTATAGGCATCTATTTCACCTTGAGTTAGGCCACCTTTTGCTGTTCCTGATTTTGTAAGTTTTCTTGTTCGGTCTGGAGATAGTTTTCTAATTTGACCATCCAACTCGCCGACTTCCTTCGTTTTTGCCTTGATCTTATTATCAACGTCTCTTATGTCAGAAGCTAATTGTTGTCTTTTTGTTTCAATTTCAAGGTCTATATCTGCAGTATCTCCACCTCTTGCTTTAATACTATCTCTTCGTGCAGCTAATTTAGAGGAGTCTTGATCAAACTGATCTACTAGCCTCGCCTTTTCCTGCCCAAGACCACCAATCTCATCTTCTAAATCCATTTTTTTAGAGTAGAGTTCACTAGCTGCTTCAGCATTACCCATCTCTTTCTTTCTCATATTGAGCGCCTGATCAATTCGTTTCTTTTCCGCAAGAAGAAGTTCATACTCTTTCATTCCTGCGATACCCTGAATATTTTCTTGGAAGTCTTGCTGAGCTCTTTTATTAACATCTGCAATATTTTGATCAAACTCTTGATCGAGCTGTTTCTTTTTATTAAGGAAATCTGCAGTATAGTCTAGCGAGGTATCAGCACTGTTTTTAGTAAACCTTCGATTTACATTACCTGCGTCCGTGGCAATTGCTCTTCTCGCATTCATTTCTGCTTCTAACTTAGATAACTTGGCATCATAGTCCATCACTTTATTAGAAAAACCATACAGTGCTTGTCTTTTCTTTAGTTCAACCTCACCAATAGATCTTTGGACGACGTTTTTGGAGGCAAGCCTTGAGTCCATAGCATCTAACTTTGCCTGAATTTCGGCTTGTCTTTCTTGAAGAGAAGCGACCGTTCTTGGATCATCTCCTTTTCTAAGAGAAAGAATATCTTGATCCAAATCTCCTTGTTTTTTTACTAATCTTGTTCTCTCACTGGTTGCCTCTATAAAAGCTTTCCTATTATTCGTGTAATCAATCTCAAGCTGTGCTTGTTTTTTTCGAATATCTGATAGCTCTCCATCGAGTTGTTTAACCTTGTCTATATCACCTTCGGCAGCAGCTGATAATCTTTGATCTTCAAGATCTGCTTTTTGATTTTGAAGGCTTGCTCTTTCTTCAAAACCCTTCTGAATTTCTGCTTCCGCTTTTGCAATCTCTTGATCTTTTAGTTTAACCTGCTCACCAAGTTCATTCTTCTGTAATTCAAACTCCCGCGCTCTAATGTCATATTTATTATTTAGTGTAAGAACTTCTTGTCCTAGGGCTTTTCGTTTAGCATCGATCTCAGCGATTTCCGCTTCGATTCGAGCAATCTCAACATCCGAGTTTGCTGCGAGTTTCCTTTGTTCTAATTTTGCCCTTTTTTGTTGATTGGTATCTAGCTGATCCTCTATCTGTGCTTTTCGTTGTTGAAGTTTTT
>CBDUBC010000182.1:0-2565 GCA_965365285.1 uncultured bacterium
GCTGCTGGATGACTGGACCCCTGCGCAGTTAGAAGAAAATCTTGGAGTACCCGTTCATGTTTTTACAGAGCCGCTTGCTGAGATCGGAGAAGTAATTAGGAATAAGTCATGAGACACAAGATATAAGTACCAAGAAAAGACATTTGTGCCTTTCCATTAATATCACCTAAATCGTAATAATCTAATGCCAATTCCCAAAAGACATCGACAGACCAGTTCTCTAGTTTTTTTATCGCCCGAATAAGGTGATATTCATATCCAAAAACAAAACTGTAGCCCTGGCCTTGATTGTTTTGATCGGCATCTGAATAGTTCACCGTCGTATTCCAGCTATAACGAACAAAGGCCTCATTTCCAATTCGATTATCAATAGCGAATTCTTGTCGCCTTTTTTCTTCGGCTATTCCATTTCTCATGAAAAAGTCGCGAAGCTCATGGTCGCTCATGGAGGACGACCACATATCTCCTTCTTTTTGCATTCTTCTTTTTGCTCTAGGATCAACTAATATGTCATTTCTTTTATCGTAATTTGCACTCTCGTAAGTATTATAAATCCAATCTCTTTTTTTAAGCCATTTGACATGAGGATCTGGTGCTGAGTCTTTATAAAGCCCTAGAAGACCATTTTTTTGTTTATTAATTTTTTTAACACTTCCCTCAACCGTGCTTTTATAAATTTTGTCCTTATAATAATTTTTTAATTTCTTAATATCTTTTCTTTTATAGGGAGAAGTTCCTTTAACGGATTTCTCGCCATATTCGGCAACATTTTGGTAATTCGTATGAATATTAAATTCTACGTCCTCGTTTTTGACGACTTCGGTTCGATCAAGCTCCTCTACAAGCTCATAGAATTCATCTCTTTGCTCAAGCTCTTTTTCTTCACCAACTATGAGAAGCTCTCTGGCCTTAAACTCTGATCTTCCTTCAAGCAATTGTCCTTTTTCATAAAAAGTTAGAAGGCTTCCAGGATGAAGCTCTCCTTCATTTTCAATTTTAGTGACATACCAAAATGAGTGTTTTTTTACAGTTTTAACAACTCGGACCTCGGCCACTTTGCTAAGTTCCGGTTTATCAACTTGACCTGTTCGAATATATAGGAATCCCTCTTGACCTACCTGAACCCCTTCATAGGCTCCCCTGTTGATAATAAGACTTTTTTTAGAAGAGCTCGTTTCAATAATTTTAACAGATACTTGGGAGATAGCAGTTAAGGAAGTGAAAAGGCCCATAAAGGTCAAAAGTAGTTTTAAATGCATGATTTTATTCTATCATAAGTCGAAATCGGACTAAGACTGGCGGGTTATTCCTGTCTGAATGAGTAGGTTTTGATTTGACTCTTTGATAGGCCCCTTGCATAACGGTGTCATGAAAAGACCAAAACCTGAAAATCGTTGTCCAGAATGCAAAGTGAATCACCAGTTTTGCTACTGTGGTGATGTGGTTTCAGTCCCCACTCATTCTCACGTGACTCTTTTGATTCATCATCGAGAAAAGCATCTCACGACTAATACTGCTTTTTTGGCAAAGAGGGTTCTTAAGAACTCTTCGCTCTATTTCAGAGGAATTCAGGGGCAATCTATTGATGAAATGAGCTTTGAGGTTCCTGGGCATAGATCCCTACTTCTTTTTCCGGATGAACAAAGCCATGCCTTTGATGAAAACTTCATGGAAAAGCATCCTGGCCCCTATAATATCATCGTACCTGATGGGTCCTGGTCTCAGGCCAGAAAATTCAAAAAAAGAATGAGTTATCTCCAGACCATACCAAGTATTCATCTACCTTTTACCTATGAAAGCGAGTATTATTTGAGAAAGCAGACGAAAAAAGAAAATCTTTGCACTTATGAGGCAATTGCCCGATCTTTAGGGGTCTGTGAGGGGGCCCAGGTAAGCGAAAATATGCTTCAGGTTTTCAGGTCCATGGTATCCAGTCATTTGAGCAGTCGAAGTTCGAACTATATGCCCTACAATGCAAGGCATTAATGATATGTATTGCATTGTTCTCCTAAATTTTCTATAAGTTACTTAAAAGGAGCACAGAAGTGGCCAGAAAGAAGTCGAAAAGAATCTATAATTATAAGTGTAGTCTAACTGAGGAGAACTTTAAAACAACTCGTGAAGCTGCACATCCAGACGAGCTTGTATCTGTAAAGGCATACTATGATATGCATCCAGAAGAAGACGATAGACCTCTTCATATCAAGAAAAAAATCGAAGCTGAAGAAGAACTTGCTGCATCCTTTAACTTCCCTACTGAATAACCTTTCGCATAATTCTCATTTACTTCCATTTGGTATATAACTCCTTCAAAAAACGAAGGAAAAAACAATATGGAAAAAAGAAAACTCATTATTATCGGTTCAGGTCCTGCCGGGCATACTGCTGCTATATACGCTTCTCGGGCCAACCTCAACCCATTAATCATTGAGGGACATGAGCCAGGCGGACAACTGACAACTACAACTGATGTTGAGAACTTTCCAGGTTTTCCTGATGGAATCATGGGCCCAGAGCTTATGGCAAATATGAAAAAACAGGCGCAACGATTTGGCTCTGAATATG
>CBDUBC010000183.1:0-2522 GCA_965365285.1 uncultured bacterium
CTTCTGTATCTTTGTTGCCTTGGCTTCTGGCATCTTTAACTATGGCATCAACTTTTTCTTGAGTTCTCTTTTGCTCTTCTTCCTGAATTTTAGATAGCTCAGAATATTTTTGATTGAATCCATCTTTAAGTTCGTTTTCTCTATCTGTCGACTGACGAACAAAATTCCTAATTTTATCATCATTGCTTCGAAGAAGATCTTTTTTCTGCTCAGAAAACTCTCTATTTAACTGCTTGATACTTTCATCACTTTTTTCTGTAATTTCGTAATGCCTTTCATCCGACTCATTCTGAAGCTGGTTAAGCCTAAAATCAAAATTCCCTTTAACTCGATCTAGATTATTACGATTTAGTCGTTCTTTTTCATAAAGGGATTTTTGATAGGCATCACTAATATCTTCTATTTGTCTTCTAAATTTTGTTGCCGAGGCTACTCTTTGATCATTAAATTCTTTAGTTTTTTCATTAATTTTATTTCGGTAAATACGCCCCTGATACTCCTGATCTTCTTTAAGCTTTTGTCCCATAGATTTGAGTTTAAGCTCATTTTGATCATTAACATCAGTGATTTTCCTATTGTTAATTTCTTTTATTTTATCAATTCGATCTTCACTGACTTCACGAACCGTCTTAAGATCTTGTTGGTAGTTTTTCTTTAATTTTTGTGTAGCATCGTAATATTTTTCGCGATTTTTAGCGAGGGCCTTACTATAGTCTGCTCTTAAATTTGCCATCAAAATACCCTTTTCTCGTGGTATACCCCAAATTTATTATACACAAAGTGTCAATTTCGCGCATACAGGGAAATTCTACCTGTACCTTTGAATATTTTTTTCTTATCATACCGAAATGTTAGAAAACCCAGCAGTTTACTCAGCTACATCTGAAAAGATTGAAGTCAACGTCACCCCTCGATTTGTTTCAGAGAAATCCAATCCTGAGCAAAATTTCTACCTGTATAAGTACAGAATTATCATCACCAATGGTGGTCAGCGTAGAGTGAAACTTCTCTCCAGATGCTGGAAAATAAGAAATGGTAGACAAAAAGAAGAAGTCATTCGAGGTCCTGGTGTTGTAGGAAAAACGCCAGAATTAGAACCTTTTGATAGTTTTAGCTATGAGAGCTTTTGTCCTCTAAATACTCCGACGGGAAATATGAGAGGCTATTTTGAATTCATCGACCTCGAAACAGAAGAAATCTTTCAGGTCCCTGTTCCTTTATTTTTTTTACGAATTGACAATTAAGGTATCCAAACACTTTCTATTGGCCAACTTGAAAAAGCCTTTAAGGTAACTTTTAGCGCCACCCAGCCTAGAGAAGGTGCTTCTGGATCATAAGTCACTCTAGCACTCCAATCCCCATGAGATGGATATATGCCCACCAGGTGTTTTAGTCCATCTCGTCCTTGATGCACAAGACGATGACCATCTCTGGTTTCACTTCCTATTCTTTCGAGTTCAAGATACCCATCTTCTGTTTCATATTTCAGATCAAGCTCTTGTTTTAGAGTCCCTTCTCTATACTTCCTAGGGATCAATGGCCCATTTACTTTATATTGGATAACGGCCCTTACGGTTTCCACTAAAGGCTCAGTAGAGATGACTAACTCTCCCTTTTTCACAATCTGATTAGGAATGACTTTGTGGTAAAGAGATTGTCCAAAGGCGATCTCACAAAAAAATACCATTGCTATTATCCACTTCATAAATTCTCCTGATGAGGATTAATATATCAAAATAAAGTGTCATTTATAAAGAGTGAATAATAAAAAGATTTTTATTAAAACAAGGTAAAAGGAAAACTCACACCAAAAAGAAATTGCTCAGACTTATGAATCCCAATGGAATTAGCCGATGAAGGTAGATTAATTTCAGCACCGGTCGATGGAATAGAAACTTCATCAAACTCAAATTTTCTATATTCAAAATTAAGACTCAAATATTCAAAGATACGGTACCCAACTCCAACACCATAGCCTGTCCCACTCAATTCCAAATTTTTTGCAAAAATAGAAGAATTGGTTTGATCTTGAAGAGTAACGGAAAAATAGTAAGTGCCCCATAGTCGTAAAGAGAGAGGTAATTCGAGGCCACCGTAGACGCCTGAATAATAGCCCTCCCACTCCTCTTTGGCCTGATTTCCGGCGTCATTAATGGACGTGATCGCTGCCTGAGGTCCAGTCATCTCCCACTCTAATTGACTACGAGAAATATCAAATCCAAATGTAAAAAAGGAAGCAAACGCCCATCCGGCCTTAATTCCATAGGTTAATCCCGTTTCATCGTAGGAGTAATTTAAGTCATTACTAAGACCACTTTCTACAGTCTCGCCCATGAAAACATATCCCCCGTAGGGTTCTATATGAGGACCTCCAAAGGCCCTAAAAGATAATAAAAGAGAAATACAGAATAAAAATAAAACTCTCATCTATATAAATATAACCTAACTTATAAGAATATTGATTTTTTCTCTAAACATAGAAAAATTTTCCTGTAATTCCCACTGCATGCTCCAATTTGAGA
>CBDUBC010000184.1:0-2463 GCA_965365285.1 uncultured bacterium
TTTGGTATGCTGGGATTGGATTGAAATTTGGGAATGCTGAAATCGATAACCCTGAGCTAGATGCGACCTATGACTATGGCGTTCAGGCACTTCCTTCCTATCAAGTTGGGATCAAGTATCGATTTGACTCAGGGGATGAGGTGGATGACCTTGCCAGAATTGGTTGGGGAGTTAATTTCTTATTCCAAACCTCTCTTTTAAAATTTAATACAAACGATCAAATTGTGGATGATATTAATGGTTCCTTTCAGGCCCAGGACACTAGATTTTCGGTTGGGTTAGCTTTTATATTTTAGTGAGACTAGAATTATGAAAAAACAGTTTTTAATTATTTTACTTTTAATCTCTATCAATGCCCATGCTTTATCTATAGATGAAAAGCTCACCCTGAGAATTCTAAAGGTCTCCGACACACTAAAGACTGTACTTATCAATAGAGGGACGGAAGATGGTTTAGTCGTAGGTGATCATGCTAAATTTTTTATCACTCAAGGAGTCGTTGCTCGCGGTGTGGTGATGAAAACGTCGCCCTCCCGATCGATATGGTCGATGTATTCAATATCAAACGCTGATCGAATCCGAACTCAATCCGTTATGAACCTAAGGATCACGGAAGAATATAGAGTATCAGATGATAAAACTAAAATGATTGCAAAGGATGATGTGCCGTCTGGAGTTATGATCACAGACTCCACGCCACGCACAGAGTTAGCTGCTGAAAAAGCTCCTGGGATGGATGAAAGGAGTTATCAAGGTCAGCGTTATTATCAAAATCTAGATACCTCTGAAGACTCAAGAGGTGGAGGGCGAGGAACACTAGGTCTTAGAACCGTAGAGGTTTATGGTTCTTTTAATTACACCAGCTTTTCAGAGACAGAGGATAATGGGTTTGAAGGAGTTGAGGCCACACAAAGAGATAGCTCTGAGCTTTCTTTTTCTTTTGGACTTGAGAAATATTTTTCAGATAGTATGACAAAGATGAGAAATTTTTCTCTTATCGGGCAATTCGATTACAGTAGTTCTGAACAACAAGAGACAGATGGAACCGAAACACCAGTTACCTCTACAAATCTGATGGGGGGAAGTATCGGAGTCAATTATCATTTCTATAATGATCCTTTCTCTTTTGAGAAAATCATTCTTTTTGCTAGTGCTTCTTTTGGGTTAGGTTTGATCTCAACCTCTACAGAAGGGGGAAGCTCCGACTCCAGTTCAGATGGAACTTATAATGCACTCTCTTTTGGCGGAGGACTCAAGTACTACACGGAGGAAGGGCTAGGCCTAAGAGGACAGCTCGATTTTTACAGTAGAAATGAGAACTCAACAACCGATATTGGAAACGAGGTTATCAATAAAAAGTCTGGACCTCGAATCAAGTTTGGGCTTTCTTATCGTTTCTGATTAAATAAATCTGATTGTATTCGACTTTATTTTTTCATTAGAACTGGAAATACTCCGATGAGATGTATAGTCAGTTAGCCGATGAATAGTATATTTCAAAGACTCACATTCAGGGTACTCTTTGGCCTTCTTTTAATAGAAGTAGTTTTACTTACAGGTATTTACATTGTGATGAGTACAACTGGCTCAGATAAAATCTTTAAACTGAAAAATGATCATATTACCCAGATTGGTACTTCTATTAAAAAAACCTTACTTCTTAGACTCAAAGAAGTTGAAGGTTTATCCAGAACGATTGGAAATATAGGTGAAGACAGCATAGGAAGAGAAAAATTTCTTCTTGATAAGCTTCCTCACATTATTGATTTTGACAAAGATCTCGATATCGCTGGGGGGGGACTTTGGTATGAACCAAAATCTTTTGATGGAAAAAGTATAAGAAAAAGTTTTTTTTGGGGACGTGATGAATCCAATAACCTCGTGTTTTTTGACGACTATAACAAACCAGGTCCAATCTATAATGAGGAGAGATTCAATAAAGATGAAAAATATCGGAAAGAATTTCTGGACTCCCCTGGATACCACAATGAAGAATGGTATGTGATTGCTAAAGAATTTAAGGTGGGCAACAAGGGGATCTGGTCAAGGTCATACTCAGACCCCTACACCAATGAGCCCATGGTTACAGTCTCCTCTAGTATGTTTAATAAAAAAGGAGAGTTTATTGGAGTTGCCACTATTGATTTGAAGCTAGAGGGCCTAAAAAAAATGACGGACACATGGAGTGATTTTTTTGGTGGGTATATTTATATTCTAGATCGTGATGGCAAATTTATTACTTATCCTAATGATAAAATATCAAAAGCTATAAAACGAAATGAAATAGGTGAGGTCGTTTCAAGTGAATTTAAAGACTATGAAACCTTTCATCAAGAGCAGAGTTGGTTTTTAGCTGAATACCAGGAGCTTAAAAAAATTGACCTGAAAACAATAGAAAAAACAAAAGATGACCCAAGATTTAGTCCAGAAATTCTCCAAAAAATTGATATGCAATCCTATCAG
>CBDUBC010000185.1:0-2410 GCA_965365285.1 uncultured bacterium
TGGGAGCAGAAAGCCTCGAGCTATTAAGAGAGCGAGCTAATTTTGTTCAAATCAGTTCAGCGGCACTTAAAGAAAGTCATCCGCACGATGTAATGATCACTAAAGAAGCTCCAAACTATAGGCTTTCTTAATTAAAAGGAATAAAAATGTCGGACAGACAAATTTGGATCGTTGATTTTGGTTCACAATATACTCAGCTGATTACTCGAAAAACGAGAGAGCTTGGTTTTTCTGGAGAAATTTTAACTCTAGAAAAGGTCGAAGAGCTTTTTAATAATGGTCAATTTCCGAAGGCGCTTGTGTTAAGTGGCGGCCCTCATAGTGTATTTGAAGATCAGCATAATTATGATTTTATTTTTAGCAGAGAAGATCTTCCAATTCTTGGCATTTGTTATGGGATGCAGCTTCTAGGAAAATATTTTGAAGGAAATGTTGAAAAGGGTTTCACAGGTGAGTACGGTCACTCCGAGGTTCATTTCACAGAGCATCTAAAAATAAAATCATGTCCAGAAAAGTTTAATGTTTGGATGAGTCACGCAGATCATATATCGGTTGCTCCAAAGAATTTCTCTGTCGTTATGCAAACTAATAACGGTTTCATTGGAGGAATTAAGCACAATCAAAGACCTATTCTTGGTCTTCAATTTCACCCTGAAGTTGATCATTCTGAATTCGGTAAAGAAATTCTTGGATATTTTTACTCTGAAATCGCTGAGCTACAGCAAGATTGGGATTCAAAAACAATGCTTCAAGAGGCTACAGAGTTTGTTTCTCAGGTTGGAGAAAGCTTTGTTTTATGTGCCTTTTCTGGTGGGGTAGACTCTTTAGTTGCGGCAACTCTCACTCATAAAGTTATTGGTGAAAAGCTTCACTGCTTCTTCGTTGATAACGGTCTCCTAAGACCACAAGACTACAATCATATCGAAACTCTTAAAAAAGAAACTGATCTCAATATTACGATCATTGATGCCAAAGAGGCGTTTTATAAAGCATGTGAAGGAATCTCTGAGCCAGAAACAAAAAGAAAGAAGATTGGTTATACCTTCATTGAAATTTTTGAACAAAAGGTTCATGAATACGAAAAAGATCATGGAATTAACTTCGAGTACCTTCTTCAAGGAACTTTATATCCTGATGTTATCGAATCCGTATCTCCTCATGGCAAAGGTGGAAAGTCGGATACTATTAAAAGTCATCATAATGTAGGGGGAATACCTGAAAGAATGAAGCTTAAGCTTCTTGAGCCTCTTCGACTTCTCTTTAAAGATGAAGTTCGTATGATTGGAAAGGAGCTTGATCTTAATCCTGATTGGGTCCATCGACATCCTTTCCCAGGGCCCGGAATTGGAATTCGAGTCCTCGGAGAGCTTAAAATCGACTCCATCAAAAAAGTACAGCAATCTGATCAAATTCTTTTTGAAGAACTTCATAATTTTGATCTTTATGGCGCGACTTGGCAGGCGTTTACTGTTTTTCTTCCCGTCCAGACCGTTGGGGTAAAAGGGGACGCGAGAGCTTATGAAAACGTAATTTGCCTTAGAATGGTGGATAGCTCCGATGGGATGACAGCTAAATACTCTCAACTTCCGTACGAGTTTCTCACCAAAGTCTCAAACCGTATCACCAATGAGGTAAATGGAATTACTCGAGTTGTTTACGATATCACCTCTAAACCTCCTGGAACGATTGAGTGGGAATAGAAATTCAACAAGAATTATTTAAAACCTTAGAATTTTGAAATTTAATAGGTCTCGACCCAATATTGCATTATAATTATCTAAACGCAGAATACAATTGGGAGTTTATATGAGAGCTATTTCTACACTAATTATATCTTTCTTGATGAGTGCGCAGATTCATGCATCTCAACAGGAAGAGATATTCAAAAAAAGAATCCTAACGATAGGTTTTGGAATTGAGCAACAGTTATTTGATCAGGGAAATTTTAAAAAATTTGCTGATAAATTGATTCGTTTCTATAGTGTCCCACCTCAAGCTCGTAAGGAATATGTCAAAAAGCTTAGGGCTTCAGTGACTAGACCTGGTTTTGGTACAGATGCACTTGATAAAATGTTTCATTTTCTTCTTAGCCACTCTGGTAGCTCTTTAGGAAATTATCCTAACCTAGCAAGATTTTACAGAAAACTTAACGTTCCTACATCGCTTAAAAATAAGTTTACTCGCCAATGCGCCTACAATCGAAAAAAGGGAGATAAAGTCCCCTTCAAACTTGTAGATCTTTTTGTAGGAAATTTTGGTTGTATGGCACCTTTTAGTCAAAATAGCAGTGCTAAAAATATGGAGAATCTCAAGAAATTAGACTCGCTTGTCGCTCAAATGATGAATAGCCGCTCTCTTAGTCAAATGGGCATGGATCTTCTCGACATCCTATTCCCGAGCGCTCTTGCTG
>CBDUBC010000186.1:0-2274 GCA_965365285.1 uncultured bacterium
TGACCCAAAAATGGTTAAGCAAATTGAAAATAAGTTTAATGACTATAAAAAAGAATTATCTAGCAAGGAAAAGATCGATGAACTTCTTCCGGGTTATATTGAAACCTGTTCTTTTTATCAAAGAGCTCTCATATGGTCACTTGGACAGTCTTTAAGAGTTTCAATGGGCTTAAGTGGGTATTTAGGGAGAAGTGTAGAGGAAGTTAAATTATTAGAGCAAAAAAAAGGGCCCTAAGGCCCTTTTAAAATTAAGCTGATTTCTTGACATCTTCGTCTTTATTTTCATCTTTTTCGGCTGTTGGAAGTTCAGTAACATTATCCTCAGCAGCTGCTTCTGCAGTAGTATCTTCTTCCTCTGTTTTTGGTGGTCTAAGAACCGCAATAACCTCATCATCTTCAAGATCTGTTTTACAGTTTGCTGGAAGATTAAGATCACCGACAGTTAGCTTTCCACCAATAACCATTTCAGTGACGTCAAATTCAAGTTTTGATGGAAGATCGGTAATTTTTCCGTGAAGTTCAATATGATCTTTTAGAAGAAGGAGGGTACCACCTGCTTTAACACCTTTAGCGTTACCAGTAAGGTCTACTCTAATTTCGATACTACTTTCACCAGTCATAGGGAGTTGAACAAGAGAGAAGTGAACAAATTTTCTAGAGACTGGATCTCTTTGAATTTCGTCAAATTTTACGTACATTTTCCCTTTTTTATTTTGAATCTGATAGATCTCACCTTCGTGCATGAGAGCAGTATTAAATTCTTTAACTGTCATTTGAATAGGAGTACTTTCAACGTCTGGACCATAAAGAGCACCAGGTACATTTCCCTCATTTCTAATCTTGCTTGTTTTTGTTCCAAGATCTCGGTCCTGAAAATTTAGAGTTAAGATATCATTGTTCGTAGTCATTGAACCCCCTTAATTAGTTAACTTCAAGCATATCAACTTATAAAATTTTCTGCATACCTTTAAGGTCCACTTTTAAAGCTCGTCTAAGTCTTTGGTATTAGGGACATAAATCGAGCGGGATAGGCAAAATTTTCCCTTTTGATTTTAGAATAACCTTTTAAAAGAGATTTATATTTACTAGAATTTTTCTAATTGACCGTAATTTTTAACAAGGATGATAAAAATGAAACGTATTTGGTTAGGTATTCTCGTACTCTTAAGTCTAAATCTCCACGCAAACACAGCAATTCAGTCAAGCAATTTTGCTCCAAAAAGATTTGCCATGATTATTTTCAACGGAATGGGTGCTCCTTTTGACAAAAACTTTAAGGAAGAAACAGAAATTCCAGCTGAGCTTATTAGTGGTGGAGTTGAAAGATTATTCAACACTGCTCATAGTGGTGGAAAAGCAGGATTCAAAGAAATGTTAGAAATCTTTGATTGTGAAAATGGAATTCAAAAAAATGAAGGTCTTGGACTTATAGTTCTTGGATATAGCTGGGGTGCTAGAAGAAACTATGAATTCTCTAAATATTATGAAAGAAACTGCGGTAGAAAAGCAGACAGAGGATACATGATTGATGGTATTCAAAAAATTGTTTCTCAATTTAAGAAAGCTCCTATTGCGACAGCTTGTAGAAATTATTACAAGACCATCAAGCCTGTCAGAGGGATGGCCGTAAAAAATTGTGAGAATTTTGATTATACCGATACAGCTTGTAAGAACAGAGACGGATCCTATATGTCAGGATGGCAGTGTCACCAAGCAACTCTTCAGGCAGGATTTCAAGCAGCTATTAGTGACATCGAACAAAACGCGCTATAAAAAATCTTTGGGGTTAAACCAGCATCTTGGTTTGGCCCCTTCTTTATCTTCACAGATATCATCTTCACATAAAGCACCAGCAATCAACGTATCAAGTCGGCATTGAGCGGATAGATGATGGGGATAACTCTCACTCACTTCTGTAGGGTCTTTTTTCCAAAAAGAGAGAGGTTGGTCACTAAAAAGAGAGAGTAGTTTATAGGAGCTACCCACAATTCGGGCGCATAAATCTTGTTGATAGGTATTTTTACAAACATAAAGTACTTCAGGATTATCATTATTATAGGAATAATCATCTTCCCAAAGATTTTTTAAACAAGTTTGTGAGGCCCAATAATCGGCCTGACCTTCAAACGAGCTCCAACTATTTCTTTTTCGTGGTTTTCCACCAAGATGATGACCAAGCTCATGGCAGAGAACGAGATAAAACCCATCAAGAGTTACTCCTTCATGACGAAAAAGTCCTCCATGTACACGGATTCCCCATAAATCATCTTTTCG
>CBDUBC010000187.1:0-2190 GCA_965365285.1 uncultured bacterium
CAGTCTCTCTTCAAGAGCTCCACAAGATTGGATTATAGTCATGGCAGTTGAGCGAGTTATTATTGCATTAGATAATATGAAACTAGAGGAAGTTCATCACTTCCTCTTAAGGCTCCAATCTATTGATTCGGCGCAAATGCCTATGATTAAGGTTGGATTGGAGATGTTTCTCCGTTATGGCCATCAAATCGTTCATGATCTCTATGATAAGTATAAGACTGAGATTTTTCTCGATCTTAAGCTTCATGACATTCCTAATACAGTTTATAAGGCCATTCGTTCTCTTGAAGGTCTACCAATTAAATTTCTGACGATTCACTTAAGTGGTGGTCGAAAAATGATTGAGAAGGCTATTCAGGCCCAAAAAGAGGTACTTCCTCATACAGATCTTCTTGGAGTGAGTTATTTAACCTCTCTTGGGAAAGAAGATTTTAAAGAAGTTTGGAATACGGAAGAAAGTGAAATCTCTAAGGCCTTTGAAAGACTTATTCAACTGGCCCTTGATACAAACCTTTCCGGTGTAGTCTCCTCTGTAAATGAGGTTGAGCTCATTAAATCTCTTGAGTCTCAATCCAAAAAGGCCCTGATAAAGGTAACTCCGGGTATTCGTTTCGAAGATGAAATTCAATCTGGTCAATTAGGAGACCAAAAGCGTGTGGCATCTCCTGAAATGGCCTTTAAGAATGGGTCAAACTATTTAGTAATCGGCAGATCACTCACTCAATCTCCCTCGCTTGACAAAAGAATGGATCAGTTAAGACAATTATAGAGTGAAGTATTTATTATTTGCTCTTATATCTGTTATACCTCTGTCTCTATTCGCGGCACAAACCGCTTATGTTAGGTCTCTAGAGGCCGTTGTATACGCCGATAAAGAGCTCAAAACTCCCATTGGATATATTCGGCAAGGTAAAAAAGTTGAAGTCGGTGAAGTTGCTCGAAATCGAGGAACGATCCTTCCTATTATTGTTGCTGGTAAAATTGCCTATATTAAAGTGGAAGACCTTCTTTTAAAAGATGTGATCTTGGCCTCTGATCTTGAAGGACATGGTTATACTGAGCATGAGAACCTTGAAAGAGAGGAAGAAAAAGATATTTTAACTGAAAATAACTATCTCGTTTTTGGATATCATCAGTTTTCCGGCGGCTCTGAGTGGGAAGAAATGACTTCTGCCTTAGGTGATTCCCCGTCTGGTATTTCTCACTATACTTTCATGGCCGAGCATCGCCCTCTCATCTACGACTTTTTCTTTGGTCTCGGTGGAGGTTATTATTATGGTGCCACGGAAAAATTTACTTTTTCCGCACCCAGTGCCGACTTTCTTTTAGGTTATAATCTTAATAAGGCCTTTAGTCAGTTATATTTTGATTTCACCTTAGGTCTCTCCTTCTCTTCAGGTGTTAAGGTAGATGTTTCGACTAGTGATAATACTCATGAAGGGAGCCTTTATGGATACTCTATAGGTCTTCAGGCCAGAGTCTTTCCACAAGAGCAATATGGGCTGATTATAGGTTATATGTATCGAATCGTTAATTTAGCTAATTTAGATGATATTTCTCTACCTGGTTTTCAGTCAGATTATAACTTTCGTTCCCTATCAGGGTCCAATCTTTATGTTGGATTCCATAATCGATTTTAATCAATACTTAAAACGTCATCCTCTTCATCGGAGTTGATTTGTTTTTCAATGACCTCTTGAAGAACTTCTTCTTTAGATAAATCCTCAGAAGAGAAAGTTCTGGTTTTTTGAGTAGAATTTTGGGATGCGTTTCTTTTTTCTTCTTCAATTAGTCTTTTGAGTCGAATTTCAGGCTCTTCTTTAAGTCTAGAAGGTACAGAGGAGAAATTGGTTCTAAATTTTTTAAAAGAATAATCATACAAAGGAATCAGGTAGGAGAGATTACTCTTTCCTTTTTCCAAAGTGCGAATCGTATATTTTACAAAATTTTCGTTTTCTAAATCATGGCTCCAACCGCATAGAAGGTAAAGGAGTCCCTTTTCACTCGTTTTTTCTTTAAAACTAAGTTTTTTAAATTCGGCCAATAAGAACTTCGAAGTATCTCTATCACTTGGTTCTAATTCAATATTAGAAAGTATATTTTTTCTAATTGATTTTGATAAAACTTCACTCGGTCTTGAGCGAAGAAGAATTTTATTAAGTTTTCCATTTTGATAGATATGAACAACTT
>CBDUBC010000188.1:0-2118 GCA_965365285.1 uncultured bacterium
GCTAGAGCTAAAAAGAGAAAACTCTCTGAGGTAATGTCGACCAATCCTGTGACTGTGACTTCTGATGCTAGTTTAAACTTAGTTGTCTCCACTATGAATTCTAAAAAACTAAAAAGAATTCCAGTTGTTGAGAATGGAAAACTAGTAGGACTGGTTACAAGAAAAGATTTAATTAAGGCATTTAATAATATTGAAGAATAAAAACAGGGGGACCCTAAGGGCCCCCCTAAATCTATAAGCTAGATATTAGAATCGATCAAGTCTCATTACTTTAGTCCATGCTCTAACGAAATCACGAACAAATTTTCCTCTTCCGTCATCAGCAGCATATACCTCAGCAATTGCTCTGAGTTCAGCATTTGAACCAAAAATAAGGTCTACTGGAGTAGCAGTGTATTTAAGAGCACCACTTTTTCTATCCAAACCTTCATAGATCCCTGGCGTGGATGATTTTTTCCATTCAGTATCCATACTCAGAAGATTTACAAACCACTTATTAGAAAGGACACCAGTCTTTGTGAAAATTCCATGCTTAGAGTTTCCTGAATTGGCACCAAGTGCTCTCATTCCACCTACTAAAACAGTCATTTCTGGAACCGAAAGATCAAGCATAGCTGCTTTATCAATGAGCCAGAAAGTTGGAGATCGATCACTGTTTGGATTGTAGTAGTTTCTAAAGGCATCTCCTTGAGGCTCAAGAACTTTGAAGGATTCAACATCAGTCATATCTTGAGTCGCATCAGTTCTTCCTGCCCTAAATGGAACTGAAACGTTATAACCTGCTCTTTTTGCTGCATTTTCAACAGCTGCAGAACCAGCAAGTACGATCATATCGGCAATAGAGATTTTTGAGCTAGAGCTTCTATTAAACTGACTTCTAATTCTTTCAAGTTTTGAAAGAACTCTATCAAGTTCAGTAGGATCATTTGCCTTCCAATCTTTTTGTGGAGCAAGTCTAACTCTTGCACCATTAGCACCACCTCTCATATCAGTTGCTCTAAAAGAAGAGGCAGATGCCCAAGCAGCCTTTACGAGTTCAGAGGTAGAAAGACCACTTTTTAAAACTTGAGACTTCAAATTGGCCACATCAGCGGCACTTACGAGCGCATGTCTTCTTCGTGGAACAGGATCTTGCCAAGCGAATACTTCTCTAGGAACTTCTTTTCCTAGGTATCTTGCTCTAGGACCCATATCTCTGTGAGTAAGTTTAAACCAAGCTCTTGCAAAAGCTTTTTCAAACTCTTTTGGATTTTCTTGGAATCTCTTTGCGATCTTTCTATATTCAGGATCAAACTTTAAAGAAAGGTCAGTTGTGAACATGATTGGAGCACTTGTTTTACCTTTGATATGAGCATCTGGAACAAGGTTTTGAGCATCTTCATCTTTTGGAATCCATTGATGAGCGCCCGCAGGACTTTCAACTTTTACCCATTCAAAAGCAAAAAGGTTATCGAGATATTGACTCGTCCACTGTGTTGGAGAAGCTGACCAAGCTCCTTCTAGTCCAGAAGTGACAGTATCTGCACCTTTCCCGGTACCACATTTGTTTTTCCATCCAAGACCTTGATCTTCAATTCCTGAAGCAGCTGGCTCTGGTCCTAAACAGCTTGCTTTATGAGCACCGTGTGCCTTACCAAAAGTATGTCCACCAGCGATGAGGGCCACTGTTTCTTCATCATTCATGGCCATTCTTGCAAAGGTATCTCGAATTTCATGAGCTGCGGATAGAGGATCTCCATTTCCATTAGGTCCTTCGGGATTTACGTAAATAAGACCCATTCTTGCGGCAGCAAGAGGTTTCTTGAGATTTTTTCTACCTTCTGTATGTCTTTTAGAGGCAAGCATTTCTCCCTCTGGCCCCCAGTAAACAAGATCAGGCTCCCAATCATCCATACGTCCACCAGCAAAACCAATTGTTGGGAAGCCCATAGATTCAAGCGCTACATTTCCTGTGAGAACCATAAGGTCGGCCCAGGAAACTCTCTTTCCGTATTTTTTCTTGATAGGCCATAGAAGTCGTCTTGCTCGATCAAGGTTGGTATTATCTGGCCAACTATTAAGAGGTTCAAATCGAAGCTGCCCACCATGAGTGAGGATGCGCAGCTCGATGCTTTGGCC
>CBDUBC010000189.1:0-2080 GCA_965365285.1 uncultured bacterium
TTTTCTTTAAGAAAAATCTTATCGACCACTCTTCGAAGACCTTTTTTTCCGTCCTCATCCCATCCATGAATAAGACCTGAATAAATAAAGAAACTTCCATCTTTTAAATATTTTTTTCCTTCGACAGGAATGGTCGTAACAAAGATATCGAGAGGATTATCCAATTGAAAGGTCCCTAGACCTAGCTCTGTTGTTGTTGCAAAACTAAGGGCAGTTTCCGAAATCGTACGAATCTCGATGGGGTAACAAATTTGACCTCTATTATTGGCCTTTCCAAGATATACAATACTATTATTGGATTCCTGAGTATCCGTTTTTTTACCTTGTTTTCTTAAACTCTCAACTCTCTTTCTCTCTTCCTCTTTCTTTTTCTGTTTTTCTTTGATGACCATAAGATCACCCATTTTAATTATATCCTTAAGATTAACCTGTCCTGGAAAACCAATAATATGTTGATAGGAGCTTGATTGCTTAAGCTCCTCGATAGAGAAAGCCTTAGAGTTAAAAAGAATAATAACGGGTTTATAACCTTTAATATTTAAAATTTTATTAAAAAGTTCTTTTAAGATTTCTTCCTGTTGGGTTTTAATTTCTTCTACTAAGGAAGGATCACCTTTAGAGTCTTTGATGGTATAGGTAATGAGATGAGGTCTTAGCTTTTGTACAGTTTCAAAATCTTCTGAAAAATCATCAAGATAACGAAGACTAAAAGGGAGATTCGATAAATCGATCTTAAGATTCTCTAAAAACTCCATTTCCTGATCAATAACTAAGATTTTTACACTCTTTTTTGGACTCCCTTCGCCTTTATTATCTTCAACCCACTCGGCAAAGATTTCTTTATTTTCTTCTCTTTCCTCTTCTTTTGTTTTTTTAAGAGTTTGAGCATCCGGATAATCGACCAGGGCGGTTCGAATTTCTGCTTCGACAATATCCTCAGGGACTCCCTTATTTTTCTTTTTAACTTCTTCAATAAACTCTTCTCTTTCCTTCTCATACTGTTCGTAGTCAGGCTCTTCTACAAACATGAGTTCGGCATCAGCATTATAGAAAAAGTCATAGTAAATATCGTAGTTACCACTTCTTTTGATTTTAATTTGATTTGAGTTTAAATATTTATCTAATATTTTATTTTTAAGATTAAATTTAATTCCTTCTGCAAGAACTTGATTGAGTTCAAAGTGAATGCCTTCAGGAGTAATATAACCTATTCGAACATCTTCCTGCAGGTTAGCGGGCATATTACATTTACCCTTGGCAAATTCATACTTTTTAAGAGCGTCCGGACTAATAATATTCATAGGGTGAAATACTAAATCATGAAGCTCAGGACATTTTACATAAAAAAATTGAAGCCTTGAATCTCTCGCTAATGGAATCTGATCCTTATCTTCAAGAAGACCAATGACCGGAATATCTCTAAATTTAACGAGTCGATTTACCATTTTAGTCAGAAGACCCATAGGTTTCCACTTACTAGAAAGATCAATATAGACTATGACAGGATTGGATCTAAGAATTTTAATAAAAGTATTATAAACAGTGGCATCAGACATATTATTAATTTGTTCAAATCGCCATTTTTTTACGGGGTAATCTAATTTGAATCTTGCCAACAATGAATTCATGAAAGCGGAATCTTCCCCTACATAAATAACATGCATATCTAAACTTTTATCATTGGCCAAAAAATTATCCTCTTGAATCCTCTAAAAAAAGTACACTCATGGCTTCTTTTCGGAAATTTAGCTATTTACCTTAACTGAATAAAATTTATTTAAGGCGCTTTAGAATGGAATCCATTTGGGAAAAATTGAAGAGATTTCAAATAGGAATTATTGAAATTGCCCTCTCCTAAGAGAGGGCAAACTATTTTAGTAAGGATTATTGGGATCGTAATAATAGCCATCAATATCTCTAGGTCCTAAAGTATAGGAAGCTGAAACATTTCCACACCCTCGTGAGAACTCATCACTTCCTGGATGATTTTGACCTCCACCACGCGGAGTCGGAGCTGAAGCTGTCCCTCGGCTTCTTTTCTGCTTAAGAAAATTTTCATGGGCGGGTTTTATTTGAGCGT
>CBDUBC010000190.1:0-2042 GCA_965365285.1 uncultured bacterium
CTGGCCTCAATTAAAAACTCCATCGCTCTTTTTTGAGTAAGAGGATCTCCAATTTGAACTGCAGTCGATGGTGAGTTTTCATTAAGTTCAAGAGAGCTAAAAGTCGCTCCGTGGATACCATCGGCACCAATTTCTCCACCGACCATAATGATTCGATCCCCTGGCTTAGGGTATTTATCCGCTGAATTTTTTCCATTTTCTAGTTTTTGAGGCATAACCCCTACCGTTCCACAAAAAACGAGTGGCTTACCAGCATAATCTTTATCAAAATAAATCGCCCCGTTCACTGTTGGGATACCACTTTTATTTCCACCATCTTCAACACCTAGGTGAACCCCCTCAAAGATTCGTCTTGGAGGCTTAAGTCCAGCAGGCATTAGCTCTTCTTCATCTTTTTGCGGCATTGTAGGAGGAGCAAAACAAAAGACATCAGTGTTCGCGATCGGTCTTGCTCCTAAACCAACACCCAAAATGTCTCGGTTAACTCCGAGAATTCCAGTTAAGGCTCCACCGTAAGGGTCAAGAGCTGATGGACTATTATGAGTTTCTGCCTTAATACAGACATCGACATTCTCATCAAATCGAACGATCCCAGCGTTATCGCTAAAGACCGAAATAAGCCATGAAAGGTTTCGATCTTCTTTAATTTTATTGGTACTTGCTTTAACAAAAGACTTATAAAGACCTGGAACCTTTTTATCTCCAAGACTTTTTCCGTCCTTATATTCTTCTTTATAATTAATATCTGCAGCAAAAATTTTATGCTTACAGTGTTCACTCCAAGTTTGAGCGGCTACTTCGACTTCTACATCTGTTGGATTTGTAGGAAGCCCCATCTCCTTTCTCATAGACTGAACTTTAGGGTCTCTATAATAGTCTCTGAGGTGTTTCATCTCTTCAAGGGTAAGAGCAAGACAATTATCAACACTCATTCTCTCTAGCTCTTCATCGCTAATTTCAAGATTAATTTCTTTTGCTTCGGTATTTCCATGAATAACAACATGAGGAAGCTTAACAGATTCAAAGCGTTTAATTGAAGTGAACTCATTATAGTCCCAAACCTCAATACTTTGAATAAGGTTGTTGGCCATAATATCTTCGGCCATATTTTGAACATTTTCTTTTGTTAGTCCTTCACCGTAAACAAAATAAAGTTGCCCACTAGCAACCTCAGCATGGATTCCAAGAAGTTCTAGGGCCTCTCGGGCGGCTCTTGCGGGGTTATCTGTGACTCCTGGCTTCATTCCTACTTCTACAACAAATTGTGATGGCGTTTCCGGTTCTATGTGCGTTTCAAGAAGGTTTTCCATAATAGGGTCAAAGAAAACTCCTTGTCCCATCTCCTTCATTTGAGAAACAAGATTAGCGTCTTCAGATTCTACTTTGTAGACTCTTCTTTTCACTAAACGATTCACTTTAAGACCGAGGTCGTGATTTGCCTCTTCTACCCATCGATCAAGTGACTTGTTAGCAATAAGTGAGTCAATTTCTAATCTAAGCGTTGTCATTTTTTACCTCAAGATTTCCATCATTAAGAAGCTTTAACGTCTGAGCATAAAGCCTATGCTCGAGTTCAAGTCCTCTATTTTTAAATTCATCTAAATTGTCATTTGGTTTTCGAGAAAAACAATCTTGCATAATGATTTTCCCGGTATCGATTCCGGAATCAACAAAATGAGTCGTTACTCCACTCACTTTTACACCGTAATCAAAAGCATCCTTGTAAGCATCTTTTCCTGGAAAAGCAGGAAGAAGCGAAGGATGGATATTGATAATCTTATGAGGATAGGCCTCCAAGAGGGTCGAACCTAAAATTCTCATGTATCCTGCAAGAAAAATCCATTCGACTTCATACTTGAAAAGAAGTTCGCAGATTTTCTTTTCATGGACAGATTTGGTTAGAACAAGATTTCCCATTTTTTCAACAGCAACAACGTGAGCGGGAACTCCATATTCTTGAGCGATCGTAAGCGCCCCTGAGTCTTTTTTATCACTAATAAGGCAGGTGATTTCAACTTGAGGCAATTCTCTAGCATTCAGGA
>CBDUBC010000191.1:0-2032 GCA_965365285.1 uncultured bacterium
TTGGATTAAGCGCTGATCCCATTTCTGAAAAGACATCAATGAAAACTGACTCTAATTTGTAATCGGGGTGCCAATCATGCCAATATGGATTTAGGTTTTGAAGTACTTTAAAGCTTTCACCTTGATTGACTACTTCTTCATAAGACGTTGCAGAGTCTTTTGTTAGCCATGTGATAATATTTTTAAGAATAATAGGAGCATTTTTCATTTCATCCGCTCTGTTACCCCATCTTGTTTGATTTCGTTCTGTGAACCATGCTGATATAGTTTGAGTTGTCTCTTTGCGATGGGTAAATGTTGTAGGAGAAAATCCTTGGACATGTTCATAATAGACCCAGTCTTCACTTCCTAAAACAACAATCTTTCCGTTACCAAGGTGTCCTGCCCCGGCCGTTCCAATGTAATTTGAATCAAGTGTTGGCGCATTTAAGATAAATGATTTAGCGCCCGTTGAGACAACTCCCATCTCCCAAGAGCTTACTATAGGCCAAGAAGTAGCATTCAGATAGAAGGGTTCCCACTCGTATTTCATATCAATGCATTTATCTACCCAGCTTTGGTAAATTTCGGGGTCTTCTTTCTGAGTAGGCTCCCCATAACAGTGGAGATACCAGTCTTTATAGGAATTAATCTCAACTGGAACATCAGCAGTTTCTTCGGTTGTTTCAGTTGAGTCAGTAGCTTCAGTAACTTCAGTAGCTTCAGTAACTTCAGTGGCTTCAGTAGCTTCAGTAGTTTCAGTAACCTCTTGAATATCTTCGCTTGATGACAGGCCTAGATTGGACTTTTCTGTAACATTATTAATCAAAGCAAGAACTTCATCCGATGTAAAAGTCCCAGGCGGTTTTTCTGGTTCTGGAGAAGAGCTTTGATCTTGAACAACATCTCTCTGTTTTATTCCTTGTTCGCATTTTTCGTCCACAGAATTTTTCTTGCAAGCTGCTTGTCTTTTTTGAGCAACTTCAACGCAAGAAAATGTAAGGAGCAAGCTCATAAGAGCCAAAAAGTGAATGAATTTAGAGTATTTTATCTTGAGTAACATCAATAATTATTTCGGTTAAAATATAGAAATTCTTTATCAAGTAAAACAGAGAATCAGTCGATAAACTAAAAATCAAGGAGTTGGAATTGAGTAATGAATCAGGAAATAGAGTTAAAGTTAAAAGAACCAAATTTCTTATAAACCCGAGATTTCAGCTCAGGTTTGTCGCTTATTATCTGTTTGCTGTTGTTGGTTCTATAACGGTCGTTTTTTTAGCAGTGAAATACTTTTTTAACCAAATGTATCAAGAAGGTATAAACCTTAATCTTCCTCTCAATCATGTCTATTTTAAAATGATTGTAGAGCAAGAAGAACTTATGACAAATATATTTATAATTACCTCAATAGTCGTAAGTATTTTACTCTTTGTTTTTGGAATCCTTCTCTCCCACAGAGTTGCTGGCCCATTTGTTAAATTAAATAATTATTTAAAATGTATGGGGCAAGGAGAGTCACGTGGAAAATTATTTTTTAGAAAACGAGACTTTTTTCAGGAAATTCCAGAAAGTTTTAATGAAATGATAGATTTCATCGAGAAAAAAGAAAAAGATGGAGTTCAAATCTTTAGTGAAATGGAGAAGTAAATGAAAGCTTATTTTATAATACTTTTTCTTATCGTATCCTCTTTATTTGTAACGACCTTTTTTGATTCAAGTAGAGAAAAAGTTTTGGATGTCGTTAAGACTAGTCAAACTACAAAAATTTTAACTAAAAAAGAACATAGAATAGCGAAGAAAATTAAAGTCTCTGATATTAAAAAAATAGTAAAGCAATCTCAAAGTAACACTCGTACTTATGAAAGGCTAAATGAGTTAGTAATAAAAACTAAAGAATATTCTTACACAGACGCTCAGATAGAGCATAAGAAAAAAGCTGAGGATATCTTAGGTATTGAATTTGCACCAGAATATGCAATGGAGATAGATTTAAAAAAACCAGCTCAATTAACCCATTTTTGTCCAGACCACCTTATAAAAAATTAACTTTACA
>CBDUBC010000192.1:0-1971 GCA_965365285.1 uncultured bacterium
TTGGTAAAAGAGATGCCTAAAATATTTTGAGATGGAATATCAAGGTTTGTGACCATATGTGCAATTCGATACGATATGGTCCTTGTTTTTCCACTTCCTGCTCCCGCAAGGATCAGAACTGGACCATAAATCGCCTCAGCAGCACTTTTTTGCATATCATTAAGTTCGTTTAAATTTGCCATCCGACCATAATGCTGAAAAGGCGCTAAAAAAGCAATGAGGATTCTCTTCGATACAGAGTGTAAATTAAGCGACAACCGAAGAAAATTTTGTTAAGGTTGTGCCAAAATTGAACAAGGTTGTCTCATGAAAAGGTATTTGATTACTTCTGCACTTCCCTATGCCAATGGACCTATTCACTTAGGACATTTAGCAGGGGCCTATTTGCCTGCCGATATATTTACTCGTCATCATCGATTACTTGGTCACAAAGTTATGCATATTTCCGGAAGTGATGAGCATGGGGTCGCGATCATGTTGAACGCCCAAAAGGCAAAAAAAGGTTACAAAGAGTATGTCGATTCATGGCATGCCGAACACAAGAAAACCTTCGAACAAATTCAAGTCGACTTTGATTTTTTTGGTCAAACCTCTGCAAATTATCATGCCGAGGAAGTCGTTCAATGGTTTAAGGCCATTTATGATAAAGGACTTATTGAGCCAAAAGAAAATGATCAGCTTCAATGTCAAAGCTGTAAAAATCATCTTCCTGACCGATTTGTTGAAGGAACTTGCTACAGCTGCGGGTACGAACATGCCAGAGGGGATGAGTGTCCAAATTGTGGAATCATTATTGACCCTGTAAAGCTAAAAGATCCAGTTTGTAAGATCTGTGATTCTAAAGATATTTCAGAAGTCAAAGTAACTCAGTGGTATCTCGCACTTAGTAAATACCACACTGAGTTTAGAAAATGGTTTGAAACAAAAAAGAATACCTGGAGAAAAACCGTTTATCCTTTTGTCGATAGTCTGACCAAAGAAGGACTTCATGACAGGGCCATTACCAGAGATCTCGATTGGGGAATTGATGTTCCTCTAGAAGACGCTAAGGGTAAAAAGCTCTATGTTTGGTTTGATGCTCCGATTGGCTATGTTTCAAATACTAAAGAGTATTTAAAATCCAAAAATTTAAACGAAGATTATCTAAAAGATTGGTGGAATAATCCAGATACGGAGATTACCCACTTTCTTGCTAAAGATAATATTATATTCCATACCATTATTTTTCCATGCATGATGATGGCGTCTGAAAGAGCACTGCCACCCTATGATGTCCCTGCAAATCAGTACCTCAATCTCGCTGGAAAACAATTCTCAAAGTCGCAAGGCTGGTATGTTGATCTTGACCAAGCTTATAAAGACTTTGGTTCAACAGCTCTTAGGTATTACCTCATTGCTATTTTACCTGAATATGATGATGCTTCATTTACCTGGCAAGACTTTCAATCCAAAGTGAATGGAGAGCTCGCCAATAATATTGGAAACCTCGTTAATCGATGTCTAAAGTTTTTTGCTAAAAACTGGCCTGAAGGAATTTCAGCAGCTTCTTTTGAAAGTTTTTCTCAAAAGCAAGATGTTGAAAAATATCAAAAACTTATTAAAGAGCATCTTGAGTTTGTAGATAATAAGAATTTTAAAAAGGGTCTCGATCGAGTCATGTATATTAGTCAGCAGGTGAATACCCTTTTTAGTGATGAAGAGCCTTGGGCAACCATTAAAACAGATCCTGCGAAGGCCGAAGAAACTATTGCCCACACGACCATGCTTATTTCTGTCGTCTCCATTCTCCTCTCTCCTTACCTTCCTGAACTGAGCGAGAATATCTTAAATCATTATCCAGAGGGATTTACTGACGAAAATAAGAAAAGAATCTACTCCGGTGATTTAAGTGCTCTCCATGATATTTTTGGAAAGGGGTATAAGATTGAAGGGAAACCTAAGGCTCTCGTACCTAAAATTGAAGATGCCAAA
>CBDUBC010000193.1:0-1910 GCA_965365285.1 uncultured bacterium
CCAGGTGGAAATACACAGGAAACATATGTTAAATGTCGAAAAGTAGGTGAAACTACTGTAAGAGGCGAATTGAACAAGAACTATTATGATGCAAGAGTGTAAAATAAATTATAAATAAGTATCAAAAAAGGGTAAAAAGTTATGAAACTGATAACCGAAGTTGTTGAAGAAAGCTCAGTTAGCGTAGAAATCAATGAAGAGACTGGTAAAAAGTCACACTTCATTGAAGGCATTTTTATGCAGGGCGATCTTAAGAACCGCAATGGTCGAATTTATCCATCTTCGGTTCTTGAAAAAGAAATGGTAAGATACCAAAAAGATTTCATTGAGACTAAACGTGCTCTCGGTGAGTTAGGCCATCCGGATGGTCCTACAATCAATGGTGATAGAGTTTCACACCTTATCACTGAAATGAAACGCGATGGATCTAACTTTACTGGTAAAGCTAAAATTCTTGGCACACCAATGGGTGAGATTGTAAAGACATTCATGGACGAAGGCGTTAAAATCGGCGTTTCAACAAGAGGACTTGGTTCTGTAAAACCAACAAAAGACGGCATCATGGAAGTACAAGACGATTTCCATCTTGCAACGGTTGATATTGTTACAGATCCTTCAGGTCCAAATTGCTTTGTAAACGGAATGATGGAGAATGTTGAATTCTACTACGACATTGCTTCTAATTCTTGGTTGCCAAAAGAGCAGCAAGAAGAAGTGGCTCAAGTCGTTGAAGAAATCTCAAACACTGTAAAAACGTATTATAAAAGAACTGTTCGACAAATTGATGAAGGCACAGCCTCAGCCCTTTTCGAGAAGTTCATTTCATCGCTTAGAAAATAATATTATTATAAATACTGAAACAAACCTAGTTAACTAAAGGAGTAGCACATATGTCACAAGACTTAGACGAAAAGTTCGTTGCTGACGATGGCATTTCATCTGTTGAAGATCCTGCAACACCACAAGGTGGGGAAATCAAAAAGAAGAAAGCTGACGTGAAAGCAAAGGCAGATCCTAAACCAGAAAAAATCGATGAGCCTACACCAGGCCAAGGTAAAATGGCTGAAGAAGTAGATACTGAAGAAGAAGCAGAAGTGGTAGTCGAAGAGGAAGTAATCTCTGTAGACGAAGCAGTTGCAAAAATGTTCGACGGTATGGACCTTTCAGAGGATTTCAAATCAAAAGCAACAATGGTTTTCGAAGCAGCGGTAAATGAAGCAGCAACTGCAAAAGCAAATGCTGTAATCGCTGAGAAAACAGAAGAACTCGAAACTGCAATGAACGAGCAAGTTGAAGAAACTGTTAACAGCTTGATCGAAAATCTAGATTCATATCTTGACTACGTTGTAGAAGAGTGGATGAAAGAGAATGAACTTGCTATCGAAGCTGGTATTAAAGTAGACATGGCAGAATCATTGATGGATGGGCTAAAAGAACTATTTGAAGCTCATAACATCGAAGTTGACGACGAAACTGTAGACGTTGTAAACGGTCTAGAGGAAGAAGTCGCAGCTGCGAAAGAAGAAGCAAACAAAACAATCGACGAGAACGTTAAGCTTGCTAAAGAAATTGCAGCTCTAAAAGCAGAAAAGGTTTTTGAAGAAATGACTGAAGAACTCACAATGACACAGCGTGAGCGCATGAAAGTCCTTTCAGAAAAACTAGAGTTCGAAAACATTGATGAGTATACTCAAAATCTTACAACTCTTAAAGAGGCATTCATTGCTGATGAAAAACCAGCGCTGAAAGAAGAAGTTGAGGAAGAAGAGATTATTACTGAAGAAGCAGAAGTCAAGAAACCAGTTTCAGATTTCTCAAACATCAATAATCTCGTAGCGGCTCTAAACGCAAGAAAATAACGCAACCTTAATGAAAAGAACAATAGGATCGTTTTCCCTGAGACCGCCTTT
>CBDUBC010000194.1:0-1907 GCA_965365285.1 uncultured bacterium
CATTCCTTTAAAGATGGCAACAATACCGGCTTCAATATAAGGGGCACCAACTTTAGGAAGAATGTTAATTTGTGGAACTACATCAAGTATAATATAGATTCCATAAGTTTCATCATACTCATCATAAGTGAGGTGAATTTCACCAGTCTTATGCTTTACACCTTTGGCAGCAAAATTAGGATCATTTTCCATTTTTACTGTCATAAGAGCACCTGGAACAGGATCTACAATTGTGTAAAGCGCCTGCTCTCTAACCGAAACTTTTCCACCAATAATCGATGGACCTTTGAGGTCATAATGAGATTCGTGAATGTCTACGATTCTTCCAAGTTCATCGACAGTAGAATTGTGCATGACTGACTTATAGATATTTACGACGTCAGTGTAGCTTGTGTAATCAATCCACGCAGGAGCATCTTTAAATCGAGCTACAATATCGTGGTGAGATTCAAATTCATAAGAGTCTAGCTTAGCGAAGAATCGAATTCTGGTTACTCTTTTTCCATGTGGATTAGAGTCGTCTCTTCTGCTTAGGATGGACCAATTGTGACAGAAAATTTCTTCATCGAAACATCCAGCTGGAACTTCTGGGAGGACCGTTGGGTCTTCCATTGTCATGGCCATAGATGAATAAACGGCCAATAGTGCAATTAATAGTCTTTTCATAAAGAACTCCTTTTTATGATTAGCTTTTCAAAGTTAATTAGGTCTGAAAAGCCATTCTTTCATTAAATCAACATTTTTATTCAGTAAGTCATCAGGTCCACCACTCAATCGAAAAACTGTTCCAAAAGCGTAAATAGTGTCCTTACTCGTATCCTCTTCCCATTGCATATTATTCCAAACAAACTTAACAAGCGTATGGGTTTCAGGAAGAAGTTTATTACTTTCTTCCATAGCATTGAGAATAACTTGATTATCAATTTTACCTAAAGTCTTCATAGTCCTAAGCAGATGAGAATTGTACTTCTTTTCAAAAAGAACCTTTTTGTAAACCTTTTCCCAACTACCACTTAGCGGATCTTGAAAGAGTTGATTGACTTCATTGGCTGCGACTGAAGTGATTTTCTCATCAAGCTCAATGAAAGGTCTTAAAAGTCCACTTAGAATTTTCTTTAAATAAGGCTCATTGGTGAAATCATTTTCTTCTTTTTTAAAGTAATTCTGATACTCCACCACGGCCTTATAAGCATCTTGAATTCCAAAACGAATAAGTGGTCTTAATTGAGAACTAAAGGCCGGGGCCGCTTGGTTAGAGAAATCAAGCAGATCTTTTTTAGCATAAAAATCAAGAACCGTGTTAATCCTCTCAATATCACTAGGTAAGTAAGAGTCGTTGATGATCGTTATTAGAGAGTTCTCGACTTTATCCGCTATCGGCTTTCCATTTTCAGTATTTTCTCTAAAAAGGATTTCCATCAGAAAATTTGATAAATCTCCTAAAAGTTCAACTTGATCACTCGTCGTTCCTGCAGAAAGAACCTCTTCTCTAATGGCCAGAAGTCCGTCGGCGATCTCTTTATCATTAAAAGGCGCCATGACATCAATCATGGCCCGAACGTTTTCTCTTCGAAGAAGAATTTTAAAAATTTCAGCACCAGGCTGGGCCCAGAAGTCTTCTCTTGGATCAATTTCATAAAGAAACTTCACTAGAAGCGGCATCGTCTCATTAAAATTTACGAGAGTTTCAATATCCTGAGGATAAGAAGTCGTACTAAGAAGATATTTGAGCTCTTCATCGGTTAAGGATTTTACCAGTCGAATGAGAAATTCGGCCAGAGGTTTTTCGGGATCAAACTTCCTAAAAGAAGAAATCAATTTATCCAAAAGAATTTTTTGTACCTGACCTTCACGAAGAGGATCATTCGCCTTGATCCCGGCACCATACCAAATTCTTGTAAGTTCTA
>CBDUBC010000195.1:0-1891 GCA_965365285.1 uncultured bacterium
GTCAAAGAATGATTAAGACCTGCCTCGTCATTCCGTGTTATAACGAAGAAGGACGTCTCAAATTAGAAGAATTTAAAAAATATCTTCCTGAAGTAGATATGCTCTTTGTAAATGATGGAAGCCGAGATGGGACGAAAGCACTCTTAGAAGATTTTTCTCAAAATGAGGGCGCCTCTTTTTTAAACTGTGTAAACAATGCCGGAAAAGCCGAGGCCGTTAGGCAAGGAGTCCTTAAGGCCATTGAAATGGGATATGACTTTATTGGTTATCTTGATGCGGATCTCGCCACTCCTCTCAATCAAGTCTCTCGTCTTCAAAATGCTTTTAAGGAAAATACAGATCTCGTGATGGGTAGCCGAGTTTTAAGACTCGGAGGAAATATTGAACGAAAATGGTATCGCCATATCCTCGGTCGAGTCTTTGCGACCGTCGCTTCAAAGCTTCTCGATATTCCTGTCTATGACACTCAATGTGGAGCAAAGATTTTCAGAAAAGAGATTGCTGAGCAGATCTTTAAAGAAAAATTTATCAGCTACTGGATCTTTGATGTGGAGCTTTTATTTAGAATGAAAAAGATTCGAGGTCCAGAACTGATTTCTAGGGTGGTGGAATATCCACTTGAAAAATGGCGAGATGAAAAGGGTAGTAAACTCAGTGCTTTTGATTTTTTAAAAGCGCCACTTGAGATGTTTAAAATCTATCGAAGGTATAGGTAAGTGGATATCAAGGAATTAGAAGGATTTAATCCCAAAGAAGAAAGAGAGCATTGGTGGATCAAGACGCGCTTTGAGTACATTGATACAGCGTTAAAGTTCACTAAAAGAAAAAATCTAAAACTGATTGAATACGGCTGTGGCACCGCTCAGAACCTTTGGTATCTACAGAATAAATCTAAATTTAAAAATTCGATTGAAACTCTTAAGGGGATTGATCCTAATCTCACCAGTGATTTTAAACTGGACTGGACCCCTCGTAAGGTGACCCTTACAAATGAATTCACGAGGGAAAAAGGCGATATGGCCATCGCTATGGATGTGCTTGAACATATCGAAGATGAAAAAGGAGCGCTAAAGCAATGGAGTGAGTCCCTGGATAAAGGTGGACTTCTCTTTATCACTGTTCCCGCTTTTATGAGTTTATGGTCTTATCACGATGAATTTTTAGAGCATAAAAGACGCTATACAAAAAAAGAACTCATAAACGTTCTTAAAGAAGCAGGCTTTGAACCCGTTAAAGTCAGCTACGCCTTTAGCTTTATTTTTCCCCTAGTCTATCTCATTCGAAAACTCAGTAAAGGTGGAAAGAATCAAGACCTAAAGCTTCCTCCAAAACCCATTAATTGGATTCTCTCCTTTTTAGGAAAACTAGAAAATAGACTTGGGGGCTTTAATTTTTTTGGAACGAGCGTGATCGGAGTTTTTAGAAAACTATGAAAAAGATCCTTCTTATCTCTATTGTTTTACATGTGCTTGCAGGTATTTTTAGTACCGGCTTTCAGCATTTTGACGAACATTTTCAGATTATTGAATTTATGAATCTTAAGCACGGGGGAATCAGTGGGGGCGAGCTCGCTTGGGAATACCGCGAAAAAATTAGACCCTGGTTTCAGCCCTTCACTTATTATTATCTCTCAAAGCTCTTCTTTTTTATAAAAGACCCATTCGCCCTCGTTACCTTTTTAAGAATTCTCACAAGCCTCTTTGGAGTCTTTGCTCTCTATCAATTTATTCCAGTTCTAAGAAAATGGTTTTCTGAAAAATACGCCACCATTGCTTACGCTCTCATGTCGCTGAGCTGGTTTACCCCCTATATCTTTGCCAGAACTTCTAGTGAAAGCTTTGGAATTAGCTTCTTTCTTTTAGGGACCTCACTCTTTCTTAGGCTAGAAGAT
>CBDUBC010000196.1:0-1877 GCA_965365285.1 uncultured bacterium
CGTTCCACCATAGCCTGGTTCACCGAGATAAATGTCATCGGCCTGAGCAACTGAAGTTGCAAGAGTTGCTACAAGAGCAAGAGCTTTAAAAGATTTTGTAAGAGATATTTTCATTGGTACTCCTTGTTTGAAGAGAATGTTTATTATTCTCTTGTTGTGAGTCCAATGTAGTTTTCTCTTTCAAGAATGGGCAGAGTGAGGTCTTACTTTCTACGCCACGTGGATTTTTTTAATAAAAAAAACACCAAGTGGATTTAGTTTAAGAAGGGATTATGCTTTTTCTCGTCATAAATACTTGTTTTTGGCCCGTGACCTGTGATGATATTTGTTTCTTCAGGAAGTAACAACAATCTCTGCTTAATCGATTTCATGATTTCGTCATAGCTTCCACCAGGAAAATCAGTTCTTCCGATAGAGCCCTTGAAAAGTGTGTCGCCAGAAAAAAGAAGAGGTAGCTCGAGGTCCTCGGTATAAAAACAACAAGAACCAGGCGTGTGCCCTGGAGTATGAAATGCTTTAAAAACCTTTTTTAACCCATCATCTTCAATTGAAAACTCTTGAGTATCTTCAATCCATTGATCAACAATACCTACTTCTCCTACAGTTTCTCCAAAAAACATGGCCTGCTGTTTTAGTCCCTTGTAAAGAAGGTCATCATTTTTATGGAGATAGATCTCTGCACCTGTAGCATCCTTGATCTCTTTGCTTTGTCCAATATGATCAAAGTGGGCATGAGTGTGCAGAAGTTTTTTTACTTTAAGGTCACGAGAACGAATAAGTTCCATAAAAGAGCTATAGTCATTACCAGGATCAATAGCGATACACTCTCTAGTGTTTTTATTGTATATGAGGGAACAATTACAGGCAAAACTGCCCATAGGAAAAGATTCAATTAGCAGATCATTTTTTTCTATCATGGAGGGATTTTAGAGTTTTAGCCTCTAGGTGCCAAGGCTTTACTTCTTAGAGGTTTTTGTAAGCTTTTTAACGCAGCCCCCGCAATCGGAGCCTATTTTAAGCTTTTTAACCGCTTGTTCTTGAGTCATACCCTTTTTTATCAAACGGTTAATTGCCTCAGATTTAATGGATAAGCATAAGCATACATACATAACTTAGTTATATAAAATAAAAGTTGGGTAAGTCAAACAAAATTTTACCTATTTAATTTTACCGCAAGGGAGGTTAAAATTAACAAATCAAGCGGAAAAGGATCTTGCATGGCGAAAATATTAGTTGTTGAGGACTCGCTGTATCAAAGAAAAGGTATTGTTCGAAGTTTAACTGAATGGGGCCATGACATTCTCCAAGCCGAAAATGGCGTGAAGGCACTTGAGATTTTAGAAGGTGATAGCGTTGACCTTATTCTAACCGATTTGCTTATGCCTGAAATGGATGGAATCTCTCTTCTCACTGCACTGAGGGAGAAGGGAATCCTTATCCCAACCATCGTTCTTTCCGCAGATATTCAAATAAGTGTTAAACAGCAATGCTCAGAACTTGGAGCAAAAGACTTCCTCACCAAACCTCTAGACAAAGCACTGCTTAAACAAAGCTTAGGTGCAATTCTCGGTTAGACATTACACTTTTTATATTGAGCAAGAAGGAAAGGATTATTTTTAGTAATATGGTCCTTCACTTTTTCGTATAATTCCTGATCTGTGTAGATTGCTCCAAGGAAAGAACAAAAAAGGTTTTTGGATAATAATTGTAAAGAGGCAGATCCCTCAACGACATTTTCCAACTGGGCCTTAGCTGGCACTTCCTTTGGTTTCCATGCTGTCACAACGTAATTCGTATCTCTTGGCCATCCGACTAAATGCTGGGTGTAAAAAAGAACAACTTCTTTTCCTTCGTAGGTATAAAGCTCTTGAGCCAGA
>CBDUBC010000197.1:0-1804 GCA_965365285.1 uncultured bacterium
AAGTGGAATTGCTAATGTTTGATAATTTTATGTATAAAATATTAGGTGCAATTGATAACTTTTTTATTGCAATAGAGGAGGCTTATGAGAGACTCAAAAACAATAGAATCTTTTCTTCAAAAAAAAGAAAAAGAAAGTAAACAACGATCTTTATTTAAAGATTTAAAAAAAGAAGTAGAAACTGGGGCTAATGGGACTCAGAAATATGTTATTAAGAAAGGCGAAAATAAAGGAAAGGTAGCGGATATAAATGCAATTAGAAACAACAATAAATAGATTAATAAAATTCTTAAAAACAAGAATTGATTCTTTGTCAGTAAACGTCACTTCTGGTGGGGTTGACAGTATGGAGAATTATAAGTATATAATAGGACAAATAAACGCCTATGAGGCAACACTACAGGAACTCTCTAACCTGCTAGAAGATAAGGAGCAAAATGAAACTAAGGGAACAATCATCGACATCAGATCGAAAGATCATAATGCCGGATAATGAATTAGTCGGCGTAAAAAAATCAGAAGATAAATTAGAAAAACAAGAAGAAGCAAAATTACCGAAGCCTACGGGCTGGAGACTTTTAGTCTTACCTTTCAAAATGAAAGAGAAAACTAAAGGTGGTGTAATACTAGCCGAAGATACTTTAGAGCGACAACAAGTTGCTTCACAAGTAGGGTTAGTTTTAGCTATGGGTCCTCAATGTTATAAGGATAAGGAGAGGTATCCTGAAGGTCCATGGTGCAAGGTCAACGATTGGGTTATGTTTGCACGTTATGCAGGCAGCCGAGTTAAGATCGAAGGTGGGGAGATTCGTATGCTAAACGACGATGAAGTTTTAGCAACAATTGATAGTCCAGAGGACATCTTGCATGAGTTCTAAACATAGGAAGGAGTAGCTATGCCAGACGAAGATAAATTAGTCCCTATCGACACATCAGGACCTGATGCTGAAGTAGAGATTGAAGAAACAAAAGATGAAGCTGTTGTTGAAACAGCTGAATCGAATGATCAAGAAACAAGTAACACGGAACAAGAAACAGTAGAAACGAAACAAGAATTAGATCAAGGTGGAGAAGTAGAGAAAAAACAAGAGGAAAAAAAGGACGACAAACTAGAAGAATATAGTAAAGGTGTTCAATCTAGAATCGCAAAACTTACTCGTAAGTTAAGAGAAGCAGAGCGAAGAGAGAAAGCGGCACTGGACTATGCGAAGGGCGTCGAAGCTAAAAGACAAACTACTGAAACTAAATTTTCAAAAGTTAATGAAGATTATGTTAAGCAGTTTGAAACAAGAGTTAAAACTGGTTTAGATTCTGCTCAAAGAGAACTAGCAACAGCCATCGAGAATGCTGATGCTGCAGCTCAAATTGAAGCTCAGAAGAAAATCGCTGCTTTATCAATTGATGAAGCTAGACTCACTGCTTTAAAAGAGCAGCAATCAATCAAAAAAGAAGAGCCTGCACCAAAGTTATCGGATGCAGCAAATCTTCCAGAAAGCACACCTCAAGAGCTTCCTTCACCGGATCCAAGAGCTG
Source organism: uncultured bacterium (assembly GCA_965365285.1). Taxonomy (GTDB): domain Bacteria; phylum Bdellovibrionota; class Bacteriovoracia; order Bacteriovoracales; family Bacteriovoracaceae; genus JAURDE01. Next base: position 1,534 of record CBDUBC010000197.1, read on the forward strand.
AAGACTGGGCAGGTAGAAATACTTGGTTTGGCAAAGATAGAGCCATGACCTTTACTGCCTTTGAAATTCATAAGGATTTAGTTGAAAGAGAAGGTTTTGATCCTCAAACTGATGAATATTATGCAGAAGTTGATAAAAGAATAAGACTTGAATTTCCGCATAAATTTGATACAAAAGAATCACAAACGTCGATAAATAGACCGACGCAAAATGTTGCCTCTGTTAAACGTTCTGGTAACGTAAGACAAGGAAGGCAAACTGTGAGACTCAC
>CBDUBC010000198.1:0-1749 GCA_965365285.1 uncultured bacterium
CGGCAATTGTTAAAGCCTCATGACTGTTTTGGTATCCTAAATCAATTTTCCCCTGTAGATCGTAATATATACTTAATTGGCATTTCATCGTTACAACACCCCAGAGGATATTTGCAGCCTCATTAATATCGAGAGCTGTTTTGACATGGGAGATTGCTCTTTCAAATTCGCAATTATAATTAAGCGCAATTGACAACCAGTAGCTTGCAAAGAACAGTGAAACCACATCGTTTCTTTCTTTGGAGATCCGTAAGGCCTCTTCCAAATGACTTCGTGCTTTGGTGAAGTCCTCTTCAATACTACTGTTGTAGAGTCCTATTATAGTGTATACCTGAGAGAGTCTCTTTTGATAACCGCTTTTTAAAGCTACTTCAATAATCGGATCAATGGATTCTTTTGCTTCTGCAAGACGACCCAATTGGGAAATATAAAGCCCAAGGCTTACCCTTGAATCGATGATCTTTTTTTGAAGATTTTCTGACATGGGTAACTTTTCAAGACAGGCTATTCTTTTTTCACTATATGAAATAGCGTCGATAAACGAGGCGGTTTTTTCAGCTTTTTTTCCTGCAAGTCTTGAGTACTCGGCACCTTTTTTGTAATTCTCGCTAATGATAAAATGTTCGACTAATACTCCATAGTATTCCTCAAGATTATCTTTATACAAATCTTCAATGCTATTGGCTATTTTTTCATGAAGAACCCTCTTTCTCTTGCTCAGTATGGAACCATAAACCACTTCACGGGTCAGTGCATGCTTAAAGATATAGATAGATTCGGGATAAATTCCCCTTTCGTAAAGAAGCTCTGCATCTTTTAAGGCCGACAGGAAGCCTAACAATTCCTCTTGCGACAAGTTTGTCGCCTGTTTTATCAATTTGTAGCTAAATTCCCTTTCAATCACAGAACCGGTTTGAAGCAGTTCTTTGGCCCCCTCTGGAAGTGAGTCTACCCTCGTCATGATGACGTCCTGGATCGTAGACGGAAGGGTTACCTCCTGAATATCTCCTGCCAGATAATATCTGTTGCCCTTAACCTCAATGATTTTTAAATCTTTTAGGGATTTAACAAACTCCTCGATAAAAAAAGGAATACCTTCCGTTTTCTCTAATATCAGGTTTTCAAGATATCCATCGATCTCTTCTGAACCCAGCAGGTTGTTTACCATTAGCAGGCTTTCACGGTTGGAGAGTCGATTCAGTGTCACCTGACTGTGATATGATTTTCCTCCCCAGGTGTGCACATATTCCGGGCGGTAGGTGAAGATCATTAATATTCTCGCCCCGGGGATACTTTCTAAAACGAGTTTCAGTAGGTCCTCTGAGCTTTTATCCATCCAGTGCAAATCTTCATAAGCAAATATCAGTGGTTGAATTTCTGAACCCATAAGCGTGATTTGTTTTACTGCTTCCATAATCCGATCTTTTTTGCCCTCAGGACTTAAGGAAAATTTATCAAAACCGCTGTCTTTCACTGAGAAAAGTTCCAGAAGATAGGGCAATATTGAAGTCTCCTCCGCCTTCACTATTTTGATTCCCTTTTTAACTTTTTCCCTGATTTCGTCGTCTCTGTCTTTCTCCGTGATGTCGAAGTTGGCCCTTAGGATGTCTATTATTGGGAAAAAAGCCACGCTTCTACTGTAAGACAGACACCTTCCTTCCAAAAAAACCACATTCTCACTGGAAACCGCTTTCCTAAACTCATATAAAAGTCTTGATTTGCCCACCCCCGCTTCAGCCACTATGGATA
>CBDUBC010000199.1:0-1687 GCA_965365285.1 uncultured bacterium
CCCCACCAATTCGGTCATATAAAGAGTCAGTTACTTCTTGCTTTTTATTAAAAAGTTGGCGCGATCCTCTTCTGAAAATCGAGGACCCTGATCTATGATAATTATCTTTTTACCAGAAGACGCCAATTTGCTTGCTGCCAAAATTCCTGCAATGCCTGCCCCGAGAATACAATAATCAGCTTTTAATTCTTTATCCATTTTTAGCTCTTTCATATGTACCACAACTAGTAAAAATCGGTTCTATAGTGTTTATTTTTACAACTGTTCCTTCTTCCCTTATACTTCATCAGATCCGTTTCTAGACTCTGCTATAAGGACAGAAGCGCTCTTTATTTTTTGTGAAACAGAGTAATGGAAGAAAGGAAGCATCGGTTGGGTTGTTGATGCTTCAAGGTACGAAAATTCACTTTTTGAGGGGTGAAATAAGGAGAATCACCACTACATAAAAAATTAAACACCTAAATATTAAACCTTTAGAGAGTGGCGTCGAGTCCCGTCCAGACCGCAAAGAAAATAGTTGTGTTGTTAACGTAAGTCTTTAAGATTTATATAGTTAGCTAATGAAAAACTTCAGTTTCCACTGAGGTTTTTTTGTTTTCAGACACTAAGTAGCACTTTATTCGCTACGCTCGCACCACCTATCTTCACGCCTTATTTACTAGAGATTAAGCCCAATTATCCCTTCCGGGAGGCAACCCATCTTAACACTATATGCAGCCTTGAAAGATGTGCATCGAGGTGTGCAATATTTTATTAATTCAAATCTTACTATCATGAATACATTGCAATTATATATCAGGTTCGTTCTCAGAACCTTTGAAATTAATAAGACTACAGATCCTTTCCAGAAATTGAGGGGTTTTTCTTTTTTCGTACCTTGAAGCTCAACAACCAAACAAATGCTTCCCTTCTTCCGTAAAATACGCTGGCGACTTGCCGCAGAGAACCAATTCTTCAAGTATTCCAGATATGCTATCGGAGAGATCGTGTTGGTGGTGATTGGGATATTGATTGCACTGCAGATCAATAATTGGAATGAGAATAGAAAAACGAGAAATCTCGAAAGAGAAACTTTGGTAGAAATCTATTCAAATTTAAAAGAGATTGAATCGGATCTAATTGAATCTGTTGATCTTATCGATCTGCTCAATACGTATACGGATACTGTTATTGATTTGATAGAGACACAGGCCAGGAAACCAGAAGTTTTGAAGAGAAGTTTGCACCTATCTATATTGCATGCACATGGCAATATTCAGGTTAAAAAAGTAGGCTATGAAACATTGAAAAATAGAGGTGTGGATATTGTAAAAAACAAAGAACTCAAGAACAGTATTCTATCTTTATATGAAGATACCTTTATGTTAATGGAACGATATTTCACTTGGAGTATAGATGATAATACGAAAGAATACCTACTGCGTAATTTCAGTAGTTCTTCTGGAGGAGATAGGGTTCTGTATACTGCTTATAACTATGATTCTGTCCTTTCGGATCCCTATTTCAATTCTATTCTACGCACGACCAATCTTCAAAGACTATTTTTCAGGGGAGTTATAAAACAAGCATTGGAGGACACGAAAAAAACCATAGAGCTAGTGAAAAAGGAGCTTAAAATTTAGAAACGGAAACAACCTAAGTCGACTGCCGCTGACTCTCCCAATGCTCTTTAAGAATCTGTGCGTTG
>CBDUBC010000200.1:0-1674 GCA_965365285.1 uncultured bacterium
TGGAGAAGAAAAATTGGGAGGGTGTAAAGAGACTGTCAACTTCTTGAAAGAAACTAAAATTCTTAATGGAAAGCAATATAAATAAAAATATCCAGGTAAATCGTGGATTTGAACTATTACTTAATGGAGGTAAAAGAAAGCAACCTAAAAATTATCACATAATTTTTGAAAAGTTGGTTTGCTTTCTTAGAAGGGAAGTAACCATCTATTTCGAATTTTCCTTAACCTTTAGGAAAAGATAGTAACTTCTCGGAGAAAAAAAAATGTTAGCAACCAGTTTAGTTCTCGGATCATTTGTTGGACTAGTTCTCTTTATAGTTGGAGTTACTGTTGGGTGGGTTGCTAGAGAATACCTAATGAATTATCACGATACTCCAAAGTTTCATCCAGAAATGTATGATTCAAATGGAAACATTATACCAGACGAAATTCTTGCAGTGAGATTTGAAAACGATTATGACGACCAAAACGAAGACTACGATTAGTAAAGATCTGCTTCCAGCAAATCCTTTTATTTTTGAAATTTTAAACCTAGCATCAAAGCAAAGAAGTGCTGCTAAAAAAGTAGAAGTCCTTAAAACTTTTGAGCACATGTCTTTGAAAGCAATTTTTATTTGGAACTTCGATGAAACTGTAATCAGTGTTCTTCCTGAAGGCGAAGTTCCTTATGCTTCTGTTGGCGAACAGAATTCATTTAGTGGAACAGTGAGTCAAAAAATTGATGATGCTGTTGGTAAAATGGGAGAACTCAATTCTAGTTCTCTTGGATCACAGGATCAGGGTAAATCATCGATTCGTAAAGAGTATGAAAGATTTTATAACTTTATTAAAGGTGGAAACCCTGGATTGAGCAATCTTCGTAGGGAAACGATGTTTATTAACATGCTTCAGGGTTTGCATCCTCTAGAGGCAGAGATTGTTTGTTTATGTAAAGATAAAAGATTGGAAGAGAAATATAAGATCACAAAAAATATTGTGTCCCAAGCTTATCCAGATATTAAATGGGGTGGGCGTTCTTGATATGGGAAAAGGAATTAATATTATTAATGTAAATTGTGATCCATCCGCTGCGGAAGACAGAAGTCTTCCGCGAGATTCTTATCTCGTAACTTATGGTGATAATGGAGAAAAAAAATATGATGTAGTTCAAGGACTTCAGGTAGATATTTTTGATCACTATTGGGATAAGTATCGTGATTTTAGAGCAATGAAGTGGACTGAGGGAACGGTGAGTCCTAAGATGTGGGGATACAAAGCACCCGAAACTAAAAAGCGAAAGTGATTTCAAAAATGGGGCAAAAAATTCTCCAGGAAAAAATTGACCTGTAGGGTTTTTTGAAAATCCTTGACTAAATATGGCATAAGGTCTATAATAGACCTACGTTCATCCAAGTGGTAGTCGCTAGGCACATAGCCTAGAAAGACGCCACAGGACGCAAGTAAGTCGCGGAACGGAGCGTTCATCCCATGGTAGAATTACTTCTCTATTCAACGCTGGCATGTCAGGATGCTGATGCTATAATCTTTCGGATTAAAAAGCATCAGACATTGGATGCCGAGTGGAAATTAGAACTGGTAGAGACCATCAAGGATTCTGTACCACAATGTGATTACTACTGGGACGCAAACGACTGAAGGAACGGGAGATTAAATTCACCCTAGTATTTCAGGTAA
>CBDUBC010000201.1:0-1559 GCA_965365285.1 uncultured bacterium
AATGATTTTCGTTTTGAATTACATATGAACGGTAAAACCAAAATCATCCAAGGTATTGGTACCGGTAATTTTGTTGACAGCTTGAAGAATAGCAAGCCCGATAAGAAGTAATATTAACCATTCCTTGATAAAGAAACCTTTAAAATTATTTCCCGTTGGTCCCCTTAAGAGATCTATATTTTTTTTAGTACTCTCTTGTAACGTTTTTCCAGCAACTAGGTCGGCAACTAACTGTTTCCGAAGGGCCTGTTCACTAATAGGACAGTATTGCAAAATCCACTCATTTCGCTTTCTTATATTATTTTCCTTAAATCCATAAGGGTAGTAAACATAGGGAATGAAACCTGTTTGACAAAAATCCCTTTCGTCCCTTGGCGCATCCGGTGGACAAACATAAAATGGTTCATCTTCTTTTAAGAGATTTGTAATATCCCTACCAGTACGACCGGCACAAACAGTGGTTTTTGAAATAAATTTCTTTATTTTATCTGCTTTATCTAAAACTGGACAATTGGAAATAATCCATTTATCTCGCTCTTTAAGATTATCTTCTAAAGATCTATTTTTAAACCAACTATAAGGAATAAAACCCTTTCCCTTCTTGCAAATTCCTTTTTCATCTCTTAAATCTATGGGACACATTCTTAAAGGCTCATCACCTAATAAAAGAATAAGTTCACTTGCAAACCTTCCCACGCAAATATCTTCTTCCTTAATCGTCGTTTTATTAAAACTTTCTAAATTATCATTATTGATAATCATAGAATCAAAGCGGATATAGTCCATGAGACCATAGTTTTTCATGTCTTTAGAGGCAGCTACACCTAAAGCATACCCATTAAAGAAAAATCTCCTTACAGGCTTTATTTTTGAGTACAAGGGATAAAGATAGTGTTTTTTATTATTAAACTTTACTTGAATAACATTATATCCCTTTTTAAAACGACCATCTTTATTCTCTATCGCCATAACCGATAAACTCTTATTCGTAAAAAATCCTAAAAAATTAGCTGAGGCAAGACTAAAAAAGACACTCTCAGGTTCTTTCTCTAGAAAGAAAGAGATTCGGATGTATTCTTTTCCTATGATACGAGCACTTAAACCACTCACTGCGATACCCTGCTTTCGAATATTCTCTTCTCGTAGATTCTCAAATACACGAGCAAAATTAGTAAGTGCCGGATCGTTAAAAATAATTTCATCATCACTTCTAAATATATTATGTTGTAAAATAAGGGAGTTATTCGCAGATCCTGTAAACGGTATTCTCTCACCTGAGAGAACGATTCTCATAAGTTTCATCATCTCATCGGTATAGTCTCCCGTTTCAAAGAACCTTCCATAGGCCTTGACAAGTTCCTTAGGTCCTTTTGCCTGGGCCTCTTGAAGTTTTAGCCAATCGTGATATTTCATTCGAGCAACAATGATATCGTCCTTCGCTGGAAGCCTTTTGCCTAATAAACTAACAGGTAAGGTCGCACCATAAATAGCAGCTTTTTTAAGATAAAGAGCAACTCTTTTCTTTCGATCCTCCCATCCTTTACCTTGAGCACCAAAGG
>CBDUBC010000202.1:0-1544 GCA_965365285.1 uncultured bacterium
AGGTTTTTCAATACTTGTAGCACTTGCTTTGTCGTTAGGAAGATCAAAGTATTCATGTGCCTTAGCGAGATTTTCTTTGATGGCCTTAACGAGATCATCTTTTTTGAAAGGCTTAGAAATAATATTAGTCACCTTTCTCTTTTTAAGACTTTCAAACTCTTGCTTAGACTCTATTTGGGAAATCGCTTCGCCGCAAAGCAGAATAAAAGGAGCCGCAATTTTAGCCCCTTCAATATATTTAAATAGGTCAGCGCCCGTTCCCTCTTCCATATTATAATCAGAAACCACGATCGCAGCATTTGGTGACTCTTTGAGATGTTCAATTGCAGAATTGGCACCCGTAAATCTTAAAATTGGGAGATCAAATTCGGACTCGATAAAGAGTTCTAAAATTTCTAGGGTATCCTCGCTGTCATCAACAAGTATGATTTCTTTCTTATCCATATGTGTAATTATCGGAATATTTTTCTAGGAGGTTTAATAAAAATTAACTAAATAGGTTGTATTAATTTCAATATCTTGCTGGTTCTTTCGGGGTAAATAAAATCGATCGTGAAAGATCCCCGGAGTGATAAAGGCACCCTTAATGACACAATATTGATCATCAGGGTAAGAAAAGATTGGAAATTGACCTTTAATTTCTTCAAAGCAATATTTTTTATGGAGTAGGAGTTGGACCTTTGATTCGGATCGATACTTCACTACATGAAAAATTCTAATAGATAAAAAAATAAAAATACCGATTAAAGACAAATAAATCATTGATCTGAAAAAACTATACATTGAATTACTATAATTTATGAAAAAGAAAATAAGAATAGATAATTTATCGGCCGAAGAATATGAGGTCTATGCAAGAAAGCATACCGCGGCTGTAGAAAAAAGAAACAAAAGAAGAAAAAACCTTTCTAAAGTCTTTCAAAGAGAAGTTTATTTATTTTTAATGGTCATGGGGTTTTTCTTTATTTGTAGTCTTGAAAACATCATCTAGTCAAAAACAAGCACATTAGACTTTTTAGGAGTCCAATAAATTCCCAAGATAAGAGACGTTGTTTGATCTTTTGGTAAAAGAGGACTCTTGCGGTTACTGGCCTTACTGTAGAAGCCCTTAATCATTCCTCCAAAAATCATAATATCTTTGTAGATAGGATAATAGCCTATAGCCGCTAAAGTAATTTCAAGAAGACCGCTTTTGGCACTAAAGGCATCTCTAGATTCTGTGGCATAAATTGGGTCGACTTGATAATAATACTTCATTAATTTTTGAGTACTCCATTTACTTCCAAGACTAAGTAAAAAGAGGCTTTTAGGTTGAAAAAAATTTTCTATTTTGTAAGTAATAAATGGGTTAAATTGAAGCCCTAGATCTTGCCACTTTTTTAGGTTTGATGAAAAGCCATATCGAAAGGCAAAATTTAAGTCTATCCTTTGATTTCCATCTTCTGATTTGAATAGATGATAAATAAGCTTTGGACCAAACTCAATAACGGCTTCTAAAGGAGGCATATCCGCCCGTCTAGAATTAGGTTTTCCACTTCGCGAAG
>CBDUBC010000203.1:0-1501 GCA_965365285.1 uncultured bacterium
ATTTCATTTTGACCTGCTTGAAGATATCGGGAAATATTAAATTCTGCAGGAGACATGCTATCTTCACTGTATCCAACTCTATTGCCATTAACCCAAAGATCTAATGAGGATTGAACTCCTCCAAAGTAGAGAAATACATTTTTCTCATGCCAAGACTCGGGAAGTTCAAACGTTTTATAGTAGATACCCGTTTCATTTCCCTCTGCTTTAACTCGAGGAATGATCAGACTGGTAAAAGGAGACCTCCAGTTGAGATAAATGGGTTTACCGTACCCTTGAAATTGCCAGTTAGAAGGGACTTCAATTGTTTTCCAATCTTGAGCAGTCGTAAAAAGGGCCTCATTAGCAGAAATGGGATTATCAAAAAATTTAAAATTCCATGGACCATTTAAAGAAAGGATATTTTTAGAATTTGTTTCAACATTTTCTAAAGCGTCTTTTAATGTTGTGTAGTGAAAAAAGTGTGCACGCGGAGCTTCCTTGTTTTGACTAACTTGATCATAAACCCTCCATGGCTCAGATGCGTTAGCAAAAAAACAGAATAAAAAAAGTGACAAAAAAAGCTTCATTTGACATCCTCGTCCGCTATGAAAAGTTTCCTCGTTCTTACCATATTACTTTGTTTTTTCAACGTATCCTACGGGGCAAACACTCGAATTGAGAAGATTTTAAAGGTTGAGCAAAAGAAAGCAATCTATTGGAATAATAGCTTTATTGGAGTCTTCTCTGCAGGGATGGCCTTAAATGCTTATATTTACTTTTCAGAAGATAAAAATGACAAAAAATTTGATGCTGGTGTCGATTTTGTTAAGTCGGCCCTAGGTCTGGGTTCTATGTTATTAGACCCTTTTGTAACGAAGTCTATAGTTGGGGACTATGCTAGTAATGAACAGGCGCTAAAAAGGGCTATTAAGCGAGAGGCGTATGAGAAGTCTCTCACCAACCATCTCCTTTCAGGTCTAGTTAATTTATTGGGCGGAGCAGCAATATGGGCGATCGATGATCGTCGAAGCGATGCCATTCGAAACTTTGCTCTTGGAACACTTGTCTCAGAAATTAAGATTTGGACTGCTCCTTCAAGCCTTTCAAAAATCGAAGAACAGACAGTGAACTACTACTATAACCCCTTTAATAATGAATTTGGGGTGACCATTCTTTTCTAAAAAGTGTCGTTTTGGCACCAATCAACACAAAAACTCTCTCTTAAACGATTTTACTTAAACTATTAGCTTTAATTAGATTATATGGCCCTACAAACACTAAAAAAGGGGACAAATATGTTTAAGACATCATTTTTCGCTCTTGTTCTTGTGCTTAGTTTTGCTCCAGAGACTTTTGCCTCTGAAACAACAACTTCAGACGATGGAACAATGATTGAAAAGGCAAATGGAAGAAGAGGCGCTGCTAGAGCTCGAAATAGAGCAAATAATAGAAGTCGTAACCGAGAAGTAAGCAGAGATCGTAATCGAAGTGGAGGTCGAGAAGTTGTAAGAAACAGAAA